>CAZBWT010000061.1:0-7619 GCA_964495625.1 uncultured Prevotellaceae bacterium | reverse complement strand
CACTATTAATGTATGTGATACATCTTTTCACTATCAATGGTTTACATCACCATCTTCTCAATGTTAAGCGCCAAGATGCCCTGTGCGCCTGCCTCTTTGAGCTTGCCCACGAGGTCCCAGAAGCTGCGTTCTGAAATCACCGTGTGCACGCTGTGCCAGCCCTGTGTAGCCAACGGAATCACCGTGGGACTATTCACACCGGGCAGCATCGAGAGCACAGCCTGTAGGCTGCCGTCGGGCACGTTCATCATCACGTACTTCTTGTCTTCAGCCTCGCGCACGGCATCGAAGCGGAACATCAACTGCTCCAACAAGGCGCGTTTCTCGTCGTCGAGACCCGGGGTAGCGATGAGCACAGCCTCGCTTTCCACCACCACTTCCACCTCTTTGAGGCGGTTGCTTACCAAGGTGCTGCCTGAGCTTACGATGTCGAAGATGGCATCGCCCAAACCTACGTTAGGAGCAATCTCAACCGAGCCGGTAATTACATGAATATCTGCGTGAATGTTGTTTTCAGTCAAGAAGCGGCTCAAGATGTTGGGGTAGGAGGTGGCGATTTTCTTGCCCTCGAACCACGACAGTCCGGGGTAGTCTACCGATTGCGGAATGGCGAGCGACAGGCGGCACTTCGAGAAGCCCAACTGTTTAACAATCTCAGCCTCTTTCTCGCGCTCGCGGAACTCGTTGAGCCCAACGATGCCCACGTCAGCCACGCCGCTTGCCACACACTCGGGGATATCATCGTCGCGCAGATAGAGAACTTCCACGGGGAAGTTAGACGACGGGATGAGCAGTGTGCGTTTGGCGGTACCCAACTTGATGCCTGCCTCTTTCAAGAGGTTCATGCAGTCGTCATAGAGACGACCCTTGCTCTGAATAGCGATTCTTAACATAGTGTTCAGTGCTTTAATGGTTTATCTTGTTCTTTTTGATTGTCTGTTTGGGGTGTCTGTTTTAAACGAAAGTGCCCGGTCTAATTCCTTAGCCGGGCACTCGAGAGGTATTATCTTCTCATGGATCAGACAGCACGTGCAACGTCTCCGCTCATCCCGACTAAATGAGTTGTCCTGCCTCGTGGGCATGATGGTGATGGCGGTGGAGCTGTGTGTTCTGATACATAATGAACTTCAGACTTTGTTAAACAACGGTTGCAAATATAGCCTTTATGCAGATACCGACAAACATTTTGCGTTAATTTTCTTCATTTTCCTTGAAGAATGCTCGCAAAACGAGCCTAATTGTTGGCAAAATGTAGGGTGAAGGGTGTTATTGCAACCCCTTGCGGCGAATCTTGATGGGCAAAGCGCCCTCGGGCATCGTGTCGTCAAACACCACGGCGAGATATCCGCCGCCGCCGGCACCTGCCATCTTCCATGCCAAGACCTGGTCTCGATAGCGGTCTATATACTCCTTCACGCGGTAGTTCATCATGGCGGGGAACATGGCAATCTGAGCCTCGAACGAAGCCTGATAAGCGCGGGCGAAGCTCTGCAGATCCATGTTCATGATGGCATTCCAGCAGTCAGCAGCAGCGTCGGCGAGTGCCTTCACACCCTCGGCGGTGACCTTTCGACCCTCAATTACCGACGTGCCATCGGGTCGCGGGAACATCGGAATCAGGGCTATGTGCTCCTCCAACCACGACAAGATCTTCTCATCGTGACAGCTCTCAATCTTCTCGGGCCAATAATGACAGTCATAATAATGGCGGTTCAAACCGGACATACAAATGCCGATGGCATCTTGAGCACCCGACACATGTTCTTGCTTCGTCGGCTCATTCTCGAAGCAGAACACCAACTTCGCCAACATCTCCTCGTCGTAGTTAGGCAGCTCGTAGGGCCAAATCTTCTGTATCGCCTTGCGTGTGGAGGTAGACATGCCGCCGCGTTCCATAAACTCTGCGGTCGGTTCGAGCGAGATGGTGATGGCCCAACCTGCGCCGTGCTCGCTCACATACGGTTGGTCAATCCACGTGCCTGCCAAGTCAAGGCGATAAGGCAGTTGCGAGTGTACGTTGGTGCGCAGTGAGGTGGTAGAGCGCGCCGTCATGCCATCGTCGGGCACACGTTCCAACTCCACATACTCAATGCCGCGCTCGGCGCAAAAGCGGCGCTTATCTTCAGAACCGCCGTCGGTATTCACCACAAACACATCCGGCTTTACACGGTCCACCGTCTCCACAAAGTCAAGATAACCCGACCCCGGGTTGATGAATGCGTCCGTCACATAGCGAATAGCTTTCACCATATAAAGTCGTTCCCTCTCAGAATATATTGTCTTGCGATGCTTCAACTCCAAAATCGTGGCATCCGAACCGATGCCCACATACAAGTCTCCATATTGTGCCGCCGCCCTGAAAAATGCTACGTGACCGCTGTGCAGCATGTCGTAGCAACCAGAGACGAAGACCTTCTTCTTATTTGCCATGCTATATATATTAATCAGTACATTCCATTTAGTTCACACAAAACTCCGCGTTCACTTATAATAAAGCGTCGTTATCCCAATCAGCCGGTCATATCTTGCCCCTGCGGGACGGTAATAAACCGACACGTCATACTCATTGGGCGTTTCATAGTGATCGCCCTCGATGGGGGCGGTGCGCAGCGGCGATGGCTCATCCTCTTCACCGTCGGCAGTGCCCACCAAAAAGAGGTAATTATAGGCACCCTGCTTCAGCAGCACATTCAGCCCGTAGCAATTCGTTTCGGGGTCATACACCATGCGGGTGTCGGCGGTGCGTTCACCATAAGTGAAGTCGCCATAGAGGTAGATGTCGCGACCGCCCAAGGCGATGGGGGCAGACTCCAACCGGAACTCCGCCACGAAATAGTCCGACTCCGTCTCGGCATCATCCACCCGCAGGGCATGCGTCAAGAAACGTCCGTTCTGGTCGCTGTCATACAGGTAGGGCGCATTGGGGCGCACTTGCCCCATGAGCAGCGTGGTGTAATAATACGGAGCGTGATAGCTCACGTGGTCCACCCCGATTGAGGCATAGTGCTCGTCGGTGAACTCAAAGCGTCGGAAGTTATTACCTGCGGGGAAGATCAGCTCGGGCAGATGCTCATAAAACGCCGTGCCCGCAGTGATGCGACTTGGCCGCGTCACCTGCCGCTCCGTGTCGCGGCGACCGTTCTGGCGCACCTTGATGATGAGGTCTGACGCAGGGTCGATATGGGTAAAAGTGTTGGTGCTCCACGACACGTCGCACGTCAGCTGTTGGTGGCTCTGACGGAAGTCCACATCGGTGTTGCCGCTCACGCTGCCGCCAATGGCAACGCGCCCTTCGCTGAGGCGGAAGGTAGCCACGGCAATATCTTCGTCGGGAGTGTCGTCATAGAAGATGTGCAGCGCGTAGTTGCCCGAAATCAGCAACCGGAAGTCATCGTTGGGGTAGGTGATGCGATAATGATGATAGCCGATGTTGGTGTTGAACGAGGGAGTCACATCAGTGATGCGGGTGGGTTGAAAGCCATCCATAAAATCTAACTCCGAGATGGGGGACTCCTGCCAATCCGCCGTGCAGTGCACCACGCGATAAGACACCCGTCGCTCGTCGTCGCTCAAGATGTCGAAGCTCACCTCAATCGAGCTTTGCCCATCGGTGTCAATCACGAGGGGCTTCTCAAAATCGTCGTCAACGATGCACTTCAGCGTGCGCACCTCGGGCGCCAACGGGTGGGTATAAACCGACACTTGCGCCGCCCCGACGACAGCCGGAGACAACGCAAGTGATAATATCGCAGCGAACAGAGCTCTCATTACATCACGCCGCGTTCACGCAGCTTTTGTTGCCACTTCCAGGCGGCTGCCAAGGTCTCGGCGAGCGACTTTTCAGCCTTCCAGCCCAACACCTTGTTGGCGCGATCCACGCAGCCCCAAATCTGCTCGATGTCGCCGGCGCGGCGCCCCACAATCTTATAAGGCACCTTCACACCGGTGGCAGACTCGAACGTGCGAATCAGTTCGAGCACCGATACGCCCGAACCCGTGCCGAGGTTGAAATACTCCACCGGCTGTTCCGAGCGACCCTCCACCATGCGGTCCAATGCCTTCACGTGAGCCTTAGCCAAGTCCACCACATTGATGTAGTCGCGGATGCAAGAGCCATCGGGCGTGTTATAATCATCGCCAAACACGCTCAGCTCCTTGCGGATGCCCATAGCCGTTTGGCACACATAAGGCAGCAGGTTCTGCGGCACGCCGCGCGGCAGCTCGCCGATTTCAGCCGACGGGTGTGCGCCGATGGGGTTGAAATAGCGCAAGATGATGCTCTTGAAGTGTGCACCGGCATTGGTGTTGTCGCGGATGATCTCTTCGGCAATCTGCTTGGTGTTGCCGTAGGGCGATGTGGCAGGCTTGATGGGAGCCGTCTCGTCAACCGGATTGCGACCCGGGTCGGGTTCGCCATACACGGTGCAAGACGACGAGAAGACGAAGCCTTTCAGCCCGAATGCCTCGGCAGCCTCGAGCATAGTGATGAGCGAAGTCAGATTGTTGCGATAATAGAGCAACGGCTTCTCTACCGATTCGCCCACTGCCTTGCTGGCAGCAAAATGGATGATGCCGGCAATGGGACCCTCCTGCTCGAACACTTTGAAGACGGCAGCCTTGTCGCCGCAATCCACCTGATAGAATGCGGGACGTGTGTGGGTGATGCGCTCAATGCCGTCAATCACCGAAGCCTCGGAATTTGATAAGTTGTCGATGATGACCACCTCATAGCCGGCTTCTTGCAATTCCACGCAAGTGTGACTGCCTATAAAGCCGCAGCCGCCGGTCAAGACTATCTTGTTTTTCATCTTTTTATAAGAGTATGTGTGTAGTTGTTGTGTATTGTTGTGTTATTTGCCAATGCGTTTATTTGCGGAATCGTTTATTGCGAATGCGTTTGTCTGCGAATAGTCGTTGACGTATTCCAGCCATGATATTGTAATTGAGATAAGACAGCAACGTCTATCGGATATTCAGCCGCAAATATAGGTTATTTTCGTGAATATCAAAATCGTGCCGACCAATTAATTACCCCATTCCGCCTCCAGATAGTGTATCATGGTGGCGCTTGCCCCTGTCGAACCCGTATGTTGCAAGCCCAAAGCGCATCCGGCAGCACCCTCCACGGTTGCCTCCAAGTTCACCTCGGGGCTGACATCCTCGCGGGGAGCCGCCGCCTCGGCGGTGGTGGAAGCTGTGGCGCGCAGCGTGTGTCCGCTCAGGGCGAGCTTCAGCGTGCACGACGAGCGGAAACAACTCGAAGCCTGCGGCTGTGTCAGCGGTGTGGCTACCCCGTGGTCATAACGCATCAGGGTGAAAACCACCGCTTTATCATATTGCGCCGTGCGCTCAATGCGCAGACCGTAGCCCGTCAGCGTGTGGGCATCGTAGGCGATATACACCTCTAAATACTGACCCGTGGCGCTGCCAAATCCTTGTCCGCCACTCTTGCAGGGGTCCACAATCGCCGTGACGCGCATCGAGCGGCATGACGTGCGTGTGGGGGTGTAAAACAGACGAGCCCCGCGCGACTGCTGCACCAAGCCCACGCCTACGGCAGCATCGGTGGCGGCACCGTAATACCAGGCGTGGTGCGGGTCGGGAGTCCAGGGGTAAGCCTCGGTGTCGAGCGGCTTATAGGCATCAAGCGTCCAGCACCCCGGCTTCACCAGCGGCTGCCACTCGGTGGGCAGGTCGTGAAAGTCGGTCGATAGCTTCTGCTCGTCGAAGATAGCCCACTTCAGTTGTTTGCCCGTCAGCTGATTGCTCCGGGCAGCCGTAGCCGAGCCCGCCTCACTGCCCCGGCGGCGGGGAGTCACCACAGCCACCAACCATTGGTCAACGTCGGCGCGGTTAGGGGTGTAGGTAGCCCCATTGGACCCGTTGGCGCGTCGCACGGCAATCGCCTCGGGCACAGCGTCGTGCGCCGTGGCGGGGGCTGACAGCAGCGCCTCGGCACAAGCCTCGGTGGGGCAGCGATACCACGTGATGGTGCTGATGTCTTCACCCGTGCCGCTCAGCTCATAATGCACCTCGCAGCGTTTCGCTTTCTTGTTGAAAGCAATGTTCGGCGCGGTGGTGAAGGTGGGGGCAGCCGTCAGATACGGCTCCACCTCCACAATCGTAGCCCCTTGGCAACCGTAATCGCTGGTGGCGGTGATGAGGCTGTGCAGCTTCCGGTCGAAGTTGTTGCGACTCGTGCACCGCGCCGTGGCGTATGCCGTGGGCTGAATAGCCAACTGTCCCGGGGCGCTCCAACGCAGCAGCGTAGAGCCGCTAAACGTGCTGCTCACCTCGTAGCCGCACCAGCGCACAGGTCGGGCGCGCAGCGACAGCGTGTCGCCCACCGCAGCCAAACCTCGGCGCGAAGCGTCGACAAACATTGCCACCGGCAGGTGCAGCAGGTCGCTGCCCAACTGTGCCTCCACATCGGCAATGCGGGCACGCTGCTTCAAGGGGTCCCAGTCATCATCGCCCGCCACGAGGTTCGCCACATTATAGATAGTGTCGCCTTCATACACAATGCGGAAGGCTGAGAGCAGCGGGTCAGAGTTGAGCAATGTCACCCCCATCTGTTTGCTGCTTGCTCCCACCAAGTAGGTAGAGCCGTTGAGCGTCACGCCGTGCTGATAGCACACCGGCGACGACGCTTCGCGCGACCAGTTGATGGCGAGCGGACTCGCCGAGGCATCATACAGCGTGCGGATGTCGGTGTCAATCATTGTTACTGCGCCCGGCACTTTTGTCAGATATTGTGTGCCGCGTGTGTGCGTGTCGATGTGGCAATGCAAAAAGACGGCACCTGTGGGCGAGGTGTTATAGAAAGGCTTGCTGCTGAAGAAGGTGAAACGGCAGTTCAGGTAGACCGCCGACCCCGCCAAGGCATCGTCGGTGCATTCAAAATAACAATCGTCAAACACCGTGCGGCGAGCGCCCACCAAGGGGCAAAGGTTGAGGCGGCTGATGAAGCGGCAACGGCGAGCCAAGACGCGGTCGCTGCCCTCGCAGATAGCCACCTGAGCCTGCACGATGGCCTCGCCGCGTTTGGGGCGCGACAGTTCGGGGCGCAGCGGGTAGTCGAGGTCCACGTTGCAGAAATTGCCCAACGTGAGGTTCTCGAACGTCAGGTCGTCGCCGCGCAGATGCAACATCGTGTAGTTGCCCAAAGCTCCCTGCGTCTGTCCGCGGTTCACTGCCACCACCGTGTTGCGCGGGTCGTCATCCAGACCGATGATTTGCAGTCCGGGGCAGTTCACCTCCATGGCATAGGGGATGCCCGTGCCCTGTTCGCCGTTGGGACCGCGTCGCACCGTCGGGTCGTCCGGGTCGTCGAGCCAATAGACACCCGGAGCCACCCACATCGTCACCTCTTGCTTGCCATTAGCCAGCGTCAGTGCATCTTTTAGGCTGTTGAAGGTGTATGCTGACCGTTCGGCGACGCTGTCACTCAGTTGTGCGTCAACGTAATAGGTGTGTTCATCGGGGTGGATGTTGGTGGGCACAGTTGCCTCTTCAATCTCTGAGGCAAGAGATAACGTTGCCGTCATTGTGACGGCAGCTAAAAAGCATGTGGTGCGAAATATAGCAGACATAGACCGTGGGTATTTGATAGGTGTTAC
>CAZBWT010000060.1:4072-11904 GCA_964495625.1 uncultured Prevotellaceae bacterium | reverse complement strand
GTGAAGACTTGGCTGCGCCCGAAGTGGGTCGCGCCGCCCTCTTCGACGAGATCTTGGCGGTGACATTCACCAACAAAGCCACCGCCGAAATGAAGACGCGCATCGTGGAGGAGCTCGAGACCTTGGCTCACGACCCGCGGCAGTCGCCTTATTACACCGACCTCAACCAAGGGGGCAAGGTGAGCGACAGCGCGCTGCGCAGTCGCGCCGCCACAATCTTGACGCGCATCCTCAACGACTACTCCAACTTCCACATCAGCACCATCGACAGTTTCTTTCAGAAGATTGTGCGCAGCTTTGCCCGCGAACTGAACGTGCAGGGCAGCTATGAGGTGGAACTGAATTCCGACCGCGTGCTCGAGGCTGCCGTCGGTGCGTTTGTCGATGAACTTGACCGCGGCACAGATAAGGCGCTGTTTGAGTGGATGCTCGACTTCTCGCGCGACCGCATCAGCGAGGGCAGCTCGTGGGACTTCAAGCGTGACCTGCTGCAAATGGCTAAGGTGCTCGTGTCAGAAGAATATCGCAACTACAGCGACAGCATAGCCCGCTTCACCGCCGACAAGGGTGCGCTGCGCGACTATGCCAACAGCATGAAACGCGTGGCGCACGACTTCAAGACCGCCGTGCGACAGACGGGCGAGGATGCCTTGATGCTGATGGCTCGCCACGGCTTGCAGCCCGACGACTTCTCGGGCGGCAGTCGGGGCTTCATGCGGCAGTTCGTCAAGTGGAGCCAGGGGGTGCTCACCGCTCCCACAGCCACGTTTATCGGCAAGGTGGAGACCCCCGACAAGTGGTTCTCCGCCTCGAAGGGTGCCGCGCGCCCCTCACTGCCCCCCGAGGCGGTGAGCGCCATTGCCGACCTGATGCGCGAAGAGGTGCGCCTCTTTGCCGAAGACTACAGTCAGTATCTGTCGGCGCAAGCCATCCTTGCCAACCTCTATCAGCTCGGCATCTTGGCAGACCTCGACCGCAAGGTGCGCGACTATTGCGCCGACCAGTGTGTGATGTTGATTTCGAGCACTACCGAGCTGTTGCAACGACTTATATATAAAGATGAGAGCTTCGGCGGGGTTGCCACGGGTGTTGATGCACCGTTCATCTATGAAAAGGTGGGGGCGCAGATACGCCACTTCATGATTGATGAGTTTCAAGACACCTCGGGTCTGCAATGGAGCAACTTCATGCCCTTGCTGAGCAACAGCCTCGCCGAGGGTAATCACAACCTAATCGTGGGCGACGTGAAGCAGAGCATCTACCGCTGGCGCGGCTCCGACTGGGGGCTCCTCCACTCCGGCTTAGACCATTATGAGACGGCACAACGCCACGACGACAACACGACGCTGCGCACCAACTGGCGCTCGGCTGCCGAGGTGGTGGGCTTCAACAACGAGTTTTTCACCTTCGCCGCCCGCACCATGCAGGGCTATTACAACGACGAAGCCGCCACACCCACCGATGTGCTGACGCGCATCTATGCTGACGTGGAGCAGCAGGTGGCTCCCATACGCCCCCAACACGGTGCAGGCAGGGTGCAGATAGAGTTTTTGGCTGGAAAGGTGAAGAGCGACCGGGTGGAAGAGGCGATGCGCCGTCTGCCCGAGGCGGTGATTGAGTTGCAGCGACATGGCTACAGGGCGGACGAGATTGCCATCTTGTGCCGCACAAACGAGATATGCGCCGAGTCGGTGAGCGCGCTACTGCGCTACCGGGCAGAGCACCCCGAGTGTCCCTACGTGCTCGACGTAATTTCTGACGAGGCACTGCGACTCTCCTCGCGCCCCGCCATCGGCACGTTGGTGAGTCTGCTGCAGAGCTTAGCGCACCCCACGTCGGCACTGCTGCGGGCGGTGGCTTCGGCTCAGCTACTGCACGTGGCGGGCTACACCACCGACGAGGCACTGCGCCGCTATTTCGGCGGTGCCTCTGCCGACGACATCTTGCAACGCCTCTCCGCCCGCCCGCTCTACGAGATGGTGGAGGCTCTGATTGGCATGCTGCCCGAGGCGGTGATTCGCGCCGAGGAACCGTTCTTGCAAGCCTTCCGCGACTTAGTGTTGGAGTTCATCAACGGACGCACCACCGACCTCACCGCCTTCTTGACGTGGTGGGACGAGAGCGGAGTGCGCAAAACCATCTCCACCCCCACGGCTCAACAAGCGGTGCGGGTGATGACCATACACCAATCTAAGGGTTTGGGTATGCCCGCCGTGATTATACCTTATGCCTCGTGGCAGATGGATATCGAACCGCGCGGCATGCTGTGGTGCGTGCCGCAGCACCCCACGTTTGCCCGTCCCAACCTCGTGGTGCCCATACGCATCACCCGCGACTTGACGCACTCCATCTTCGCCGCCGATTACGACGAGGAGCGTATGCGCTGCATGATTGACAACCTCAACACCGCCTACGTGGCATTGACGCGCGCCAAAGAGGCAATGGTGATATTGGCTCCGGCACTCGACGACGAGGGCAAGGAGCCGTCAGCATCCGCACAAACTCGACTGGAGTGCCTGTTGGCAGACTTCACCCAAACCGGCTCCGGCACCTACACCCGCGGCGAATGGGTGCGCCCCGAGTCGGAACCGTTGGCTCCGCTTTCGGTGGAAGATGTACCGCAAAGCATGGCTGAAGGGGGGAACAATGAGATTGAAGATGCCAAAGCTAACAGCGATGAGATTGAAGATGCCAAAGCTAACGATGATGATGTAAAAGATGCCACGGCTAAAAGTAATGATATAAAATATGCCAAAGCTGACAGCGATGGTATTGAAAATGCCAAAGCTGACGGCGATGATATAGAAGACACCGAGTCTCAAAGCAACGAAAAAGCCTCCAATGCGGCAGAGCTTCCGCATGAGATACAAGCACCCGTGACGCGTCGCCTCCCCTACCTCAGCCTCAAGCAAAGCGAGGTAAACCTCGGCGACGAAGCTCGCCAACGAGGCAATGCCATACACGCTGCCCTCTCGGCTGTGATTGGTGCGAGCGATGCCGCGCAACGCATCGAGTGGCTCTATGACGCAGGCGGAGTAGATGCCTCACTCATCAGCTGCGACGAGATGAAGACTTTGGTGACGAAGCTCATCGCGCAACCGAGCGTGGCGGAATGGTTCGCCGACGACGTGCGCATCCTCAATGAGCAGACCATTGTGGCAAAGGGCGACATACAAAAACGACCCGACCGCCTGGTGATGCATCCTGACGGTCGGGTGACGGTGATAGATTATAAGACGGGGCAGCGCAGCCGCAGTCACCCCGAACAGGTGCGCGGCTATATGCGCCTGCTGCGACAGATGGGCTTCGACCGCGTTGAGGGCTTCTTGTGGTATATCACGGCGGGGAAGATTGTTGCCGTCTCTTGAAAGCACAGCCCACCCACACGCGCAACCTCACCGCCGACGTTTCAATCGGCGGGTGCGGTTGCGCTTCTTGTTGAGATATTTGCGAATGTAATAATAGATATAGGCAGCCAACACCACCACAAGCACCACCACCATGCCCCAGTTGAGGTTATCGCCCTTCACGCGCGACCACATCTCGAGCATTGCCTCGGTCTGGTCGGCGCAGTCGTGCATCAGCGCGCAACGTGCCACCGTGGAGCGGTCGGGATACATGATGGGATTGATGTGGAGCGAGTCCGCACCAATGCTGTCGCCAAAGAAATATGACAGGTCGTAGGTCTCTTCAATGGTGCTATCCACCATTGCCTCCATCACCTCGGGCGAAGCGATGACACTCACGTAGCCAATCTCCTCCATGTTGCGAATGGCATTCTCGGGCTTACACATAAAGTTGATGAAGTATGAGGCGGCACGCGGATTGTGCGCATAGCGGGGTATCACCCACCCGTCGAACCATACATTGCTACCCTCGCGCGGCACTACATAGTCAAGGTCCACCCCATTGGCAGCACCTTCCTCAATAGCCCACATCGCGTCGCCGCTCCACGACACATTAATCCAAGCCTTACCTTTCGTCATCATCTCTTTGCCGAAATCCACCTCCCAGCCGGCTATGTTGGGCTTGGCGGCGGTGAGCACCTGCTCCACCGCCCGGATGTTCTCGTCGGTGGTGTTAGCCACCAACTCATCGCGCGTCACGCGTCCCGCCTGAATATCGTCGTAGCGGGCATAACAAATCAGCGTGCTGTAGATGTCGCGAAAGGCATCCTTCATAAAGATGCGTTGCTCGAAGGCGGGATTCACCAACGCACCCCAGCTATCCAAGTCGGCTGCCGACACAAAGGCGCGGTTGTAGAGGAAACCCGTGGTGCCCCACATATAGCCCACCGCATAGTCGCTCACGGGACGCTCGCCCGTGCCCATCTGCTCGAACTTCTCGGCAGCGAAAGGCGACACATAGCGGGTATAGTCGGGTGTAGAGCCATAATTGCGGTCGATGGGCAGCAACAAGTTCTGGCGCAACATGCGCTCAATGATATACTCCGAAGGGCACACCACGTCGTAGTCTTCGTGCCCCATCTCAATCTCGGTGAGCATATTCTCGTTCACGTCGAAGGTCTCGTAGAGTATGTGCACGCGTTCGCCGGTCTCGGCTTCATACCATTGCTCAAACTCGGCGATGAGCGACTCGTCAATATAATCTGCCCAGTTATAGACCTTCAGCACATGGTCGCGCGCCACGTCGGCGCGGGCGGCTAAAGGCATCAAGGCGGAAGTAAGTAAGGCGGTGAGAAGTGTAGCACGTGTCATGAGAGCTTATTTTTGCGCGCCTGCTTGGCGGCACGTGCGTTGATGATGAGCAGCAGCGCCAAGATGCAGACGAAGATGAGGGTGGAAAGCGGACGCAGCTCGGGGGTGAGACCACCCTTGCGCGCGTCGGCATAGATATAGGTTGAGAGCGTGTCGATGCCGCTGCTACCCTTGGTGAAAAGGGTCACGGCGAAATCGTCGACCGACAGAGTCACGGCAAGAATGAAGCCGCTAATCATGCCCGGCTTCAGTTCGGGCAGCAGCACCTTGCGGAACGCTTGCGCCGGGGTGGCTCCCAAGTCGAGCGCCGCCTCATAGATGTTGGGGTTCATCTTGGTGATGCGAGGCATGACGCACAGCACCACATAGGGGGTGCAAAATGCCACGTGGGCGGCGATGATGGTGAACATGCCGCGCGACACCCCCAAGAAGACGAAGAGCAAGAAGATGGAGATGCCCGTGATGATGTCCGGGTTGATCATGGGCACACTGTTGAGGAAGGTGACCCACCGCCGCCACCGCGGACGCATATTGGCAATGCCCACCGCTGCCACCGTGCCGAGCAGTGTGGAGACGGTAGCCGCCACCAAGGCTATAAGCAGCGTGTTGACCAGCGCATCGCTGAGCGATGAACCCGCGTTGCCGCTAAAAAGCGAAGTGTAGAGGCGGGTGGAAAAGCCCGTCCAGTTGCCCAACACCTTCGCCTCGGTGAACGAGAAGATGGCAATAATCAAGATGGGGGCATAGAGCACCGTGAGCAGCAGCCACAGATAGACCTGTGCGAAGAAACGTTTCATCATAGCAGCCCCTCCTGTTTTTGTGCTCCGCCGTCGTTGTCGTCGCCCGCGAAGCTGGTGATGCCGATGATGATGAGCATGATGAGTGACAAGGCAGCGCCATAGTTAAGCATCACGCCGCTGTTGATGTTCTCCTGGATGGTGGTGCCGAAAAGCTTGATGTTGTTCATCGTGAGCAACTCCGCCACCGCAAAGGTCGAGATGGTGGGCATAAACACCATCACCACCCCGCTGCTCACGCCGGGCATCGAGAGCGGCAAGATCACCTTGCGAAACACCTGGCTCGGTGTAGCGCCCAAGTCCTGCGCAGCCTCCACCAAGTTATGGTCGAGCTTCTGCAGCGTGTTATAGATAGGGAAAATCATGAAAGGCAAGAAGTTGTAGACCATGCCGAAGATGAGTGCCCCCTCGCCGAGCGGCAGGTGCACAAAGTCGAAGAGTGCCACGGTTGCCAACGTGCGCAGCAGCACATTGATCCACATGGGCAAGATGAAGAGCATCGCCATGACGCGCGGCGTGCCGAACTCGCGGCGCGCCATGAAGTAAGCGGCGGGATAACCCAACACGATGCACAGCAGCGTGGTGATCATAGCCACACCAATCGAATAGAGAAAGGTGTTGACCGCCTCGGTCTGGCGGAAGAACTTCTCGAGGTTATAGAGCGTGAAGTGCCCCTCGGCATCGACCAGGGCATAATAAACCACCAACAGCAGCGGCAGCACCACAAACACCACCATAAACAAGGTGTAGGGCAGCGCCCAACTGCTGCGTCGCCCCAAGATAAAGCGTAACTTATCCATTGGTTAAGACTGCTTGTTGAAGTTCAGACGGATGTGCTCGGGGCGGATGTTGATGCCCAACAGGTCGAAGTCCTCCCACACATCTTGCGTGTCGGCATAGACGCGCGTGCGGTCGTCCGCCTCGATGGTGAGGTGATAGTGATTACCCTTATAAAGAATGAAGCGGATGATGCCGGCAGCGGTACCGTCCTCGTCATTATCGGTCAGCTCAATGTGGTCACACTCCACCTCGGCGGTCAGCGGTGTACCCTTGGCGCGACCGTGCGGCGTGCACTCAAACGTAGCACCGAGCATCTCGATGTGCGTGTCATCGACCACCGTAGCGGGGAAGCTGTTGAAGAGGTACTGCGCGCGCATCACGTGCAGGTCGTCGGGCTTCACAATCATGCCCACCTGCTTGCCTGGTTCGAAGGCATTATAGTCTTGCACCTGCACCTCATAGCCGTCGGGCGTTTCGACAAACATCTCATAGTGGATGCCCTTAAACGTGCACGACTTCACCGTGCCGCTAAACATGCCCTGCTCGGGGTTGGGCACCATGTAGACATCTTCGGGACGTATCACCACGTCCACCTCCTCGCCGGGGGCGAAACCGCGGTCCACGCATTTCAGCGTCTTGCCCATCACCTCCACCTCCTCGTCACGCACCATCACGGCGTTGAGGATGTTGCTTTCGCCAATGAAGTCCGCCACGAAGGGGTTCACCGGCTCATTATAGATGTCGGTGGGCGACCCAATCTGCTGTATCACACCGTCGTTCATCACCACAATCGTGTCGCTCAGTGTCAGAGCCTCCTCTTGGTCGTGGGTCACATAGATAAAAGTGATGCCCAACGTCTTGTGCATCTCTTTCAACTCCATCTGCATATCCTTGCGCATCTTCAGGTCGAGCGCCGAGAGGGGTTCGTCCAGCAAGAGCACCTGCGGGTGGTTCACAATGGCGCGGGCAATCGCCACACGCTGCTGCTGACCGCCCGACAGCGAATTCACATCGCGCTCCTCATAGTCGGTCATGCCCACCATCTTGAGTGCCTTACACACCTGGCGGTCAATCTCATCGTCGGGCTTATGCTGCAACTTCAGACCGAAGGCAACGTTGTCATACACATTGAGGTGCGGGAAGAGCGCATAGCGCTGAAACACCGTGTTCATGGGGCGGCGGTAAGGCGGCAGGTCGGTGATGTCTTTGCCGTCCATTTCTATCGTGCCGCTTGTCGGCATCTCAAACCCCGCCAACATGCGCAGCAGCGTCGTCTTGCCGCAGCCTGACGGACCGAGAATCGTCACAAATTCCCCGCGCTTCACCAGCAAACTTACATCGTCGAGCACCACCTTATCGCCAAACGACTTCGTGATGTGCTCGGCTCGTATAATGTAGTCCGGAATGTCCATTGAATTATTGTAGAGTTAATGTAGAATACTGTTTACGTAAGACAACCCTATGGATAATCATAAAATCATCTGTAAGAGGATTTTTCTGTAAGACATCTGTAAGAGAGCATTTCTGTAAGACATCT
>CAZBWT010000060.1:0-3972 GCA_964495625.1 uncultured Prevotellaceae bacterium | reverse complement strand
TAAGAGATTATTTCTATGAGACATCTGTAAGAGGATTTTTCCGTAAGACATCTGAAAGACAATCGCAAAAGGATTGTCTGAAGATTGTTTCTGCAAGATTATCTGCGGCAGATGGTCTGTCTATGCAAGATTGCCTTTGTCAGATTTCTATAAAAAGATTGTCTGTAAATTGTCTGTAAAAAGAGGTTTATAAAAGAGTGATATTAATAAACGAATATGTTGTATGCCGTCACCAGCACAACATTTGTCAGATGCGGAAGCCCTTCTGTCAACTGCGGAAGCTCTTCGGCATAGGGAGTCCTTCTGTCAGCTGCAGAAGCTCTTCTGTCAGATGCGGAAGCTCTTCGGCATGGGGAGCTCGAAGGTCATGTGCTCACGCGTCAAGGGGTGCACAAACTGCAGCAAGTAGTTGTGCAGCATCAGTCTGCCGGCGGGATTGGTGTGTGCGCCATACTTACGGTCGCCTGCCACGGGGCAGCCCATCTCAGACAAGTGCACGCGAATCTGGTTCTTACGACCGGTGAGGATCTCCACATCCACCTGTGCAAAGTCGCCGTTGGTCTTCACCACATGATAGCGGGTCACCGCCAACTTGCCCTGAGCGGGGTCGGGGGTAGAATAGACCTTCATAGCCTTATTCTCAGCCAAATAAGACGACACCTCGCCGTCGGTCTTAGCGGGCACGTGCTCGGTGATTGCCACATAGCGGCGATCCACCACATACGTGCTCCAAGCGGTGCGGAGCATATCCTGCACCTGGGGGGTCTTGGCGAAAATCAAGATGCCCGAGGTGTATTGATCCAAGCGGTGCACCACAAAGATGCGCGCACGCGGATTGCTCTGATGCACATACTCCTCCAAAATCTTCTGCGCCGTCTTCTCGCGCTCGTGACCGTTAGCGCTCACGCTGAGCAGTCCGCTCTTCTTCTCAATCACAATCAAGGCATCATCCTCAAACAAGATGCGCACCAGTCGGCTGCGGAGCATGGGGAAGGGGCGCGTCAGGTTCACGCTCAGCGTGTCGCCGGGCTGCAACGGAGCGTCGAAAGCCGTAGTGGGAGTGTCGTTAATAGCCACATGACCGTGACCCATCAGCGCCTTCATCTCGGTGCGCGAACGGGGAGATAAAACTTGCTGCAAGAAGGCGAACAACGTGGTCTGCTCTTCGGGGCTAAACGTCAAGATACGATCGGGCTTTGCGGCTCGAGGGGTGAAGTTAGTCTTTTTCAATTCTATTTCAACGTGTTGTAATGATTACTATTTGCGGCGGCAAAGGTAATTATTTTCTCATTTATTTGGTCTACAACCGAAAAAAAACTACTTTTGCGCCTTAGAATAGCGCACGCGTTTAAAAATAAGTAATGAAAAAGAAGAAAATGCATCAAGAAGGGATGTCAACCATCCTGGTCATGGTGGCTGCCATAGTCATCACTGTCATTACCTTAACGGTCTATGCGCCGCACTGGTTGCTCTTCTTGATATTAGTGCCTGAGCTTATCGTCCTGGCTATCACTATCAACTTCTTCCGCTATCCTGACCGCACCTTCCGTGGCGACACGCTCCACGCGGTCATTGCCCCCAGCGACGGCAAGATAGTTACCATTGAAGAAGTCTACGAACCCGAATATTTCAAAGACCGCCGCATACAAATCTCCATCTTCATGAGCCTCTTCAACGTACACGCCCAGTGGTGTCCGTTGGCAGGCGACGTGCTCAAGATGGTGCACGAAGACGGACGTTACCGCGCCGCCTACCTGCCCAAGTCGAGCTGCGAAAACGAGCGCAGCACCATCGTCATCAAGAGCGATGCGGGACCCGTCATCTTGATGCGCCAGGTGGCAGGAGCCATGGCGCGGCGCATCGTCACCTACATCAACGCCGGCGAGCGCTCCGAGATCGACGGGGAGTTGGGCTTCATCAAGTTCGGCTCGCGCATCGACCTCTACCTGCCCCTCGACGCGCAGGTCGATGTGAAGATTGGTCAAACCGTGCGCGGCAACATCACCACGGTGGCGCGCATCTAACCGCAGCCCCGGGGCGGCGCGCCGGGGATCACCCCATCCCCCACCCTCACCTAACGACTTAAACTTGCTTAATCCCTAACTTCAGCTAATCACACCCGCCCACCCCCTCAGCCACTGCACACCCGCCCACGGCGGCGGGCAGGAAGGCGAGAGGCGTAGACAAACAATAATTCCCCCAAATTCATATTATATCACGTCAGCAACGAAATGAAAAAATGGCACATTGAAGACTCCGCCGAGCTCTACAACCTCAATGGTTGGGGCGTATCCTACTTCGGCATCAACAGCAAAGGTCATGTGGTGGTGACACCCAAAAAAGACGGCGTTGAAGTAGACTTGCGCGAAGTAATGGACGAATTGGCGCTGCGCGACATCACGGCACCCGTGTTGCTCCGTTTTCCCGACATCTTGGACAACCGCATCGAAAGCATGTCACAATGTTTCAAAAAGGCTTCTGCCGAATATGGATTCAAAGGACAGTGCTTCTCGGTCTACCCCATCAAGGTGAACCAGATGCGTCCGGTGGTAGAAGAGGTAATCAAACACGGCAAGAAGTTCAACCTCGGACTCGAGGCGGGTTCCAAGCCCGAACTCCATGCCGTCATCGCCGTCAACACCGAGACCGACTCCCTCATCATCTGCAACGGCTACAAAGACGAGAGCTACATTGAGCTCGCCCTGTTGGCGCAGAAGATGGGCAAGCGCATCTACCTGGTCGTTGAGAAGCTCAACGAGCTGACGCTCATAGCCCAGATAGCCCGCCGCCTCAACGTGCGTCCCAACGTGGGTGTGCGCATCAAGTTAGCCTCGTCGGGCAGCGGCAAGTGGGAAGAGAGCGGCGGCGATGCCAGCAAGTTCGGACTCACCTCGAGCGAACTGCTCGAAGCGCTTGACATCTTGCGCACCAACGACATGACCGACTGCCTCAAGCTCGTGCACTTCCACATCGGCAGCCAGGTCACCAACATACGCCGCATCAAGACCGCCATACGCGAAGCCTCGCAGTTCTACGTACAGCTCTGCCAGATGGGCTTCCCCGTTGAGTTTGTCGATGCCGGCGGCGGCTTGGGTGTAGACTACGACGGCACCCGCTCGCCCAGCAGCGAAAGCTCGGTGAACTACTCCATCCAGGAATACGTCAACGACGTGATGTACCAGCTCATGGAGGCAGCCGACAAAAACAACCTGCCCCACCCCAACATCATCACCGAGAGCGGTCGCTCACTCTCCGCCCACCACTCCGTGCTCATCATGGAGGTGCTCGAAACAGCCTCGCTGCCCGAGATGCCCGAGGAGTGGGAAGTCGGAGCCGACGACCACGAACTCGTCAAAGAGCTCTACGACATCTGGGATAACCTCACGCAGCGCAGCGCCCTCGAAAGCTGGCACGACGCGCAGCAGATTCGCGAAGAGACCCTCGAGCTCTTCTCGCACGGACTCATCGACCTCAAGACGCGTGCCCAGATTGAGAAGCTCTACTGGTCCGTCACCCGCGAAATCAACCAGATAGCCACCCAGATGAAGCGCGTGCCCGAAGAGCTCCACAAGGTCAACAAGCTGTTGGCAGACAAATACTTCTGCAACTTCTCGCTCTTCCAGTCGCTGCCGGACTCGTGGTCCATCGACCAGGTGTTCCCCATCATGCCCATCCAGCGCCTCGACGAGAAACCCGAGCGTCAGGCCACGTTGCAAGACATCACCTGCGACTCAGACGGCAAAGTGGTGAGCTACATCTCGGAAAACAGCATCAACAACAGCCTGCCCGTCCACCCGCTGCGCCCCGGTGAACCCTACTACCTCGGTGTCTTCCTGGTGGGAGCCTACCAAGAAATCTTGGGCGACATGCACAACCTCTTCGGCGACACCAACGCCGTCCACATCTCGGTCAACAAAGAGGGCTACCACATCGACCAGACCATCGACGGCGAGACCATCGACGACGTGCTGG
>CAZBWT010000059.1:0-11975 GCA_964495625.1 uncultured Prevotellaceae bacterium | reverse complement strand
AATGGGTTGACGGATAGGTGAGAAAAAATAACTATAACAATCAACATTTATGAAATTACTTCCCGGCAAGTGAACTATATCGACTGTATTATTTTTGGAAGATGCCTACGTGGTATGTCGATTAGCGGCATTTTCCATCTTCGCTAAAGATTTATACAAAGCGGCACACATTAAAAAAGGTCGTAGTTGCGACTATTTTTTGAAATGTGTGCCGCTTGCTTTTGTTATGCCACCTTGCGCCTATCGCGCAAGATGGAGATTACCACTGCCAAGCCGATGCCCATGGGATAGTAGAGGTAGCCGATGATGGATGCCGGACTCAACGGTTCACCGGCTGCTTCGCTTGCCAAACCGGCTGCGATGAGCATCTGAGCGCCGTAGGGGAGGAGTCCCTGTGTGAAGCACGACACGGTGTCGAGTATGCTCGCACTCTTGCGTGGGTCGATGTTGAAGCGGCGGGCAATGTCGGCGGCGATGGGACCGGAGGTGATGATGGCAACGGTGTTGTTGGCGGTGCAGACGTTGACGAGGCAGACCAGCGAGGCGATGCTGAACTCGGCGCTGCGTTTGCCGCTCACGCGGAGCGTCAATGTACGAATCAGGAACTCGATGCCTCCGTTGTGGCGTATCATAGAGAGCATGCCGGCGGCGAGCAACGTCATGACGATGAGTTCACTCATGCCCATCATGCCCGAAGCCATGGCGGAGAACCACCCGAAGAGGTCGTAGCTGCCGTCAATCATGCCGATGATGCCCGAAAGGACTACACCTAACACCAAGACGTAGAGCACGTTCATGCCACACACAGCCGTGACGATCACCGTCAGGTAGGGCAGTATCTTCCAGAAATTGACTTGCGGAATGTCGGTGGGGATGTTGATATCCATGCCGATGATGTAATAGATGATGAGCATCACTGCCGCCACCGGCACCACTAACCTGAGGTTGGTGCGAAACTTGTCGCTCATGCGGCAGCCTTGTGTTTGCGTGGCTACGATGGTGGTGTCACTGATGAATGAGAGGTTGTCACCAAAGAAAGCTCCGCCCACCACTATGGCAACCATGAGCGGCAACGAGGCTTCGCTCTGCATGGCGATGCCGGCGGCTATGGGGGTCAGTGCGGCAATGGTGCCCACCGACGTGCCGATGGAGAGCGAGATGAAGCATGCAGCCAAGAAAAGCCCCGGCAACAGCAGCGACTGCGGCAGAACGTGGAGCGCAAGGTTGACGGTGGAGTCTACCGCCCCCATGGCTTTGGCAGAGGCGGCAAAGGCTCCCGCCAAGATGAAGATCCAAAGCATCAACATCATGTCGGCAGACCCGGCTCCCTGCGAGAAGATGCGTATGCGCTCGTTGATGGCTCCCGGGGTGATTGCCACCGCGTAGATGGCAGAAACAAGGAATGCCACCGTGATGGGCACTTTGTAGAAGTCGTGCGCTACAAGACTCGTGACTAAGTAAAGACAGAGGAAGACAAACAGTGGCGATAACGCCCAAAAACCTTTCTTCATTTCGTGAAATATCAAGTATTTGCGGCAAAGATATACTAAATATGGCAATAGGCATGCTTTTTGCTGTTATAATCGTTCGTCGCATAGCAAAATGCTGTACCTTCGCGGCATGAAAAAGATCAGTTCATTTATTAAAAACTGGGCGCTGCCATTTGCTATGTTGGCAGGTGCCCTCGCTTATTTCGGCTTTGTGGCTCTGCCACTTTCTGCCGACGTTCATGCTCTTGCTGCTGATGTACTCTCTGTGGTGCAGCCCGGCCTAATCTTTGCTATGCTCTTCTTAACCTTTTGCAAGGTGTCGTTGCACGACCTGCATCCGCGCTTGTGGCATCTGTGGTTGCTGCTCATTCAGACGGGCAGCTATGCGTTGTTGGCATTGGGTGCGATAGCCGTGCCCGATGGTTGGATGCGCGTGCTTTTTGAAGGCGCAATGGTTTGTATGATCTGTCCCACCGCCACCGCCTCTGCCGTCATTGTGGGCAAGTTGGGTGGCAATGTGTCGAGTTTGATCACCTACATCATTGTCAGTAACTTCGTCATATCGGTGTGGGCACCGGTGTGGCTTCCTATCGTCAACCCCGACGAGGGTCTTACGTTCTCCGTTTCGTTCTTTATGATTGTGGGCAAGGTGTTCCCCATCTTGATTTGCCCTATGGCAGCCTCGTGGTTGATACGCCACTTCTTGCCGAAGCTGTTTAACGTGTTTGTGCGTCATGCCAACTGGGCCTTCGACCTCTGGTGTGTGTCGTTGGCATTGGCTATCACGGTGACGGTGAAGTCTATCGTTCACAGCCATGTGTCGATATGGACCATGGTGGGTCTTGCAGCTATTTCACTGATATGCTGCTTGATTCAGTTCCGCGCCGGCAAAGCCCTCGGGGCTCGTCAGGGCGACCGTATTGCTGCCGGTCAGGCTCTGGGGCAGAAGAACACGGTGTTCGCCATCTGGATGGCATACACGTTCCTCACCCCGGTGGTCTCTATCGTGGGCGGCTTTTATAGTGTTTGGCACAACGTTATTAACTCCTATCAGCTCTACAAAGCACGTAAGGCAGGAGTCAATCAGTAGTATTAATAATGTGTGGCGGCAGCGATGCCGCAGCTTTATTCATCAATAACGGCAGCGGCAACGTTGCCGATAACATCTTATAAATGACACGGCGGCAGTGATGCAGCCAAAAATACAATAAGGCGTGGCGAATAGAGACTATCCGCCACGCTAAACTGCCAAAAAGGCTGCTAATTAATCATAAATAATGACTTTATGCGACAATATAGCTGCATTTTGAAATATAATTTGTATTTTCGTCGCGCAAATGGCTCTGATTGAAGAGCAATACACAGTGAACACTCAAGGTGTCACAAAGAGGATACACACAGTGAACACACGTTGAAACATCTGAACATATCACAACTAAATATCTCTTATGATTAGAAAAATTTTGATTGCCAACCGCGGCGAGATCGCCATCAGAGTGATGCGCTCTTGCTACGAGATGGGCATACGCTCGGTGGCTGTCTTTAGTGAGGCAGACCGCACGTCGCGTCACGTCCTTTATGCCAACGAGGCTGAGTGCATCGGTGGTGCCGCATCGTCGGAGAGTTACCTTGATATAGAAAAGATTATTGCCGCAGCCAAGAAGCACAAGGCTGATGCCATTCACCCGGGCTACGGTTTCTTGTCAGAGAACTCTAACTTTGCCCGCCGTTGCGAAGAGGAAGGCATCATCTTTATCGGTCCGCGTCCGGAGACGATGGAGGATATGGGCGACAAAATTCAGGCACGCATCCGCATGATTGCTGCCGGTGTGCCTGTGGTGCCCGGCACGCAGGAGCAGCTCAACAGCCCCGAAGAGGCTATCGGTGTGTGCAAAGCCATCGGCTTCCCGGTGATGTTGAAAGCCTCAATGGGTGGCGGCGGCAAGGGTATGCGCCTCATTCACAGCGAGTCGGAGGTGGTGGAATGTTATAACGCTGCCAAGAGCGAGGCTATGTCTTCGTTCGGCGACGACACGGTGTATATTGAGAAGTTCGTTGAAGAACCGCACCACATCGAATTCCAGATTTTGGGCGATAAGTATGGCAACGTGATTCACCTTTGCGACCGTGAGTGCTCGGTGCAGCGCCGCCATCAGAAGATTGTAGAAGAGAGCCCGTCGCCGTTCCTCGACCCCGATTTGCGTCGCCGCATGGGCGAGAGCGCTGTGGCTGCCGCCAAGGCTGTGGGCTATGTGGGCGCTGGTACCATTGAGTTCTTGGTCGATAAGCACAAGAATTATTACTTCCTCGAAATGAACACCCGTTTGCAGGTGGAGCACCCCATCACCGAGCAGGTGGTTGGTGTGGACCTCGTGAAGGAGCAGATTTTGGTGGCTGACGGTCAGCCGCTTTCATATAAGCAAGAAGACATTCACCAGCGTGGTCACGCTATTGAGTGCCGTATCTGCGCCGAAGACACCGAGAATAACTTCCGCCCCGCTCCGGGTGTCATCAAACAGCTCACCGAGCCCCACGGTGCCGGTGTGCGCATCGACAGCTACGTCTATGAGGGTTACGAGATTCCGATGTATTACGACCCGATGATTGCCAAGCTCATTGTGTGGGCTTCTACGCGCCAGTATGCCATTGAGCGTATGCGCCGCGCCTTGTATGAGTTTAAGGTGACCGGTCTGTTGACCAACATCAGATATCTGCGCCGCATCATCGACGTGCCGTCGTTTAAAGAGGGTAACTACAACACAGACTTCATTGAACGCAATGCCGACCGCCTCCGTCCGCGTCCCGGTTTCAAGAATGAGGGTGAGCAGATGGCTATCATCGCTGCCTATATCGACTACTTGATGAACATCGAGGAGAATGGCGGTTCTGCCAACAATAATCCCGCCGACAACGGCTCTGCCATCAACCGCTGGCGCTCGTTCGGCTTGCAGAAGGGTGTGCTGCGCATCTAATTTACTTATTAACAATCAGAACTCTATGGAAATTCAAATAGGTAACCGACTCGCTGAAGTCACCCTCATCAGCAAAGAGGGCAACAAGGTGAAGATTGACATCGACGGCAAGGTCTATGACGTGGATGTGGCGATGCTCGAAAACGGCATCTGCTCTATTCTTCACGATGGCAACTCGTATAACGCCGAGATGGTGCGCTCTGCCAACGGCAAGCATTATCAGGTGAACATGAACTATTCAACTTACCAAATCGATATGCTTGACTCGCAGGCTAAATATATGCGTCTGCGCAAGAAACAGGGCAGCGAGAAGCAGGGCGACAAGATTACTGCGCCCATGCCGTGTAAGATTGTGAAACTCTATGTGAAACCCGGTGACGAACTGAAGGCGGGCGACACCGTGCTGACGATGGAGGCTATGAAGATGCAGAGCAACGTCACCGTTTCTGAAGATTGCCAGGTGGTGGCCGTGATGGTCAACGAGGGCGACTCTGTGATGGTGGAACAGACGCTCATCACGCTGAAAATCAATGCAGCTGAGTAATTTGTGTTAAACCCCTTCTTAATTTAGTAAATCGTTATGGAAACAAATAAAAAGAAACTCAATGTGCGCGAGCGTATCGACGTGTTGCTCGATAAAGGCACGTTTGTGGAGGTAGATAAATATGTGATGCACCGTTGCACGAACTTCGGCATGGAGAATAAGCGCGTGCCCGGCGACGGTGTGGTGTGCGGCTATGGCAAGATTGACGGTCGCACGGTGTTTGTCTATGGTTTCGACTTTAATGTGTTGGGCGGTTCGTTGAGTGCTGCCAACGCACAGAAGATTGCAAAGGTGCAGGATATGGCGTTGAAGAACGGTGCCCCCATCATCGGCTTGAATGACTCGGGCGGTGCCCGTATTCAAGAGGGTGTGGAGAGCCTCACGGGCTTTGCCCACATCTTCCGCCGCAATGTGATGGCTTCGGGTGTGATTCCGCAGATTTCCGCCATCATGGGTCCTTGCGCCGGCGGTTCGTGCTATTCGCCCGCTTTGACCGACTTCATCTTGATGGTGAAGGAGGAGAGCCAGATGTTCATCACCGGTCCGGACGTGGTGCGCTCGGTGACTAACGAAGAGTGTGACAAGGAGAGCCTTGGCGGTGCCATGACACACAACTCGGTGAGCGGTGTGAGCCACTTTATGTGTGAGAACGACGAGGAGACGTTGATGACTATTCGTGAGTTGATCGGCTTCTTGCCCTCGAACAATATGGAGGATGCTCCGGTGCATCCCGCCACCGACGAGGTGACGCGCATCTGCCACGAGCTCGACAATGTGGTGCCCGCCGATCCGAACATCCCCTATGATATTCGCAACATCATTGAACCCGTCTGCGACCATCAGTATTTCTTCGAGATTATGCCTCACTATGCCAAGAACATCGTGATTGGTTTCGGTCGTATGGCAGGTCGCACGGTTGGCTTCGTGGCTAATCAGCCGAACTATTTGGCAGGTGCGCTCGATATTGATGCCAGCGATAAGGCTGCCCGCTTCATCCGTTTCTGCGACTGCTTCAACATCCCGTTGGTGGCTGTGGAAGACGTGCCCGGCTTCTTGCCCGGTGTGAACCAGGAGCATAACGGCATCATCCGCCACGGTGCGAAGATTGTTTACGCTTTTGCTGAAGCCACCGTGCCGAAGATTACGTTGATTACCCGCAAGGCTTACGGAGGTGCCTACATCGTGATGAACAGTAAGCAGATTGGTGCCGACGTGAATTTGGCTTACCCCTCGGCTGAGATTGCCGTGATGGGTGCTCAGGGTGCGGTCAACATCCTCTATCGTAAGTGCACCGATGCCGAGAAGGCTGAGAAGGTGAAGGAGTATGAGGCTAAGTTCGCTAACCCGATGCCGGCTGCCGAACTCGGTTACATTGACGACATCATTCAGCCTGCCGACACGCGTCGCGCTTTGATTCAGGCTCTCGACATGACTCGTAACAAGAACCAGAGCAATCCGCCCAAGAAGCACGGCAATATGCCGGTGTAATTGCGACGGCATAAGTGTCTTAAAGATGACCTCACGGAGGGGAGCTTTCGCTTCTGACCGTAGGTCATCTTTTCACAATAAGGCATTCATTATCTTTAATTCACCATAAGAAAATGATCAACCATAAATCTTTACTCGCCCTTTCTCTTTTGGCAACTTCAGGCATGCTGTTTGGCGCATGCCACAGCACGCAGCTCATCAGCAATGATGCCGCAGCCACAATGCAACAGTCAGAAGTCCCTCATGCTAAGTATGTGTTTTATTTCATCAGCGACGGTACAGGTGTGAACACCGTGCTCGGGGCTGAGATGTATCAGGCGGAATTGGCAGGCTACATAGGTCGCCAAAAGCTTTGCATGACGCAGTTCCCCGTGGTGGGTGTCTCTTCTACTTATTCTGATAGTCACGGCATCACAGATTCTGCCGCCTCAGGCACCGCCTTGGCATCTTCACAAAAGACAACAAATCGTTTCATCGGCATGAAGCCGGATGCGGTTACACCGGTCAACTCCATAGCTGTGTGGGCAAAGAATGCCGGCAAGCGCGTGGGTGTGGCTACGAGTGTGAATATCAATCATGCCACTCCGGGTGCGTTTTATGCGCATGCCAAAGACCGCGGCATGGCTTATGAGATTGGTGAATGGTTGCCTCGTGCCGGCTTTGACTTTTACGGTGGCTCTGATTTCTACAAGCCGCAGGCTCCGGAGGGTAGTGGCGCTCAGGATCTTTATGCCATAGCGCGCGACTCGGGTTATGTCATTGCCCGTGGTTATGACGAATATAAGGCGCAAGCCGCTACGGCTTCGCGCATGGTGCTGTTCCAACCGCAAGCTGCGTCTGACAGAGATGCATACAGCATTCCTTATGCCATCGACGCGACGGAGGCAGATCTCACCATTCCGCAGATTCTCACTGCCGAGATTGACTTCTTGATGAAGGACTCTACGCAAGGTTTCTTCTTGATGAATGAGATTGGCGGAAAGGTGGACTTCGCCTGCCACGGCAACGACGGTGCCTCAGCTTTCGCCGAGGTGGCTGCCGTGGATAGCTGCATGCGCATTGCCTACGATTTCTATTTGCGTCACCCCAACGAGACGCTGATTGTGCTCACCGCCGACCACGAAACGGGCGGTTTGGTTTTGGCAAACCGCAACACGAAAAAGCTGAACCTGCAGCTGTTGGGTAATCAAGCGGGCAGTCAGGATGCTTTCACCTCCAAACTGCACGACCTGCGCACTGCCACTCAGAATAAGGTGACGTGGGAGCAGGCTAAGGAGGTGTTGCAGCAACATTACGGTTTCTGGGGCAATGTCTCACTGACCGATGAAGAGACGGCTTCGCTGCACGAGGTGTATGTGAAGTCGTTTGAGGGGCAGATGCCTAATGAGAAGAACCTCTATAGCGAGAACGAACCGCTCGCCGTGGCTGCTACTCTGTTGCTCAACACTAAGGCTGGGTTGACGTGGTGCACGGGCGGTCATTCGGCTGGTTTGGTACCCGTTTATGCTTGCGGTGTTGGTGCTGAACGTTTTGCCGGTCATAACGACAATGCCAACATTCCGCTTATCATAGCCGATATAGCCGGTTATAAGCATTGATTTTGACGGGTGCAGGTGCTAAAAAATGCCGAGAGTTTTGCATTTTCAGCGCTGCACCCGTATCTTTGCGCCAAATAACGTTAAAGTGAAACAGTATTTTCAGACCGCTCTGAAGTTTGTGATTCCGCTGCTGTTCGGCTGCGGCATCTTTTGGTTCCTCACCCGGAACGCCGACCTGGAGCAGGTCTCTCAGATCTTGAAGCAAGGCATTTCATGGGGCTGGGTCGGTGTGTCGCTGGTCTTGGCTTTGCTGAGTCATATTGTGCGCGGCATCAGATGGCGCCGTCAGCTTCGCACGTTCGGTGCCAACTTGAGCACGCACGATATGTCTATCTCTATCTTCGGCAATTACGGACTGAATCTCGTCTTCCCCCGACTGGGCGAGGTGTGGCGTTGCAATTATGTGGCACATCGCGCCGGTGTGTCGTTTTCGACTACGGTCGGCTCGATGATTTCTGAGCGCGTGGTGGATATGACCTGCTCGCTGGCATTGGCTGTGGCGGCTTTCTCGTTGCAGAGCCGCGTGCTTTTCAGCTTTTTCGACACCTACACGGGCACTGGTTCGCGCCTTGTTGCGCCGCTGAAGTCTCCGCTGTTGTGGGGCGCGTTGGGTGTCGCCGCCGTGACGCTTTTCTTGGTGCGTCATCGGTTTAGCAATTCGCGCCCGTATCGCTTTGCGGCAGACCTTTGCCGCAAGTTGTGGAAGGGGGTGGTCAGTCTGCGCCAAATGCGCGACTGGAAGCTCTATCTGCTTGACTCCGTGGCGCTTTGGGCATTATACTTTCTCAACTCCTACACGTCGCTCTTCTTTTTCGACTTCACTGCCCATTTGGGACTGTTGGCGGGTCTGATGATTTTCGTGATGGGGTCGTTGTCGTTGTTGATACCGGTGCAGGGCGGACTCGGAGCGTGGCATGCCATGGTGATTTTCACCTTGGGGTGCTATGGCATCGGTGCCAGTGAGGCATTCTCGTTCGCCTTGGTGTCGTGGACCATTGAGCAGGGTTTTGTGTTGGTGCTCGGACTGTATGCGCTGTTAGTGGTGCTGCTGCGTCGCAACAAGGTCAAACCCGAATGATGAAAAATAAGTGTCGGTCTCTTGCCGACTGCACTTGCCTTAAAATGTAAAAATGAAGCATTATGGAAACTTTAGAGCCTAAAGAACTGTGGCAGCAGTTTGCTGCTATTTGCGCGCTGCCGCATCCCTCAGGACATTTGTCTGCAATCCGTGATTATGTGATCTCTTATGCCGAACGTTTGGGGTTGCCCGTGGTGACTGACGACACTGGTAACATTTTGATTACTAAACCGGCGGCAAAGGGCTGTGAGGATTGGCAGTCGGTGGCTCTGGAGGCACATCTTGACATGGTGCCGCAGGCGAATGCCGACACCGCGCATGATTTTGAATTAGACCCCATTAGCCCCTATGTGAGCGACGGTGTGGTGCGCGCCAAGGGTACTACGCTCGGTGCAGATAATGGCATCGGTGCAGCCTCGATGTTGGCTGTTTTGGCGGATGATAGTCTGCGCCACGGGCGTTTGGAATGCCTCTTCACCGTGGATGAGGAGACCGGCATGACCGGTGCAAACGCGCTGAATCCGGATTGGCTCAAAAGTAACTTCTTGATTAATACCGACACGGAGACCGAAGGGGTTATCATGACAGGGTGCGCCGGTGCCGTAGACATGGTGGCGACGTTTAAATATCGCATGGATAACGTGGTGCCCGAGGGCGATGTGGCTATGCGCTTGAGTTTATCGGGGCTGAAAGGAGGTCACTCCGGCATGGATATTCACTTGGGTCGCGCCAATGCCTGTAAGCTGTTGTTCCGCTTCTTGAAGCATGCGGTGGTGAATTTCGAGGCTCGTTTGGCAGAGGTGCATGCCGGTGGTGTGCGTAATGCCATCCCGCGCGAGGCTGAAGCCGTGATTACAGTGCCCGCTGAATTGGTGGACGATATGATTGCCGAGGTGGCGTATTATGAGGAGCTGTATCAGTATGAGTGGCGCGGCATTGAACCTTCACTGAAGTTCACGGCGGAGGTGACGCAACTGCCCACGGCTTTGCTGCCCGAAGAGATACAAGATGATGTGATAAACAGCATTGTGGGTTGCCACGACGGTGTGTTGCGCATGTCGCCCGACCTGCCTCAGGTGGTCGAAACGTCGTCGAACTTGGCATTGGTGGAGACTTCTGACGAGGAGACGCGCATCGTCTTTTTGATACGCAGCATGAACGAGGAGCAGAAACGCGCCTTGGCTTCTCAGTTGCAAAGCGTGTTTATGTTGGGCGGTGCTCGTGTGGACTTCCACGCAGCTTACCCGGGTTGGGAGCTTCCGGCAAATGCCCCGTTGAAGGATTGGGCGATTGCGGTTTATGAGCGAACGTTCGGCAAAGAGCCTATAATCAACCAAGTGCACTGCGGTTTGGAGTGCGGCATTATCGGTGCCGCCTATCCGAAGTTGGGTATGATTAGTGTGGGACCAACCATCCATTCGCCGCACAGTCCGGAGGAGTGTGTGGAAGTGGAGAGCGTGGAGCGCTATTGGAAGTTCTTGACGGCAATGTTGGCTGCTGTGGGTGAGCTGAAGAATGCTTAAACCGCTGTCGCAGACGCTATATATTTAAAGGTCGGTTTGAATGACTTGTATAATTTGAATGACCTTTTATAATAGTTAGGGCTGACACTTTGTTGTGGTGTCAGCCCTAATTGTGTCCTCTTTATTCGCTCACCTTATCAGAGGTCTCTGCATTGGCTTTCTTGTCTTCTAATCTTAGGACGTTGTTGGTTGCGACTTGTTGCTCTTGCATCAGTCGCAATCTGTTTTTCAACAAGTCGGCTAATTGGTAGGTGGCTTGCAGCGCCTGACGATCGGTGGGAGTGAGGGTGACGTTGAGCGGCGTTGTGCCCCCTAAGTAGGTGAGGGTGAGCGGCTGATCAGTGTGAAGGGCGATGAAACCCAACACACCGCCGTCGAGAGCGTCGGTGTAGGTGACGGTTTCGTAGCGCGCACCTTGTATGTCGTAATGGTAGTTGGCGGCATCGTCATAGGCTATGGGTTGGGTGGTACATGAGGTGCCGTCGATGGCTGTGATGCGTACCGAAGTGTGGTTCAGTGACTTGTTGCCGCGATATGAGCTGATGAGTTGGGTGCTTCCATAGTCGTCTACAGCGGCATGGAGGTAACTGCGCAGATTCTTTTCGGCTTCCGACCCGGTGTAGATGTAGCGTCCGAGGTCGTCATATTCCGTCTTCTGATAGGTGAAGGGGACTATGGCTTCGGCTATGGCAGCATCGACAACAACAAGCATGGAGTCTGCATACGCACGCGTTTTGCAAGCTTCGTCATATTGTATGGCGTGTGTCAGTTCCAGACCTTGCCGGCGCACCTCTACTTCGCTCGGATATTGTGTCTTGAGTGAGTCGAGTAGGAGCTGGGCTCGGTTGTAAAGTCCTTGTTGATAGGCTGCTGTGGCTTCGTCAAGCAGTTGTTGCGCCTGTTGTTTGGACGATGGCGCACACGAGGTGATGAGGCAGATTGTGGCACAGCACAGGGTGAGTGCGGTCTTGTTCATTTTTTGCTGTTGTATATATGTGTGGGTTGATTGTTCGATGATGTGTGGGGTTGATTGGTTGACGATGTGTGCGTTAATTGACTCGCTCCACCTGACGCACCCCCTTGATGGTGCGTATCTTTTTGACCAAGGCGTTGAGCGACGAGAGGTCGTTGACCGACACGGTGAGGTGCCCCTGGAAAAGTCCGTCGTTAGAATCGATGTTAATGGCACGCAGCAAGGTGTCTTTCTCCTTGTTAATGAGCGAGGAGATGTTTGAGACGATTCCGATGTCGTCGTTGCCAACGATGCGCAGGGTGATGCTGT
>CAZBWT010000058.1:0-11977 GCA_964495625.1 uncultured Prevotellaceae bacterium | reverse complement strand
GGAGCGATGAGCAGCGAGTTCATGAAGCGGTTGCGCTGCGGGATGTAGTAGCCCAAGAAGTCGTCCATAAACTCCTGAGTGAGTGAGCGAGCCTTCATGTAAGCCTCCATGTTGATTTCGGGCACCTTGAAGCCGGCATCTTTCAGCATGGCTTGCACAGCCAACACGTCGGGGTGACCAGTGCCCCACGACAGAGGCTCCATGCCCACGTCAACATAGTCGCAACCGGCTTTGCAGACCTCGAGGATGGAAGCCATGGCGAAACCGGGTCCGGCATGTGAGTGATACTGTACGGGCACGTCGGGGTGTTTCGTCTTGATGTTCTTGACGATCTTGCCCAACGACTCGGGGCGACCGATGCCCGCCATATCTTTCAAGCAAATTTCGTCAGCGCCGGCAGCAATCAGCGTTTCGGCGAGCTGAGTGTAATATTCCACCGTGTGCACGGGTGAGAAAGTGATGCATAAGCAGCACTGCGAAATCATGCCACCCTCGTGTGCATAGCCAATCGAGGGGATGATGTTGCGCGTGTCGTTCAAGCCACAGAAGGTGCGGGCAATGTCGGTGCCCTGCTTGAACTTAACCTTATAAAACAGCTTGCGCACGTCGGCAGGTACGGGATTCATGCGGATGCCGTTCAAGCCACGATCGAGCATGTGCGTTTGGATGCCTGCTTCGCGGAAGGGTTTCGTCCACTCACGCACAGCCTTGTTGGGGTTCTCGCCAAAGAGCAAGTTGACCTGTTCGAAGCCGCCGCCGTTGGTTTCAACGCGGGCAAAGCAACCCATCTTAATAATCTCGGGAGCGATGCGCACCAACTGATCTACGCGGGGCACATACTTTCCGGCTGACTGCCACATGTCACGATAGACAAGACTGAATTTTACCTCTTTTGCCATAATATTGTTTAGAATGTTTTTAATGATACAATTTCAATGATAGTTCTCAGTGAGTTTCTCGGTGAGCGTTTCAATGATGATGGCGCTCAGAGATAATTCTCAAAGATAGTTTCAATGACGATTTCAATGAATAACAGTTTTCAATCAGGGTAAGTAAATACAACAGAGCATAATGACCGGGCTAAGGCATCACTGCTTCTTGATGTCTACCACCTGTGCACCGGGAGCCACCTGTGCCACCGCCTTGCGAATAGCTTCTGCCACAGCGGGGTTGATGGTTGCCACCGCACTCTGCACGGCAGCTGCTGCTTTCTTGGGTGCTTCAGCCGGAGCAAAGCGATTGATTAAGGCTATCATGCACTTGCTCAGGTTGATGATGAGTATCAAGATGACGAAAACGGTGCCCATGCCTACAATCATAAGCATGAGTGCCTGTTGCATTGGAGTTAAATTTTCCATAGCTAATATAGTTAGTTGTTGTGTTTTATCAGTTTAAGCTGGTGATCGTTTTGCCACAATCGGGCACAAAAATAGTGAAATTTGAGTAGATTACAAAATATGCCTATTCTTTTTCAAGCAACGCGAAACAAGTTGCAGCAAATTGCCACTCTTTTGCGAGCACATTGGCAGCATTCTGCTCACCTTTTCGCGCCAAGCTCCACCCTCGGCGTGCGATGTGGGCGCTGGGAGGTTTGCGTCCGGCGCGTGCAATGCGGTCGCTGCGCGGCGGAGCTTCGGCGAGGTGCGCAGCCGACGTGGGTGCAGCCGGCGAGGCAGCTTCTACCTTCACCCCGGGCGCGAGTGGCGGCAATAGGTCCATCGGCGCGGAGCACCGCCGCCGGCAGACCTCGGCGCAAGGCACTGTGGGAGCAGCTTAGCCGAGGTTCGTAGTGGTGCATGGGGGAGCCGTTGCCACCACCCACAGCCGCCGTGCTGCGTCGGAGACACCGACGACCTCCGCCCCCAACGAGGTGGGCGAAGCGAGGAAGGTTGCGCCTGAAGGCATGCCTGAAAAAAAAGAGAAAAGAGAAGAGAGAAGGATTGAGGAACATGATGACGAAAGGATTGTGAAAAAGAAAATGTTAGAGAAATAAAGATGTTTTTGCACAACGTTGTTACAAGGTAGCAAAGAATTTAATATCTTTGCCACAATATTTCTTGCCGAGGGCATCTTACACACGTGCCGGCAAGCATTTAACTTTTGAAGAATATGATACAATCTATGACGGGCTTCGGCAAGGCAGTGGTTGAGTTGCCGAAGAAAAAAGTTACAATAGAAATCAAATCGCTCAACTCGAAGCAATTAGACTTGAGTTTGAAGGTGGCTCCCCAATATCGCGACCTCGAAGCACAAATCCGCTCAATCATCTCCGCTCAGTTAGAGCGCGGCAAGGTGGATTTCAACCTGACAGTGGAGGCATCAGAGACGGCTGTCACACCGCGCCTTAATGTTGATGCCATTAAAGAGTACTTAATTCAAATAGACTTCTTGGCAAAACTGCAAGGCACGCGAGTGTCGTTTGCCGAGTTGCTGCCCACACTGCTCCGACTGCCCGACGTGGTGCAGGTGGAAACACCTGTGGTGGAAGATGCTGAGCTCGACAAGGTGCTCGAAGGTGTGCGCCAGGCTGTGAGCCATTTGGTGGACTTCCGCAAGCAAGAGGGCGAGATGCTCTATAACGTCTTCACAACCAAGATTGGCAACATCCGTCAGTTGCTCGACTCGGTGGCTCCCTACGAAGCAGAACGCATCGCAACGGTGCGTGGCAGACTGTTAGACCAGCTTTCGAAGCTGCCGGTGGATTATGACAAGAACCGCTATGAGCAGGAGCTGATTTATTACATCGAGAAGCTCGACATCAACGAGGAGAAGCATCGTCTCGACAACCACTTGAAGTATTTTATCGAGACCCTCGACCACGGCACCAACGGACAGGGCAAGAAGCTCGGCTTCATCTCGCAAGAGATGGGTCGCGAAATCAACACCCTCGGCTCGAAGGCTAACCACGCCGAACTGCAACGCATTGTGGTGCGCATGAAGGACGAATTGGAGCAGATCAAAGAGCAGGTGCTCAACGTCTGCTAAGTCTCCGGCTCCGAGCTTTGCAGCAGGCTACACATTAAAACATACGGCATCAGTGCCGTCACACACACTCGGCTATGCGCCTTGCATATAGCCGCACCATTCAACATCACCCCCCATTTATCATTGGCTACGATGAATCAAAACAATACACACGGCAAACTCATCATCTTCAGCGCGCCTTCAGGCAGCGGCAAGTCCACGTTAATCAACTATCTGTTGACGCAGATTGACAACCTCTCGTTCAGCATTTCATGCACGAGTCGCGCCCCGCGCGGCGAGGAGCAGCATGGGCGCGAGTACTACTTCTTGAGCCCGGAAGAGTTCCGTCAGCGCATTGCAAACGACGAGTTCTTGGAGTATGAGGAGGTCTACACCGACAAGTTTTACGGCACCCTGAAGAGCGAGGTGGAACGCCTCAGCGCAGCGGGCAAGATTGTGATTTTCGACGTGGACGTGAAGGGTGGCATCAACATCAAGAAGTTCTATGGCGACCGCGCCCTGAGCGTCTTTATTCAGCCGCCGAGTGTGGAGGCACTGCGTGCCCGCTTAGTGGGTCGCGCCACCGATGCACCCGAGGTGATTGAGACACGCCTGCAACGTGCCGAGTTTGAGTTGTCGCTGGCTCCGCAGTTCGACCGCATCATTGTGAACGACGACCTTGAGCAGGCCAAGGCTGAGGTGACCCGCGTGGTGAACGACTTTTTGGCTCAGTGACCCCCATCGGAGGGCTCATCATTGGCTCGTTACAGAATAGAAAAAAAAATTACGCTACATAAGTTATGAAGATAGGCATCTTTTCAGGCTCATTCAACCCCGTGCATCGCGGGCATATAGCCTTGGCGCACCACGTGGTGCAGCAAGGGTTGGTCGACGAGGTATGGTTTATCCGCACCCCCCAAAACCCGTTTAAGCAGCCTGAAGACTTGATTGCCGACGACCTGCGCGCCGAGATGTTGCGCCGCGCCTTGGCGGGTCACGAGGCGATGAGGCTGTGCGATATTGAAGACCGCCTGCCTCGCCCCTCCTACACCATCGACACGCTGCACGCGCTCAGCGCCGAGTTCCCGCAGCATGACTTTTATTTGATGATTGGCGGCGACAACTGGGAGGTGTTTGACAAGTGGCGCAACTGGCAAGAGATTTTGCAACACTACCATCTGTTGGTCTATCCGCGCCCCGGCTCTTTGGTGGGTGCCACCCGCAGCGGTGCAGCTCTGCCCACCGCCCACGTGACGTTCTTGACCGATGCGCCGCAATATGACATCTCTGCCACCGAGCTTCGCGCCGCAGTGCGCAGGGGCGACGATGCGCCTTTAGACCGGTGGTTACCCACAGGGGTGAAACCGCTCTTCTTGTCGGCAATGGCAACAACGGCAGAAAAGTCTGCCGGCAGTGCCGCCGAGTGATTTTAAATGAAGCAAACTTTGAAACATGGAGAATAATCAAAACCCTATCTATTCACAACCGGTGTTGGACTTTCTGCGCGTGGCGGTGGAGTATTGTGTCTTTTTGGAGCAGTTAGGCGAGAAAGGCACCGACCGCGCCACCTTTTTAGACCGCGTCACCAAGTTCCTGCCCTTGCTCTACGTCAAGGCGGCTTTGCTGCCCCGGTTGGAGCCGATAGGTGCCGACGAGATGCCCGAGGCTGTGACCGAAGAGGCATATAACAGCGTGCAGCGTGCCGTGTGGACAGTGTTGCGCGGCGACGATGAGTATTTGGAGGTCTTCTCGCCCGACATGCAGTTTAGCGAGACACCCATCACGGCAAACATTTCTGAAGACTTGGCAGACATCTACCAGGACCTGCGCAACTTCATCGACGTGTATGCCGGCAGAGTGGAAGAGAGCATGAATGATGCGGTGGTGAACGTGGCAGACAATTTTGCCAACTATTGGGGGCAAAAGTTGGTCAACGCCCTGCGTCCGCTGCATGAATTGCGCTATGCTCCAAGCTCCGACGACGACGCTGAACTGACTGACTAAGCTGATCTATTACTGACAAATTGCTACGGATAATTGTTCTATCCGCCCTTATATAACTGCTGATAAATAATTCTTATACCCTATAATGAACTATCAACCCAAAATAAGTAAGGAGGCGTTGGCTGAGATGCCGGTGGCTGAATTCACAGGTCGCGCTGTGGTGATCAGCACCCAAGCCGAGGCTGTGAAGGCAGTGCATGCCCTGCGTGTGTCGGGCACCCCGTTGGGGTTCGACACCGAGACGCGTCCTTCGTTTAAGAAAGGCGAGGTGCACAAGGTGGCTCTGATACAGCTCTCAACGGGCAACCTCTGCTTTTTGTTTCGCCTGTGCCGCATGGATGGCATGGGGGTGGTGCGCGACTTGTTGGAAGACCCCACGGTGACCAAGGTGGGCTTGTCGCTGCACGACGATTTCACCAACTTGCGTCGCTGTTGGGATGAGCATCTTCAGCCCCAAGGCTTCATCGAGCTGCAGCAGTTGGTGCGCCGGTTCGGCATTGAAGATAGCAGCCTCGCCAAAATCTATGCCAACGTGAAAGGCAAACGCATCTCTAAACGCCAACAGCTCACCAACTGGGAGAGCGAAACGCTGACCGACCGCCAGATGGCCTATGCCGCTCTCGACGCAGTGGCTTGTGTTGAAATCTATGAGGCGCTCAGCGACGAACCGAAGTAAAACCCCCGATTTTTAAAAGTTTCCGCCCTATGCATTCCCCCAAGAAACAAGATAAGTGGCCTAAGTATAAGACGCTGCCCGCAGCTTTAGCACTCTACCTGACGGTGATGTCGGTCTACGGCTGGCGTTCGTTTAGTCGCGACGGCAAGATTTGGCTGTTCTGCCTCATCGTGGTGATTGAGGTGGCCATCATCGTGGCGCTCTTCTTCTTGCTGCGCCATCAATATCGGCGCTTGCATCGCGACGACGAAGACTTTGAGCATTGATAAAAAAATCCCCCCCTAACTGACTAACCCCTCTGATTGTGGAGCCATTCGTACACCTGCACGTCCACACCCAATATTCGGTGCTTGATGGTCAATGTGCAATTTCCAAAATATTCGACAAGGCTGCTGCCGACGGCATGCCTGCCATGGCTGTGACCGACCATGGTAATATGTTTGGCATCAAAGAGTTTTTTGATGTGGCAAACAAGAAGAACGCAGCCCTCAAAGATGCGGGCAAGCCCACGGTGAAGCCCATCTTCGGCTGTGAGGTTTATGTGGCTCGCCGCAGCTTGTCGAGCAAAGAGAAGGGCAACCGCATCGACCAGGGCGGTTGGCACTTGATTCTCTTGGCTAAGAACCTCAATGGCTATAAGAACCTCATCAAGATGGTCAGCATCGGGTGGACCGACGGTTTCTACTCGCGCCCGCGCATCGACCACGAGGTGCTGCAACGCTATCACGAAGATGTGATTTGCTGCAGCGCCTGCATCGGCGGCGAGGTGCCGCAGAAGATTCTCAATGGCGACCTGCAAGGTGCCGAAGAGGCTATCTTGTGGCACAAGCAGCTGTTTGGCGACGATTATTATCTTGAGCTGCAACGCCACCAGACCAACGACAGCAATGCCAACCGCGAGACCTACGGCTTGCAGGAGCAGGCCAACCGCGTGCTGATTGACATGGCGCATAAGCACAACATCAAGCTGATTTGCACCAACGACGTTCACTTTGTGGACGAAGAGAATGCCGAGGCGCACGACCACCTGATCTGCCTCAATACGGGCAAGGATCTGAACGACCCGAACCGTATGCGCTACACCAAGCAGGAGTGGTTCAAAACGACGGCGGAGATGAATGCCATCTTTGCCGATGTGCCCGAGGCTCTGCGCAACACGGTGGAGCTTGCCGAGAAGGTCACTACCTATAACATCGAGAACCCGCCCATCATGCCGAACTTCGAGATTCCCGCCGAGTTCGGCACCGAGGAGGAGTATCGCCGGCGCATCTCTGAACAAGAGTTGTTTGACGAGTTCACTCGCGACGAGAACGGCAACGTGGTGCTCGACGAAGAAGCCGCCAAGGCAAAGATCAAGAAGTTGGGCGGCTATGATAAGCTCTACCGCATCAAACTCGAGGCGGACTATCTGCGCTCGCTCACCATGGTGGGTGCCCACCGCTTGTATGGCGACCCGCTGAGCAAGGAGGTGGACGACCGCATACGCTTCGAGCTGCACATCATGAAGACGATGGGCTTCCCCGGCTACTTCCTCATCGTGCAAGACTTCATCAACGCTTCGCGCAACGAATTGGGCGTGAGCGTGGGTCCGGGTCGTGGTTCCGCCGCCGGCTCGGTGGTGGCATACTGCCTCGGCATCACAAAGATTGACCCTATTAAATATGACCTGCTGTTTGAACGTTTCTTGAACCCCGACCGTATCTCGTTGCCGGATATTGATACCGACTTCGACGACGATGGTCGCGGCAGGGTGCTCGAGTGGGTGCAACATAAATATGGTGCCGACAAGGTGGCGCACATCATCACCTACAGCACCATGGCAACCAAGATGGTGATAAAAGATGTGGCGCGCGTCGAGAAGCTCTCGATTGCCGAGTCGAACCGCTTGGTGAGCTACATTCCCGACCGTCTGCCCGAGGTGGACGGCAAGGCTCCGAAGATTAACCTGAAGAACTGCATCAAGGCGGTGCCCGAGCTGCAAGATGCCGTCGATAGCCCCGACCCGCTGATCCGCAACGTGATGAAGTATGCCCAGATGTTGGAGGGCAACATTCGCGGCACGGGTGTGCACGCGTGTGGTGTGATCATCGGTCGCGACCCGATTACCGACGTGGTGCCGGTGTCGGTGGCTGAAGACAAGACCACCGGTGCCAAGCTGCTCGTGACGCAGTATGAGGGTAGCGTGATTGAGAGCACCGGTCTGATCAAGATGGACTTCTTGGGTCTGAAGACCCTGAGCATCATCAACGAGGCGGTTGAGAACGTGCGCCAGTCGCGCGGCATAGAGGTGGATGTTGACACCATCCCCATCGACGACCCTCTGACCTATAAGCTTTATTGCGAGGGGCGCACCATCGGCACGTTCCAGTTCGAGTCGCCGGGCATGCAGAAGTACCTGCGCGAATTGCAGCCGGGCGTGTTTGAAGACCTCATCGCCATGAATGCCCTCTACCGCCCGGGACCGATGGACTACATTCCCGACTTCATCGACCGTAAGTTGGGACGCAAACCGGTGGTCTACGACATTCCCTGCATGGAGAAGTATCTGAAGGATACCTACGGTGTGACCGTCTACCAAGAGCAGGTGATGCTCTTGTCGCGCCAGTTGGCTAACTTCACCCGCGGTGAGAGTGATGCCCTGCGTAAGGCAATGGGTAAGAAGCTGCGCGATAAGCTGGACCACATGAAGCCTAAGTTTATCAAGCAAGGACAAGACAATGGTCACGACCCGAAGATATTAGAGAAGATCTGGACGGACTGGGAGAAGTTCGCCTCGTATGCATTCAATAAGAGTCACGCCACGTGCTACTCGTGGGTGGCTTACCAAACGGCATACCTCAAGGCTCATTATGGGGCTGAGTATATGGCTGCGGTGTTGAGCCGTAACCTGAACAACATCACCGAACTCGCCAAATATATGGACGAGTGTAAGTCGATGGGCTTGGTGGTGAAGGGACCGGATGTGAACTACAGCCGCCTGAAGTATTCGGTGGACCGCGAGGGTGCGGTGCGCTACGGCTTGGGCGGTGTGAAGAGCGTTGGTGAAGGCGCGGCTCTTGCCATCATCGAAGAGCGTGAGAAGAATGGTCTTTATCGCGACATCTTCGACTTCATTGAGCGCGTCAACCTGCTCTCGGTCAACAAGAAGGCTATCGAAGCCTTGGCACTGTCGGGCGCTTTCGACTCCTTCCCCGAAGCAAAGCGCGAGCAGTATGTGGCACCCATGGCCAACGGTGAGAGCTTCATTGATGCCTTGGTGCGCTATGGTCAGCGTTATCGCGCCGACAAGGAGATGAACACCAACTCGCTGTTTGGCGACGCTGAAGACTGCGTCATCGAGATAGCCCACCCGCAGTTCCCCGAGTATGAACCCATGGGCACGTTGGCTCGCCTGAACCGCGAAAAAGAGTATGTGGGCATCTACCTCTCGGCACACCCGCTCGACGACTATCGCCTGCAACTGAAGTATGCCTGCAACACTCAGATGGTGGAGTTGGATGACCCCATGGCGCTGCAAGGACGCGAGGTGATGTGCGGCGGCATCGTTTCGTCGTGGCGCGAAGGCACCAGCAAGAAGGGCAACCCTTATGGCATCTTGAAGGTGTCAGACTACAGCGGCGCGCATGAGTTCCCGTTGTTCGGTCCGGAGTTCCCCGCCTGGCGCGGCTACGGCAAGGAGGGTATGTATCTGATCATCTACGGTCAGTATGTGCCTAAGCGCTTCGTGCGCTCGGTTGAGAGCAAAGATGACTTGCAGTTTAAGATAAACCGCATCGTGCAGCTCAACGAGGTGGCAGACACGTTGCTCGAAAACCTCACCGTGGGGGTAGATTATGACCGCATCACTCCCGGCATGCTGCATTTGTTGCAGACCGAGCTGAACAATGCCTCTGCCCTGCCCGACAATGCGCGCGACGGCGAGGCTCCGCCCAAACCCACCACCAACCTCTATTTCGAGATTATTCACCCCTCGAAGAAGTATCACGTGAATATGTATGCACGCAAGCAGAAGGTGCGCATCACGAATGAGTTGGTGCAGTTCTTGACGCAGCAAGAGGGCATCTCATGCTCGATTAACGGTCACAATGTGTTGCTCGACGAGCGTAAGCCCGAAACAGAGGAGGCAATGGACGACGCAGCCACGCAGGAAGCAGCCTTGGTGGACGACAACGCTTAACGTTATGCCGCTGTTGCGTGACAGGTTGTGACGCGAGGGAATAACAGACGCGTAAAAATAAGACGCAACAAAGATAAGACGTGATAGTACACAGGACGCAACATGATATAACGTGACAAAATAACAGACGTGTAAGAATAAGACGTGTAAACAGTAGATATGTATAAGATTATAGCTTTAGACTTAGACGGCACACTCACCAATGCCCGCAAGGAAATCACCCCCCACACACTCGCCACGCTGCTACGTGCGCAAGAGCAACATGGGGTACGGTTGGTGTTGGCTTCCGGGCGACCGGTGTATGGCATCGCGCCCCTTGCCGACCAACTGCAACTCAACCTGCACCATGGCTACATCATGGCGTATAACGGTGGACAGATCATCGACTGGACTACTCGCCGGGTGATGACGCAGCAGATGCTCGACCCCGAGGTGCTGCCCTACTTCTATCAGTGTGCCAAGAGCCACGGGTTCGAGATTTTGACCTACGACGGCGATGCCGTGCTCTGCGAACACCCCGAGAATCAATATGTGCAGTATGAGTGCATGCTCAACAAGATGCCCGCACGCCGCGTAGATAACTTCCTCGAGGCGATTGACGGTTTGAAACCTAAGTGCCTCATCGTGGGCGACCCGGAACCCTTGGCGCAGCTCGAGCAAGAAATGGCAGAGCATCTGCAAGGTCGCAACGGGGTGTACCGCTCGGAGGCTTTCTTCCTGGAGTTGGTGCCGCTCGGCATTGACAAGGCTGCAAGCTTAGAGCATCTGCTCGGTCAGATAGGTTGCACTCGCGCGGAACTGATGGCTTGCGGCGACGGCTATAACGACCTCTCGATGATACGTTATGCCGGCTTGGGCGTGGCTATGGCAAATGCTAAGCCCGAGGTGAAAGAGGCTGCCGATTTCGTCACACGAAGCAACGAGGAAGACGGTGTTGCCTATGCCGTTGAGCAATATGTGATGAGTAATGTGATGCAATAAGTGAGTATTTTTTTGAAGTTTTGGTGAAATTACTTGGCTAAATGCGCGAAACGCGCTAATATTGCACCATTATTTATACCCGATATTGATATACCATAAAGCAGGTTTCTTATAATTGGAATGCTTGGATTTGAGAGTAATTGATGTTTGGACGCAGTTTCAACACTTTGTTGTAGAGAGACGACATCCTTGCATTGAGCGTTCTTGAACGAAGCAAGAGCCTGCAACTAATACAAACTTTGCAGCGTTCAATTATGTAACCTGCCTATATTATGTTTAATTTTATATTTAAGAAAAGAGAACGGCTTAACTTGCCGTATAAGCGCGAGATTCACTGCCACATCATCCCCGGTGTGGATGATGGTTCGCGTAAGTTAGAGTCGTCGCTCTCATATTTGAAGTCATTGTCTGAACTCGGTGTGGAAGAGGTTATCTTCACCCCTCATCGCATCGACGACCGTTTTGAGAATACCCCCGCCATCATCGACCCTATCTTCAACAACCTTCAGGAGGCGGTGACACGCGAAGGTGTAAACCTGAAGCTTAACTACTCTTTCGAATATCGCCTCGACACAGGGTTCCTCACTCTGCTCTCTAAGGGCAAGTGGGGCGAAGAGAGCTGTGCCCTGCGCCCCTTGCGCGGCAGGTATCTGCTCATCGAGAACTCGTTTGCCCACCCGGTGCAAGAGATGGACGAGCTGATTTTCCACCTGCAAGATTGCGGCTTCTACCCTATCTTGGCGCACCCCGAGCGCTATCGCTATTATGCCGGACATAACGGACGCTTTTATCACCACCTGCAAGACCAGCAGTTGGAGTTTCAGTGCAACATTTTGTCTTTCACCGGCTACTACGGCTCGGAGACTAAGAAGGTGGTCTATTGGATGCTCGAGAATGGCTACATCAACTACCTCGGCAGCGACCTCCACAACGAACAGCACGTGCAGCTCATCAAGAAGTTCTTGCAGTCGAAAGAATATGCCTCACTCCGCCCCCGCCTGATCGAGATGATTGGTAATGACCAGATGGAAGAGTAGTGAGGCGGAAAGGGAGAGGTTTAATAACCCGGATGATAGATCAAAACAACCAACCGGGTTACAAGATAACCAACCGGATTATTGGAATAACCAATCGGTTTAAAGAATAATAATCGGGTGGGAGAATACATCCGAATG
>CAZBWT010000057.1:0-11987 GCA_964495625.1 uncultured Prevotellaceae bacterium | reverse complement strand
AAATGCAAATTTTTGCGCAAGAAAATTTAAATGGCGCGTGAAAATTTTAAATAGTGTGTTTTGGTAGGAGTGGGTTGCATGGTGGGAGAAGGTGTTGAGCAGGGGGCATCTTTCAGAATGCGATGCTCACCCCTGTTCGCTCCGGCTCACCGTCGCTGCCGTCGGCAGCGGCTTCTTCGAAGGTGTCGAGGAAGATGTTGCCCTCCTCCATCACGGCATAAGAGAAGTGGGTGATCCAATCGCCCAAGATGAGCAGACGGTTGGTGCGGCTCAACATAAGGTCGAGCATGATGTGGCGGTGACCGAAGATGAAGTAGTCGATGGTGGAGTCGTGTTTCAGGTAGTCTTTGGCAAAGAGCACCAAGTGCTCGCGGTCTTCACCCAAAAAGTCGGGGAACTTGCTGCCCGTCAGTCGGCTATGCTTCGACCAACGGTGGGCAAAGGCGGTGGTCCAACGCGGGTGTATGGCGGCAAAGAGCCGCTGACAGGTGCGGTTGCGAAAGAAGTTGGCCATGAGCCGATAGGAACGGTTGTCGTCGCCCAAACCGTCGCCATGCGCCAGGTAGAGCTTCTTGCCCTGACGCTCGACGACCTCGGCGGTGCGGTGCACTTCCACCCCCGTCTCGGTGGGCAGATAGTCGCGTATCCAGATGTCGTGATTGCCGGTGAACCAATGCACGCGGATGCCGCTGTCGGTCATTTCGCCCAACTTGCCCAAGAAGCGGGTGAAGCCGCGAGGCACCACGTAGCGGTATTCAAACCAATAGTCTATGATGTCGCCAAGCAGGAAGAGCTCGGCACAGTCGTCTTTAATGCTGTCTAAGAAACGCACCACGCGCCGCTCGTAGTCGAGCGGATGTGTCATGGCTCCGGCTCCGAGATGCGTGTCGGAGATGAAATAGATTTTGTTGCGAGCGGTGGAGGCGGGTGCAGTGGTGGGGATGGGTGTGCTCATGTGTGGTGCTGATCAAAGGAAACCGAGTTCCAACTTCGCCTCTTCGCTCATCATGTCTTGGTTCCACTCGGGCTCGAAGACTACCTCAACTTCGCAGGTCGTGACCTCGGCGAGACCTTCCACCTTGATGCGGATGTCTTCGGTCAGGAAGTCGCCCGCCGGGCAGCTGGGTGCCGTCAGCGTCATGCGTATCTTGACGTGACCGCCCTCTTGCACGTCGATGCCGTAGATGAGACCTAAGTCGTAAACGTTAACCGGGATTTCTGGGTCGTAGACGTATTTCAGCACGTCCACCACTTGCTTTTGAATATCTAAAACTTGCTTTTCGTCCATAATTCACTGTTTCTGCTTGCGCAAAGGTGATATTTTTTTTTGAATGTTACGACCTCTGTCAAAAAATAATTAACTTTGCCCCCTAAATGGAGGCATTTATAGCCACATTTGACGCGCCTCGTTGCCGCGCGTTGTTTGCGTCGGGTGACGCAAGCTCGGCAATATCAATGATTGCAGTAAACTAATCACAGATACAATCCTATGGAAATTGAACAGACTCTGACAGCGCAAATCAAGGCAGCTGTGCAAGCACTCTACAACGTAACGATTGAAGACCGACAGATACAGATCAGTCCTACGCGTAAGGAGTTCGAGGGTCACCTGACGGTGATGACTTTCCCCTTTTTGAAACAGACTGGCAAGAAGAACCCCGAGGAGCTCGGACGCGAGTTGGGCGACTGGCTGGTGGCGAATGAACCTTTGGTGGGCAAATATAACGTCATCAAGGGCTTCCTCAATATGACCATCAACGCTTCGTCGTGGCTTGAGAAGGTGAAGGGCATCTACACCGACGCGAACTATGGTTTCACCCCCGTCACCGACCGGTCGGAGCTGTATATGATTGAATATTCGTCGCCCAACACCAACAAGCCGCTCCATTTGGGGCACATGCGCAACATCTTGTTGGGCAGCAGCTTGGCACGCATCTTGGAGGCTTGCGGCTATAAGGTGGTGAAGACCAACATCGTCAACGACCGCGGCATCCACATCTGCAAGAGCATGTTGGCATGGTTGCGTTGGGGCAACGGCTGCACACCCGAAAGCACGGGCAAGAAGGGTGACCACCTGATTGGCGACTTCTATGTGGAGTTTGACAAGCACTTCAAGGCTGAGGTGAAGGAGATTCTCGCCACCGACCCCGAGGTGCAGGCTATTGACGACGAAGAGAAGCGTAAGGCTGCCGCCGAGGCTAAGTCGCCGCTGATGCAGGAGGCGCGCGAGATGCTGCGCAAGTGGGAGGCCGGCGACGAAGAGGTGCGCACCTTGTGGCGCACGATGAACGAGTGGGTCTATGCCGGTTTCGACGAGACCTACAAGCAGATCGGCGTGGGCTTCGACAAGATATATTATGAGTCGCAGACCTATTTGGAGGGTAAGAGCAAGGTGATGGAAGGCTTGGAGAAGGGCATCTTCTTCCGCAAGGAAGATGGCTCGGTTTGGGCGGACCTCAGCGATGCGGGTCTGGATCAGAAGCTGCTGCTGCGTAGCGACGGCACTTCAGTCTACATGACTCAAGACATCGGCACCGCCAAATTGCGTTTCCAGGATTTCCCCATCGACCACATGGTGTATGTGGTGGGCAACGAACAGAACTACCACTTCCAGGTGCTCTCGCTCTTGTTAGACCGCCTCGGCTTTAAGTGGGGCAAAGACTTGGTGCACTTCTCGTATGGCATGGTGGAGCTGCCCAACGGCAAGATGAAGAGCCGCGAGGGTACGGTGGTCGATGCCGACGACCTGATGGCTTCGATGATTGCCGACGCGCGCCGCACCGCCGACGAGGCGGGTCGCATGGCGGATATTCCCGCCGACGAGGCTGCCGACATTTGCCGCATGGTGGGCTTGGGTGCCTTGAAGTATTTCATCTTGAAGGTGGATCCCATCAAGAATATGGTGTTTAACCCTGCCGAGTCAATCGACTTCAACGGCAACACGGGTCCGTTCATTCAATATACACACGCGCGCATCTGCTCGTTGCTGCGCAAGGCTGGCAGCGAACAAGCTCCGTGGGCGCTCTCGGCTGCCGACCTCGACGCTGCGCTCGAGGGTGTGACCATCTCCACCAAGGAGGAGGGCATCATTCAGGCACTCGTGAACTACCCGAGCGTGGTGAAGGAGGCAGGTGCACGCTTCAGCCCGGCACTTATAGCTAACTACACCTACGACTTGGTGAAGGAGTATAACCAGTTCTATCACGACTTCTCGATACTCAAAGAGGAGGATGCCGCTACGCGCAACTTCCGCCTGGTGCTCTCGGCTGCCGTTGCCAAGGTGGTGAAGAGTGCTATGGGCTTGCTCGGCATTGAGGTGCCCACGCGCATGTAAGATGTGCGTATGTCAGATTGTAAACTTGTAACTTTAAACGCATGATTCCGGAAGAAAACCAAGGAGCCGAAACTGCTCAAAACCTCAGTTTGGAGAAGCAAATGGAGGCTGCCGAATATACCAGCGACAACATTCGCCACCTGGAGTGGACTGACCACATCAGACTGCGTCCGGGTATGTATATCGGCAAGCAGGGCGACGGTTCGCATGCCGACGACGGCATCTACATCTTGCTCAAAGAGGTCATCGACAACTGTATTGACGAATACACGATGGGCTTCGGCAAGCGCATCGAGGTGAAGATGACCGACGAGGGTCTGGTGTCGGTGCGCGACTACGGTCGCGGCATCCCGCTCGACAAGGTGAACGACTGTGCTTCGCAGATCAACACCGGCGCGAAGTATGACTCGAAGGTCTTTAAGAAGTCCGTCGGTCTGAACGGTGTCGGCATCAAGGCGGTCAATGCCTTGTCGCGCCACTTCTTGATACGCTGCGTGCGCGAAGGCGAAGCCAAAGAGATTACCTATCAGGCTGCCAAGATTGTAGAAGATAAGCCAATCTTTAAGACCGACGAACCCAACGGTACGTATGTGGAGTTCATTCCCGACGCTACGATCTTCGAGAACTATAAGTTCCGCATGGAGTTCGTCGAGACGATGCTCAAGAACTATTCGTATCTCAACGCGGGCTTGACGCTGACGCTCAACAGCAAGCGTTTCTATAGCCGCGCGGGGTTGGTGGATCTGCTGCAAGAGAAGCTCTCAGAGGAGCCGCTCTACCCCATCATCCATCTGCAGGACGACGACATCGAGGTGGTCATTACCCACGGCAATCAATATGGCGAGGAGTATTATTCGTTCGTCAACGGTCAGTACACCTCGTTGGGCGGTACCCACTTGGCTGCCTTTAAGGAGGCTTCGGCGCGCGTCATCAAGGAGTTCTATAATAAGAACTTGGAATATCCCGACATACGCAACGGCATGGTGGCTGCCATCAGCATCAAGGTGCAAGAGCCTGTGTTTGAGGCGCAGACCAAGACGAAGTTGGGATCAAGCAAGATTGCTCCGGACTCCACCGTGACCGTGCAGAAGTTCGTGTCGGACTTCTTGAAGCGCGAGCTCGATAACTATCTGCACCGCAATCCCGAGACCGCCGACGTGCTGCTACACAAGATTCAAGAGAGCGAGAAGGAGCGCAAGGCAATCAGCGGGTTGACCAAGCAGGCTAAAGAGCGCATCAAGAAGGTGAATATGCACAACCGCAAGTTGCGTGACTGCCACATCCACTATAACGACACCAAGGGTACGCGCATGGATGAGTCGTGCATCTTCATCACCGAGGGTGACTCCGCCTCGGGCTCCATCACCAAGAGTCGCAATGTGGAGACGCAAGCCGTCTTCTCGCTGCGCGGCAAGCCGCTCAACAGCTTCGGGTTGACGCGCAAGGTGGTCTATGAGAACGAGGAGTTTAACCTGCTGCAAGCTGCCCTCAACATCGAGGACGGGTTGGACGGGTTGCGCTATAACAAGGTCATCATCGCCACCGATGCCGATGTGGACGGCATGCACATACGCCTGCTGCTGATGACCTTCTTCTTGCAGTTCTTCCCCGAATTAGTGCGCAAGGGGCACGTCTACATCTTGCAGACACCGCTCTTCCGTGTGCGCAATAAAAAGAATACCTATTACTGCTACAACGAAGAGGAGCGCTTGGCTGCCATCGAGAAGTGTGGCTCCACCGCCGAGATCACCCGCTTTAAAGGTTTGGGTGAGATATCGCCCGACGAGTTCCGACACTTCATCGGTCCGGACATCCGCCTCGACACGGTGTCGCTGCGCAAAGAGGATTTTGTGAAAGACATGTTGGAATATTACATGGGCAAAAACACCATGGAGCGCCAGAACTTCATCATCGAGAATCTTGTTGTAGAAGAAGACGCTGTGAACTAACCCGCGCGGGAATTGCCGCGTGTGTACTAACCCACTTTTTTCAAAAGCTCGCTGCGGCGAGTCTACGGTCGGGGCGGCTGCCCCGACCGACACTAATCAATCCAACTCATGAAAGTTATCTTCCCGGGGTCGTTCGACCCCTTCACCAAAGGTCATGCCTCGGTGGTGAGCCGAGCATTGGCTTTCTGTGACGAAATCATCATTGCCGTAGGTTATAACGACGCTAAGAACGGTATGTTCTCGGTCGAAGAGCGTGTCAATATGATTAGCAAGTATTACGCCGCCGAACCGCGCATCGCGGTGACTGCCTACAAGACACTCACCGTGGATTATGCCGCCTCGTTGGGTGTGACTCACTTGCTGCGCGGCGTGCGCACCGTCATCGACTTTGAGTATGAGCGTAACATGGCGGACGTGAACCGCTATTTGGCAGGCTTGGAGACTATCTTGCTCTTTAATGAACCCGCCATGGCGCACATCAATTCGACCACTGTGCGTGAGCTTATTCACTATGGCAAGGATGTCACCGACTTTATGCCCGCCGGCTTTGAGATGCCCGCGCCGCAAGAGAAGAACGCGCTCAATAAATATCGGAACCTCATCAATACACTTTAATATTCAATCTTATTATCATTCAATCTTAATTCAAGGTTCAAACTTGTTGCATTCCAAGGTTCAGACTTGTAGCATTCAAGGTTTCACTTAGATTGAGATTCAATAAACTTTTAAGAGAATGTTCCACACCCCTCATCGTCGCAAACGCTGCCTCGGAGCTTCGGCTTTGTTGGCGGCATTGATGTTAGCTCCGGCACCGGCAGCCCATGCCGCTGCGCCCGAGTTGGATCTGAAGACCTCGCTACAGCAAGTGCAGCAAGCCTTCCTCTGGATTGAACACTTCTATGTCGACACGGTCAACACCGAGCAGATGAGCACCAATGCCATTCGCGGCATCTTGAAAGGTCTCGACCCCCATTCCGCCTACCTCACCCCGCAGGAGGTGAAGCAAGCCAACGAGCCGCTCGAGGGTAACTTTGAGGGCATCGGCATCCGTTATCAGATGGAACGCGACACGCTGATGGTGATTAACACCATTATTGGCGGACCCTCAGAGAAGGTGGGGCTTTATGCCGGCGACCGCATCGTGACGGTGAATGACACGACGATAGCGGGTGTGAAGATGGATAACACCGAGATTCAACGCCGCTTGCGCGGTCCGAAAGGGTCCACCGTGCGGGTGGGTGTGAAGCGCGGTTCTGAGGCGGAGGTCATCCCCTTTAACATTGTGCGTGACCGCATCCCCATCTATTCGGTCGATGCCTCGTATATGGCAGCCCCCGAGGTGGGCTACATCAAGGTGAGCCGTTTTGGCAAGAACACGCACGAAGAGATGATGCGCGCTGCCGACTCGCTGCGCACGTTGGGCATGAAGCACCTCATCTTAGACCTTCAGAGCAACGGTGGCGGCTATTTGGGCACCGCCGTAGAGATGGCAAGCGAGTTCCTGCCCAAACATTCGCTGATTGTCTACACTGAGGGTCGCGCCTCTGAGCGCATGGACTATCGTTCGGACCACAACGGCAAGCTCACTGACGGCAGGTTGGTGGTGCTGATTGACGAACAGTCCGCCTCGGCGAGCGAGATTTTCAGCGGTGCCATGCAAGACCTGGATCGCGGTGTAATCGTGGGTCGCCGCTCATTTGGCAAGGGGTTGGTGCAACGACCCATACCGCTGCCGGGCGACGCGATGATGCGCCTCACCGTGTCTCACTACTACACCCCCTCGGGACGCTGCATTCAGAAGCCTTACACCAAGGGCGACAAAGAGAGCTACGACCGCGACCTGCAGAACCGCTTCCGCAGCGGTGAGTACACGTCGGCAGACAGCATTCATTTTGCCGACAGTCTGCGTTGCTACACTGCCGCAGGGCGCACCGTGTATGGCGGTGGAGGCATCATGCCCGATGTGTTTGTGCCGCTCGACACGACGCGCGTCAGCCGCACCCATCGCAACATCTTGGCGCGTGGCACGTTTAACCGCTTTGTGCTCAATTACTTCGACCGTAACCATAAGTCGCTCAAGAAGCAGTATCCCGACCTCGACACTTACATTGCCCACTTCACCGTGAGCGACGAGATGCTTGAGGCTTTGCGCCGCAATGCGGTGGCCGATAGTGTGCGGGTGGATAGCGCGGAGTTTGAGAGCAGCCGACCGCTGTTGTCGCAGCAGCTCAAGGCGAGCTTGGCAAGCGACCTCTTCGGCAGCGGTGCTTACTATCGCGTGATCTGCGATGTGGACGACATCTATCGCCGGGGTCTCGAAATTATTTGCGATGAGCAGAAATATCAGACGCTGCTGAAGCCGCAGATGTGATGAATGATGTTGCAACGGCGGAGCAACGGTGTAGCGTAGATAAATAATGCGTCCCAACCACGAATGAGTGTGGTTGGGACGCATATTCTTTTTGAGGTATAGGTCAACTTTGAAAGTTCTAAAGTTCCGATGTTCTAAAGTTCCAATGGCTGTAAGCCCTTCTTAAGTCCTAATAGTTATAATACCATCCGGTTCTCTACGTCAGCGAGTGGCGGGAGTGAATGAGGTGGTGCTGCCGCCCGTCAGAGTTCCGCCGCGCGTAAAGACTCCGCTCAATGAAGTCTCTGTGGGGTTGCTGACGGCAGTGGCACCATAGACCAATGAATAGCTGGTGCCTGACGTGAAGTCGGGCGAGCTCAGGAGCACCGTAGCGCTGTTCACTGACACGGGGCAGCGGTAGCTGAAGAGCACTGTGCCGTCAGATTTCTTCACACTCAGATATTTGCCCGAGGTGACTTGAATGCCGCTCTTGGTGGTGTAAGGCTGTTTGGCAGAGGTGGGTGAGCTGGTTGAGCCGCCGGTGCCGATCAGGAGACCGCCGTTGATGACGAACTTGCTGTTGTCGCAGTCGAAGCCCTCTTCTGGCGACGAGGTGCCCGAGGCGATAATCACACCGCCGTTGAACTCGAAGCCGGCACTGCCGTTGCAGTCGATGCCGTCGTTGCCCGTGGCGTGGCTGTAGATGATGCCGCCGTTGAAGGTAATCTTGGTGGCGGCATTGATGCCGTCGTCGTAGGTGTCGCACTCGGTGGTGCCGCCGTTGAAGGTGATGGAGGCTTTACTCTCAATGCCTTCGCCGCCGTTTGAGGTGGTTTTTGCCAAGATGTTGCCGTCGTTAATCACGATGTTGCCCTCAATCTTGATGGCTTTGGCAGAACCGATGAAGCTATCGCTCATGCCGCCGCCAGAGTTGGCGATGACGGTGCCCGAGGTGGCTACGTCGATGGTGGGAGCACCGCCGGTGGTGGTGCCGAAGGTGGCTGTGCCGTCAGCGTGGATGCCCTTGCCGCCCTTGCCGGTGGCGCGGATGGTGAAGGTGCCGCCCTCGAGCGTCAGGTTGCCGTCGGTCTTGATGCCGCAGGCTCCGTAGCCGTCGGTTTGGCGTGAGGCATTGGTGTAGGTGCCGCCATTGCCGCTGCAGGTGAGGGTGTAGGTGCCGTCGCTCACCGTCATGTTGCCGTCCACCGAGATGGCACGACCTGCAAAGCCCGAGGCTTCAATCGTCACTGTGCCGCCGGTGCCCACATAGTTGCCCACCTTGATGCCGGTGCTGTAACTGGGGTCGTTGTTGACGATCTGTGCCGAGCCGGACGAGGCAAGCGTCACCTCGCCGCCCGAAAGGGTGAACGTGCCGTCGCAACGGATGCCCTTAGACATGGCTCCCGAGTGTGACAGTTGCAGGGTTCCCCCCGAAACAAAAATATCGCCGTCGGCTTTGAGGCACGCGGCGAAGTAGTTCTCACCCTCTGACGAAGAGGCTGTGAGCGACCCGCCAGAATAGGTGGCGGTGACATCGGTCATGGTGTAGGTGCGCACCGTGCCTGAGGTGCTGTAAGATGAAGGGATGGAGTAGTAGACATCTGTGCCCGAAGTGGGTCCGCTGAAGTCGTTCGTGCGGATAGAGTAGGCGGTGTTGCCACCCCAACCTCCCCAGCCGCCGCTCTGCTGAGCTACGTAGTCATCTGAGGCAAAATAATAGGTGCCATTGTCGGCAGCCTTAAAGTCGTAGTAATAAAAAGTGGCTTTAGAGCCGCTGCTCGCCGTGATGGTGGCGGTGGAAGAAAGCGTTGCCACCAACGTGCCGTCGCTCTTGTAGAGGTGCACTGCCGACCATGCATTGTTTGATGACTGACCGCCGGGACCTCCACCCCAGCCGCCCCAGCCACCTCCTTGAGAGGAGGTGGTGGTGGGGAGGCTGACGTAGACTATGTATGAAGCCTTAGCCGTGTCCGGTGTTGAGGTTGAGGTGGGGTCGTAGATGCCGCCGCGACCGTTGGCTGCTATGTTGAGCACACCGTCGGAGATGCTGATGTTGCCGTCGGCTGTGAGCCCTTTGCCGCCCTCGGCATCGTTGACGATGACGATGTTGCCGCCCGTCACCTCAATGTTGCCCGTGGCTTTGATGGCTGAGGCATAGCTGGCATCGCCGTCTTCAACCGTCATGTCGCCACTCTGTGTGATGGTGATGTCGCCACCCGAGATGCGCACGTCGCCTTTCGACTTAATTGCTTTCGATGACGCTCCGGTGGTGGTCAAGATGAGCACACCGCTGCGCACTTCCACCAACGTGTCAGACTTGAGGCAAGCCACATCGTCGCCGGGGAGGGTGATGTCGAGCGTGTCGGTGGCAGCCGGTGCAAAGATGACGGGACCCTCGCAGTCAACGCCGTCGCCCGAAGCGGTGAGCGAAACACGTCCGCCGTAGAAGAGGATGGAGTCGTTGGCATGGAAAGCGTCAGAGGCGGCAGCGAGCACCTTGATGGTGCTGTTATCCACTTCGATATAGTCGTCAGAGCAGATGGCATGTTTGTTCAGACCCGTCACGTGCAGTGTGCCGGCACCTTTAAAGATGAGTTGCCCTTCGCTAAAGATGGTGCCCTTCTGGTCCTCGCCGTTCACAGCCTTGGCATACTTCTTCGCATCGCAAAGGTTGTTGAACGTTGAGCCTTGCACCTTGATGGTGCCCTTCTTAGAGCTTTGGCTGTTGATGGCGGGTCCGTCGGCATTGGTCAAGTCCAGACCGCGCAAGGTGATTTGGTACTTCTTGTCGCTGTAGATTTTGAAACAGCCGTCAGACGACGCACCGCTCAATTCATATTCAACCTCGTCTGAAGCCGAAGACGTTACCGTCACATCGGCACCGTTGATGGCAACCTCCACGCCGTCGAAGGCGAAGGGGTTTTCCACGGTGGCTACCGAGTCGGCATAAGTGACACTCACCACCGAGGGGAGGGTGGAGTAGGTGATGCCTGCCAAGTTGCTCAAGGCTATGGGGTAAATCTCTCCGCCACGAACCACTAACATGGAGTCGTGAGCGGCATTGAAGGTGATGCTGTCAATGGCTGTGACTGCCGACATCTGCACTTCGCCCGTGGTGAGCTGCAAGCAGATGGCTTTCTTCGTCTTGGCGGCAAAGGCGGGTGAGAACGAGGCGGTGCCTGCCATAATCAGACCCAAGAGGGCTGCGGCACGCAGTGAGCGTGCTGAAAAGTGGCGCGAAGCGTGTGCTGAGGTGCTCCGGGTGGAAGCACCGGGGGTAAAGTCGTAGGTGTTCATCATTGCTTCAAGAGTTTAGAGGTTTTACCATCCACTTCAATCAGATAGATGCCGGCGGGACGCGTAGAAAGCTCTTCGCGCACCTGCTGCATGGTGCTGACCTGACGCAACAAACGGCCTGCCGGGTCGAAGAGGCGCACCACGCCATCGCTCTTATCGGCAGTGAGGTGCACCAAAGCGGTGACCCCTTCGGCAATGGAGATCATCTCGACCTCCGACAAAGAATAGCGCAACGTTTGGTCTACGGTGCGCAGCACCATGGTCTCTTCGCCATCGAAGGCGATAGACACCACAGAGACGATCGGCACACTCTCGGTGGTCGATGTCGTGCGGACTTGCAGCACAGGGTTCTCGCCGGCTTGAAGCACTAAAGCGGAACACAGAGCAAGCAGTCCTGAAAGGAACGTCTTTTTCATTTAGTTTTGGGGTTATTGTATTAGTTTATCGTATTAAGTGATCATGATATTCTGATTTCTATGACGCGCCAAAGCTACAGAGGTTTAATGAGATACCCAAAGAATTTCGAGAATTTTCATCGGGTGAAGTTTCCAATAAAAAGAGCAACGGCATTTTCCACACTACTCCTTAGGGGGGAAGTCTGCGCGCCGAGGGGCGATGATGACCAAGATACTCTCGCCACACTCCACGCACGTCGCAAAGTGTGATGAATGGGAGGCATTTGAGGTGAAAAGGGATAGTAATCGTGCGGTGAGGAAGGTATTGCGAGGACCACAGACGGCGGGCGGTGTGTGGCGCGCGGCAGTTTGGCTTCACTGACGATGTGCGCGGTGGCGGTGGAGATGTCGGCAGGGTGGACTACTTACAGCGGAGCTCCCTGCGAGGAGCGAAGTGCGCACCTCCATTGTGGTTCGAGGCGGGGCATCGTTCTGCCGTCACCGCCACTCGCTTCGACAGCGCACCTACGGAGGTGTCGGCACCACTCACTGTCGTCATGGGCACCACAACGCCGTGCTCTTATGTTGTCTCAACATAAAGTGGGACAATGGATTTTCGTGATGCCCACAAATAAAGGGTCGAATACACTCGGAAAAGTTGA
>CAZBWT010000056.1:0-12315 GCA_964495625.1 uncultured Prevotellaceae bacterium | reverse complement strand
GGTCGATGATGTTGTTCGACACCTCGGCCAGACGGTAGACGTTGGCCTCGCGGGCACGGTAGTCACCACCCTTGATGGTGTCGTAGAACAAACGGTAGACCGAGTCACCGTCGTTCTGATAGTTCTTGGCGGCATTGATACCACCCTGTGCAGCGATGGAGTGTGCACGGCGGGCAGAGTCTTGAATGCAGAAGCACTTCACGTTGAAGCCCATTTCGCCGAGAGTGGCGGCAGCCGAAGCTCCTGCCAAACCTGAGCCTACGATGATGATGTCGAGGCGGCGCTTGTTCGAGGGGTTCACCAACTTCTGGTGCGCCTTATAGTTGGTCCACTTGTCAGCCAATTCACCTTCCGGTATGCGTGACAATGCGGGATCGAGTATCGTTGATTTGATTTCCATTGCGATGTAATGTTGAATCTATAATTAAATAATGTGGGGGGTGGGGAAGTGATTTAGCAGCAACCGTTGGCGCGAATTACACCAAACAGCAACACGGCCAAGAAGCCTAAGCAAATCACTGTAGAATAGATGCGGCTGATGCAAATCCAGCGATTCAACCAGATCTTGCCACTCCAGCCCAAGGTCTGCATGGCGCTCCAGAAACCGTGGTTCAGGTGGAACCAGAGAGCGGCAATCCAGATGACGTAGAGGATGACGTAAACGGGACACTTAAAGGTCTCGGCGATGTAGTGCGAACCGTTGGCAGCAAGAGCCTGGTTGCCAATGCCCGACAATTCGGCAAACATCATGTTATACCAGAAGTTGAAGAAGTGGAGCAAGAGACCGAGAATCACGATGATGCCCAACACCAACATATTCTTCGACTCCCATTCGATGGGCTGCTTGCCGCTGATGGCATAACGCTCTTTGCCACGCGCACGGCGGTTCTGCAAGTTCAGCCAGAAGGCATAGACAATGTGGATGACGAACAGCAATGCCAAAGCGCCTGTAGCGGCTACGGCATACCAGTTAGCACCCAAAAATTCACATACCGTGTTGTAACCTTCAGGTGAGAAGATGTACACGAGGTTCATCGCCATGTGGAAAGTGAGGAAAAGGATCAAGGCTGTGCCCGTCACACTCATCACCACTTTACGGCCGATAGATGAAGATGTTAACCACATAAAGTTTGTTGAGTTGATTAAGATTAAGTGTTATTGAATAAAATGTTGTTGTATCAAGTGGGGTTATCGAAAACGCGGCGAATTTAATCATTTTTAGGTAGCTGTGGTCGATTTACCATTTGTTAAATAGAAGATTAAGGTGTTTTCATCTATCTTTGCCCTATGAAAATAGCAAATCTTACGTTTCCCGATCGTGCCGTATTTTTGGCACCGATGGAGGATGTAACCGATGTCGGCTTCCGCCTTCTGTGCAAGGAGCAGGGAGCCGATATGGTCTATTCGGAGTTCGTTTCGGCAGACGCGCTGATACGCAACATCGACAAAACGATGCAAAAGCTGCACGTGCTCGAGGAGGAGCGTCCCGTGGCAATACAAATCTATGGGCGCGACGTGGACTCGATGGTCGAAGCGGCTCGCATTGTTGAAGAGGCAAAGCCGGACATCATCGACCTGAACTTCGGCTGCCCCGTGAAGCGCGTGGCAGGCAAGGGTGCCGGTGCCGGACTGCTGCAAAACACGCCGCTCATGCTCGACATCACGCGCCAGGTGGTGCGCGCCGTGAAGCTCCCCGTGACGGTGAAGACCCGTTTGGGCTGGGACTGCGAGAATAAAATCATCACCACCCTTGCCGAGCAGCTGCAAGACTGCGGCATCGCCGCCTTGGCGATACACGGTCGCACACGCAGCCAGATGTACACCGGCGAGGCTGATTGGACGCTTATCGGCGAGGTGAAGCGCAATCCGCGCATACACATCCCCATCATTGGCAACGGCGATGTCACCTCGGCGCAGGTGGCACGTCAGAAGTTTGAGCAATATGGTGTGGATGCCATTATGGTGGGACGCGCCACCTTTGGGCGACCCTGGATCTTCCGCGAGATACGTCACCTGCTCGACACCGGAGAAGAGCTGCCACCCATAGCTGTGAGCGAATGCCTCGCCATGTTGCGCCGACAGGTGGAAGAGAGTGTGGCTCGCATCGACGAATATCGCGGCATCTTGCACATACGTCGCCATTTGGCTGCAACCCCGCTGTTTAAGGGCATCCCTAACTTCCGCGACACACGCATCCGCATGCTTCGTGCCGAGACGTTGCCCGAGCTCTTCGCCATCATGGACGAGGCTGCTCAAATGATTGCCGACCGCTGAGCCGTGTGCGGCGATTGCCGGGCGTGGAGGCGGCAACCAATCACGCAAAGTCACGACGATTGCAGCACAATAAAACATTTTTGACAGCTGTAAACCTTGCGTATTCAAAAGAATGCCCTATCTTTGCAGCCGTTTGCGCGTATGGTGAAATTGGTAGACACGCCAGACTTAGGATCTGGTGCCGAAAGGTGTAAGGGTTCGAGTCCCTTTATGCGCACCGCAAAAACAAGCATCGCCCTTGGGTTCTCACGAGCCCGAGGGCGATGCTGTTTTTGTCTGTTTTCACCACCCGCATAGCCCTACACGCTCATCGCTCACTCGGTGCCCACCACCCGTGCCATCAGTGTTGCCGCCGGGCTGTCGTCGAGCATCACCGACATTAGTCGCGAAGAAAGTGGTGCAGCCGTCGGGGTGCACAAGTTCAAGCGGCGGTGCCTGCCGCCTGAACGTTTCCGAACACCCACAACACCTAAGCCGCGGCACGACGGCGCGGATGCGACGAAAGTCATGACGTGAGGGCAAACCGGATAAAGCCACACAGCTCAGCCAACGTGTGTGGAGGGTGCTCAACGACCGGCGTGTTGCTCCGTCAACGTGAGTGCCCATTCCCTCAGAAACCTATCCTTCCCCTCAGATTTCAAGCCGAGAGTTGCACCATTCCAAATAAACCCATATCTTTGCCTCACCATAAACTCTAATCGTTATGAGCCTTCAAAACACACGCATCCTGCTACTCACCCTCCTCACCCTTATTGCCACCAACGCAGTGGCTCAGACGCTTGTTCAGGTAGGCAAGGGCTACAGTGCCACGTCGGTCAACGCGGCGATCTTCCGCGCCAATGCAGTCGTCACTCATGGCGATTTGCAATACGTTGCCTACTACGACAGCACGGGCACCGTGGTTCTTGCGCAGCGCGACCTGCGTCGTGACACCCCCTTCGTCACCCACCGCACCCAATACACCGGCAACGTGCGCGACGGGCACAACGTCATCAGCATCATGGTCGATGGCGACGGATATCTGCACGTGGCGTTCGACCATCACGGACACCCGCTGCACTATGCCCGCTCGGTGGCTCCCGGTTCGCTGCAACTCGGCGACCTGCTCCCCATGGTGGGGCGCGGCGAAGAACGCGTCACCTACCCCGAGTTTTATGCCCTCAGCAACGGCGATCTGCTCTTCCTCTACCGCACCGGTGCCTCGGGCAACGGCGACCTGGTGCTCAACCGCTACGACCTCGCCACGCAGACGTGGCAGCGCGTTCAAGATAACCTCATCGACGGCGAAGGGCAACGCAACGGCTATTGGCAAGCCTGCCTCGACAATCAAGACCGCCTGCACCTGTCGTGGGTGTGGCGCGAGACGTGGAAGGTGGAAACCAACCACGACCTCTGCTATGCCTGCTCAGACGACCAAGGCATCACCTGGCACCGCAGCGACGGCACACCCTGCGCCGTCCCCCTCACGCTGAATAATGCCGAATACATAGCCCGCATCCCCCAACGCAGTGAACTCATCAACCAAACCGCCATGACCACCGACCAAGCGGGGCACCCCTACATCGCCACCTATTGGCGCAGTGAGGGCGACAGTGTGCCGCAATACCGGCTGCTGTGGCACGACGGCTCCACCTGGCACCAACAGCAAGTGTCGCAGCGCACCACCCCCTTCTCGCTCAGCGGCGGAGGCACCAAGCGCATCCCCATTGCGCGTCCTAAGGTCGTGGTGCGGCACCACCGCGGACTGTGGGGCATCGGGGCTCGCACCGAGGTGAGCGTCATCTTTCGCGATGCCGAGCGGGGCGACAAGGTGAGTCGTGCCCACTGCCGCAAGCTGCGCGACGCGGATGCTGCGTGGCGCGTCACAGACCTCACCGACTTCGGCGTGGGGGCATGGGAGCCTTCGTTTGACACCGAGCTTTGGCGCACGCGCCACCGTCTGCACCTCTACGTGCAGCATGTGGCGCAGGGCGACGGCGAACGCGTCACGCAGCTGTCGGCACAGCCCGTCTACGTGCTCCGGGTGAAATAACCCGCCGCCACTGTTGGCTGTGTGGCTCAAACTGCATACCTTTGCCTGCAAACAACGAACAGCGGCGGCTCATTATATATGCAACACGCGTATGTAAGACACACCCACCCGCCCAATATACACCGACCTCCATTATATTAGACACATGGCAGCACCTTTGGCAGAAAGAATGCGTCCGAAGACGTTAGACGGATACATCGGACAGCAACACCTCGTAGGTCCCGGAGCCGTATTGCGCCGCATGATCGAGTCGGGGCGCATCGCCTCATTCATCTTGTGGGGACCTCCCGGCGTGGGCAAGACCACGTTGGCGAGCATCATTGCCAAGACTCTCGACCTGCCCTTCTACACACTCAGCGCCGTGTCGAGCGGGGTGAAGGAGGTGCGTGAAGTGATTGAGCGCGCCAAGAAAGATGTCTTCTTCTCACGTCGGGCTCCGCTGCTCTTCATCGACGAAATACACCGTTTCTCGAAGTCGCAACAAGACTCGCTGCTCGAAGCTGTGGAGCGCGGCACGGTGACCCTCATCGGAGCCACCACCGAAAACCCTTCGTTTGAAATCATTCGCCCCCTGTTGTCACGCTGTCAGGTCTACACGCTGCAACCGCTGAGCGACGACGACCTCATGGGCTTGCTGCAACGCGTGCTGCGTGAAGACTCGCTGCTCAGCCGCCTCAATGTGGAGGTGAAAGAAACCTCCGCCTTGCTGCGCTATGCAGGCGGCGACGCACGCAAATTCCTCAACATCATCGACCTGCTCTGCGACGAAGAGACCGCCCGCCTTGAGCAGCAAGACGAGGGGGAAGATGTGGATGACGACGATGATGACGAGAAAGAGATTGATTACTCCGCGGCGGAGAATGATATAGCGAGATCCCACGCAGCAGAGGCAGCAACCGGGGGTGGGGCAGGGGCTGAAGGTGCTGATGCCACCGTGGCAACTGCCGCAGCGGCAAAACCGCGCCCCACCGTTGTTATTACCGATGCCTTGGTCACTGCCAAGCTGCAAGCCAACCCCATGGCGTATGACAAGGGGGGCGAGATGCACTACGACCTGGTGTCAGCCTTCATTAAAAGCATACGCGGCAGCGACCCAGACGCAGCCATCTATTATTTGGCACGTATGGTGGCGGGGGGAGAAGACCCCACCTTCATAGCCCGCCGACTCGTCATCTCGGCGAGCGAGGACATCGGACTCGCCAACCCCAACGCGCTGCTTCTTGCCAATGCCACCTTCGACACGGTGAGCAAAGTGGGGTGGCCCGAGGCGCGCATCGCCTTGGCTGAGACCACCATCTACCTGGCCTCGTCGCCCAAAAGCAACTCCGCCTATCAAGCCATCAACTTGGCGCTGAGGGTGGTCGAAGAAACCGGCAACCAGCCCGTGCCCCTGCACCTGCGCAACGCTCCCACCGCCCTCATGGGCAAAATGGGCTATGGCAAAGGCTATAAATATGCCCACGATTACCCCGGCAACTTTGTGCGCCAACAGTTCCTGCCCGATGCGCTCGCCAACACCTCGTTGTGGCAGCCGCAGGATAACCCCGCCGAAGACCGTTTGGCAGCACATCTGCAAGCTCTTTGGGGAAATCGCTATCAAAAAGAGACAAAAAATAACAATCCACCCACAAATTGAAAGATATTCTTATCCAAATATTGACATTCTCAAAAGAATTTCTTTTCTTTGCCACACTTTTACCCTTAGGCCATCGACCTTGACCGGGGGTCTAATTACCATAATTTATCACCAATGTTATTCTATGAAAAAGTATAACTTTTATGCCGGCCCCTCTATTTTGAGTCCGTATGCCATCGACAAAACCGCCGAGGCTGTCAAGGAATTCGCCGGAACGGGCCTCTCGCTTCTTGAGATATCTCACCGAAGCAAAGAATTTCAAAGTGTCATGGACGAGGCTCAGGCTCTCGCTAAAGAGTTGTTGGATATTCCTGCCGGATATGAAGTGCTCTTCTTGGGCGGCGGTGCCAGCACTCAGTTCTGCATGCTCCCTTACAACCTGCTCAACAAAAAAGCCTCCTATCTCGACACCGGCACATGGGCACACAAAGCCTTGAAAGAAGCTAAACTGTTTGGCGAAGTGGAAGTGGTGGCTTCGTCGGCAGACAAAAACTACAGTTATATCCCTAAGGGCTACACCGTGTCGAAAGACAGCGAATACTTCCACTACACTTCTAACAACACCATCTACGGCACCGAGATTCTCGAAACGCCCGAAGTGGGTGTGCGCCTCTGCTGCGACATGTCGTCCGACTTCATGAGCCACCCCGTGGATGTGTCGAAATATGACGTTATCTATGCCGGTGCTCAAAAGAACTTGGGCCCCGCCGGTGTCACCATCGTCATTGTCCGCACCGAGGCTTTGGGCAGAGTGGAACGCGCCATTCCCACCATGCTGAACTATAAGACGCATGCCGACAAGGGCTCAATGTTCAACACTCCCCCGTGCTTGCCCATCTACACCTCACTCCAGACCATGAAGTGGTATAAGGAATTGGGCGGCTTGAAGGTGCTCGAGGCTCGCAACATCGAGAAGTCGTCGCTGCTCTATGACGAGATTGACCGCAACCGCCTCTTTGTGGGCACCGCCGAGGTGGCAGACCGTTCGCGCATGAACGTTTGCTTCGTCATGGCTCCCGACTATGTGGAACTCGAAGAGAAGTTCGCCGACTATGCCAAGAGCAAAGGCATGGTGGGCATCAAGGGTCACCGCTCGGTGGGCGGCTTCCGCGCTTCGCTCTACAACGCCATGCCCAAGGAGGGCGTTGAGGCACTCATTCAGTGCATGCAGGAGTTCGAGAAGACCGTGTGACGGAGACTTCCCTCGCAACACCCGTCCAAGGGGGTTGCACCCTACCTCTTTTAACACAATAAAAACGTTGTTATCAACACACACAATCAAAACCGACAATGAAGATACTAATCGCAACAGAAAAGCCATTTGCTGCCGCTGCCGTCAAAGGCATCACCGCAGCCATTGAGCAGGCAGGCATCGAACCTGTGCTGTTGGAAAAATATACCGATAAGGCACAGCTGCTCGCAGCCGTTGCCGACGTGGAAGGTCTCATCGTGCGCAGCGACATCGTTGATGCCGCCGTGCTCGACGCAGCCCCCAAACTCAAAATTGTGGTGCGCGCCGGAGCCGGCTACGACAACATCGACCTCGAGGCTGCCACCCGCCACGGTGTGGTGGTGATGAACACCCCCGGTCAGAACGCCAATGCCGTTGCCGAACTCGTGTTTGGCATGATGTTGCTCATGGCACGTCACAACTACAACGGCACGTCGGGCACCGAACTCAAGGGCAAGAAGCTCGGCTTGCATGCCTATGGCAACGTTAGCCGCAACGTGGCTCGCGTGGCCAAGGGCTTCGGCATGGAGGTCTATGCCTATGACCCCTTCCTCACCCCCGATAAAATCGAGGCTGAAGGTGTGAAAGCCGTGACCAACGTGGCAGACCTTTATGCCACCTGCCAATATGTGTCGCTCCACATTCCCGCCACGCCGCAGACCATCGGCTCTATCAACTACGACCTGCTCAAGACCATGCCTGCCCACGCCACGCTTATCAACACGGCGCGCAAGGAGGTGGTAGACGAGGCTGCCATTGCACGGTTGCTCGCCGAGCGTGCCGACTTCAGCTACATTGCCGATGTGAAGCCCTCCATAGCCGATCAGTTGGCTGAGCAATATCCTGACCGCGTCTTCTTCACCCCCAAGAAGAGTGGCGCTCAGACCGCCGAGGCCAACACCAACGCAGGGTTGGCTGCCGCCCACCAGTCGGCTGACTTCCTCACCAAGGGTGTGGATCGCTTCAGACTCAACTAATCTCAACACACAGAGAGCGTTATAACTATTTTCATGCAGCGCCCCTCGCCCCACTTGAGGTCGTGGGGCGCTGTTCACCCCCAAAAACTACACCATTTGCAGATGAGCAACAGGAAGACCAAGGTCAACAACGACTTCGACTCTTTTTTAAACGAATGTAACACCTACATCTGGGAATGGTATGTGCCCGAACGGTATGTCAAGTTTGGCATACCATCGCTCGACGGCTCCTGGCTCGACGACAAAGAGAAGATATTCCGCCTCGAGACCGTGCTCGAAAAGGTGCACCCCGACGATGTGAACAAAATCTTCGTGCGGCGCAACTCTGCCATCTACACCTCCGACAAGATGTTCGAGCTTGACCTCCGCATCAACGCCACAGGCACCTTCGAGTGGTATGGCTTTCGCGGACGCACCGTGCGACGTGACCGTGCGGGCAATCCTACCTACATACGCGGTGTGGCAATCAACGTCAACAACCGCATCAAGGCGCAGCAAAAGCTGCTCGGCAGACGCGAATTGCAGCTGCAAGAAGAGAAGCAGAAGACGAGCTACTGCGCCGGCGTGTTGCAAGAGGTGGTTACCTTCATCCGAGACTTGGCAAGCAACTCCGACTCGATCATCACCGGTGCCACGTCGGGCACTCGCGAGGAGCGATTGATGCGCATCAAGTCGCTCAAAGATCAGTGCGAACGCATCTTGGAGCTGATTGACCGCGTGCGCACCTTTGCTTTTGAAGGCGAAGGCATCGAAGACGACGAAATCAAACAAATATGTCTGTGGGAGCACCTCGCCGAGCTGCAGCAAGTCTACACGCTCAAGATGCACTCCGGCACGAAGCTCTACTTCTCGAACATGTATAGCGACTTGAATATCAACATCAACGTCAAGTTGCTCGACCTGCTCATCGAGAATGTAATCAATTCACAGCTCCACAACACCCGCAATGGGTATCTTTCTATCAACTATCAGGTCAACGGCACCGACACCTTCCGCCTCGTCATCACCTGCACCGAAAACGAGATGTCTGGTGCTGACCTCAACACCGTGCTCACCGAGAGCGGTTTGGGGCTGTCGGTGTGCCGTCTGCTCGCCAAGCGTATGTTTGGGCAGATTGACGTGCAGACCGAGAATAAGTTGATGCAATATCACATCACGCTGCCGATTGATGCCCGCAAGACGATTGGCAACAAACTCACCAAGCTTTATGTGGATGAGGAGGGTGTGGCTCACCCCGAGGAACCCGCTGCCGACACGCCCGTCAAGGCGCATGTGTCGCCTGAAGAGGTGCATCACAACGCGCTGCCCAAGGTGCTCATCGGTCTCAACATTGACACTGAGCTTTATAACAATCAGCACCTCTTCAGCGTGGTGTTGTCTCACACCACCGACGACTTCTTGCGGCAGTATAAAGACATGTCGCCCGACATCGTCTTTATCGACTATAACTTGCAGGGCGAACTCAACATCAAAGAGCTGCTGCAGCAACTCTGTCAAGACCCGGGCAAGACACCCATCATCGTCACTTCTGACTATGCCACACGCCCGCTGCACAAAGAGTTGGCTCAAATGGGCGTGTCATACTTGCTCAGCAACCCCATGTCGCTCCGCAAGGTGAACGTTATGGTGAAACGATATCTGAAGTAACGTGCAGCGCGTTATGGATCGGAATATTTGAAATAACGAGGCGCTGGTCGAGAGACTCATTTTTTTTACTGAAACGGTGATGTTCCTGCCAACGCTCATAAGAAAACTAACGATATAACGATATGGCAACAGTAAGACCATTTAGAGGGCTGCGACCGCCCCGTGACTTGGCAGCCACACTATCGTCACGTCCCTACGACGTGCTCAGTTCGGAAGAAGCGAAAGCCGAAGCCGCCGGCAACGAAAAGTCGCTCTACCACATCATCAAGCCTGAAATCGACTTCGACCCCATCTGTGACGAACACGACCCGCGTGTCTACGACCGCGCGGTGGAGAACTTCCGCCACTTCCGCAGCGAGGGCTGGCTGCAACAAGATGACAAACCCTGCTACTACCTCTATGCCCAAACCATGGAGGGTCGCACGCAGTATGGGCTCGTGGTTGCCGCCTCGGTGGCAGACTACATGAGCGGGGTCATCAAGAAGCATGAGCTGACCCGCGCCGACAAGGAGGAAGACCGCATGAAGCATGTGCGTTGCACCAATGCCAACATGGAGCCCGTCTTCTTCGCCTTTGCCGACAGTGCCCCGCTGCTCGACGTGATCAGCCGCGTGGCTGCCACCGAGCCGGTCTACGACTTCACCTCGGCTGAGGGCTTCGGTCACCACTTCTGGGTCATCAGCAATGATGCGGATATCGACATCATTACCCGCGGTTTTGCAGCTCTGCCCGCCCTCTACATTGCCGATGGGCACCACCGCACAGCGGCTGCCGCCCGCGTCGGTGCTGAGAAAGCGGCTGCCGACCCGCACCACACCGGCAACGAAGAGTATAACTACTTCTTGGCTGTGTGCTTCCCCGCTTCGCAGCTGCGCATCATGGACTATAACCGCGTGGTGCGCGACCTTGCCGGCATGACTCCCGAGGCATTCCTCGAGGCTCTCACGCGCCACTTCACCGTGGAGGCCATCGCTCCCGAGGCGGGTGCCTATCGCCCCACGGCGCTCCATAACTTCTCGCTCTATGTGGCAGGACGCTGGTATTCTCTCACTGCTCACCCCGACACTTACGACGACTCAGACCCCATCGGCGGACTCGATGTCACCATCTCGTCGCGCTTCATCCTCGACGAGCTGCTCGGCATCAAAGACCTGCGCCGCGATAAGCGCATCGACTTCGTGGGTGGACTCCGTGGCTTGGGCGAGTTGCAGCGTCGTGTTGACAGCGGCGAGATGCAGATGGCGCTCGCCCTGCACCCCGTCACCATGCAGCAGCTCATCCGCATAGCCGACACCGGCAACATCATGCCGCCCAAGACTACGTGGTTCGAGCCTAAGCTCCGCTCGGGGCTTATCGTCCACAGCTTAGACGACTGATGTTTATTAACCCCTTGATGCAAATATGCAATTAACCCTCGAAATTTTTATGACACTGGTCCGGATCATTATGCATCCGGACCTCTTTTGGCAAGATCTCGATGCCCGCACCGAGCAGACTGACGAACAAGACCCCACCATCGTCAACGAGATGCAGCAACGCTTCTACTACCCGCTCATGGGGGGCGCGGCGCTCATCCTCTTCTTTGCATGCGGCTTTCGCGGCAAAGACTTCAGCTTGGAAATGGCGATGCGCGGTGGCGTGTCGTTGTTGCTCACCTACTTTGCCGGACTCTATCTTGCCTCGTTTCTCATTTGCGAACTCTTCACTCGCTTCACCGAACTCACCTTCGACCGTCGCAAACTGCAGTGCTTCGTGGCATACACGGCCTCGTTTGCGCTCGTCACCGAAACCATCATCGGCTGCCTGCCCAGCCTGAAGTTTTTCATGATCTCCGAGGTCTATATGTTCTACATCGCCTGGTGTGGTGCAAGTCAGTTCTTGCACGTCAGCGAGGAGCGTCGCTCGGTCTTCACCTTTGTTTCATCGCTTATCATCTTAGCCTCACCCATCATCGTGGGTAGCATACTCCACTTCTTGGAGCGATGATGCATCTCTGTTTATCAAACCACTCAACGCAATAACTTATGGCACCAAGCAAAAAGAAATCTGCGCTGCCGCAGAACGTCAATATACGCAACAAGCGCGTCACCTTCGACTACGAAATTGTCGACACCGTCACGGCGGGCATCGTCTTGACCGGCACCGAAATCAAATCGCTGCGTCAGGGCAAGGCGGGGCTCACCGACAGCTTCTGCATCTTCGAGAAGGGCGAGCTGTGGGCTAAAAACGTCTACATTGCCGAGTATTTCTACGGCACCTACAACAACCACAATGCTCACCGCGACCGCAAGCTGCTGCTCACTCATAAAGAACTTGGCAAATGGGCGCGCGAGGTGAAAGAGGCAGGGCTCACCATCGTCCCCTCGCGCCTCTTCATCAACGACCGCGGACTGGCTAAGGTGGAGGTCTGCCTCTGCAAGGGTAAGAAGCAGTTCGACAAGCGCGACAGCATCCGCGAGAAGGAAGACAAGCGCTCGATGGACCGCGCGATGAAGGATGCCCGAAAATACTAAGCCGC
>CAZBWT010000055.1:5685-12342 GCA_964495625.1 uncultured Prevotellaceae bacterium | reverse complement strand
AAAGTAAATAATATTTTTGCTATGATCGAACTTTATAAGGCAAAAAATGATTTAGAAACAACCATTTTTTGCTCTAAATGATTATTCTCGGTTCTTCATCGCATCATTGACTGATAAAGCAATGATTTTTCAACGATAGCAATCATGTCGTTGGGAATTTCATACTGACACGCTAAAGCAGACCATTGACTTACCGCCTCACGAACCTCATCAACAATAGCCGCTCCATCCTGAATGTGCATCTCTTCAGCAACATGCATTAAATCAGCCCACGTGATATCATCCCATTTGTTGTTGATTGACATTTGATGACTGGCCGTCCATACACCTTGCGGATTGTATGACCACGATATATCATAAGCGGGGGATAGTCGCCATTGTCCGGATTGATCCATTAGGAAAGAGATGTTCTTGGTATGGTCGTCTTGATTGCGTGCAATGACATTGAACACCATTCGTCGGAACATCTGCTCTGCCTGCCCATAAGGCAAGCGTAAACGACGCATTATTTGAAATGCCTGCTCATAAGAATAGGCATGATGCACCTTGTAGTCATAATGTGCCAGACCGCATAGAGTCTGCATGTGCAATTTATCAGAGCCTCCAACTCGGTCGAAACGTTTGGTCATAAAGTGGGTACGACCATGCTCATGGAGCAATCGACATTCGGACATATCCAGACCAGCCTTCAAAGCCAACAGATAATAGACATACTCCATTTTACCAAAATGCTGAGGGTCGCCTAAAATAGCATTGGTTACACCATCCAATTTGAGCAACCAATGACTAAAGCCCGCCGGAGCATCCACCTGCCCGGAACGGACTTCTCCGGTTTGATCATTATAGGCTATGACTGCTTTAGCTCGCTGACCTCCCGCCGAGGTTCCCACTTTAATGATGTTCACCAAGGCTTCATGGGTGTTGTCTTGCAGATTGACATCCAGTTGGGCTTTTTGGTTGAGGACTTCAGCTGCAACACGCACTAAAGAGTCTACCTCAATAGCCGAACTTTGTTCCAAGTGCCCATCTTGTGCCGGAACAAACTCCAAAGCCCCCATTGATCGCTTACCTTGATAGCATAAGCGTTCAACGGGATTGGCAAAACTTCGCCCCTGAGCTGTTAGCCAACGGTCTAACAATGCCTTACCATAGGCATCCGGCAAGGCATCGGCTAAAAGTCCGGGCAACCCCATAAAGGTGTCTTGGGGAAGTTGTCGGAACGAATACGCGCCTTTATGATCGACAGGCATCCATATAGGAGAAAGTTCGAGACCTTTATCCGCGAAAGTGGCATCATATTCAAATGTGGCGCACTGAAGGTCTTCACGCCACAATAGTGCACCAACATAGTGTTGCCAGATATAGACTTTTGCAACTTCTACCATTCTGATTCAGTTTGAGGTTGTGAGGTTTGACCTTTTGATTTTGAAGCTCGTTTGCGTTTCTGTTGAGCATCGAGCATCTTGGCATAAGCGATGGGGCTAATCTCCGGACCTTCAAAGAAGGGTTGGAGCAGATGAAGACCGTCCACTGCCCGCACCAAACGAACAAAGGTCATTAATGAAACACTATCACCACGTTCGAGCGAGGCAACACTGCTCAACGAGACACCGGAGAATTTGGCCAGGTCTTTTTGTGTCATGTTCTTGGCTAAGCGGAATTCGCGCACCTTCTTCCCAATGTCTTGAAGAAGTGCGGCATCTGTAAATGCGTAGATATCCATTTTCAAAATAATTGCTTTTTCAATGGTTATGCTGCAAATATAACGTTAATCGTTGGAAAGACAATTATTTTATAGACAGTTTTTAACTCCCCCCCCTATAGTTACGCTCCCAGAGTAGACACCGGAACAACCAAGACACCATCCTTGCGACGATAGGCGAAAGCGCCAACAGCCGTAAGTACCATCATAAAAGAGGGAGCATTCATGTGGTCGATGTCTATCTTGGCGGCCAGGCGTTGCAGAGTTCCGGCACCCTCTTCGATGGCTTTCTCTCCACCTAACTTAATCTCAATCAGTCCGTAATGCCCATTAGGCAAATGGACTACAGCGTCACACTCCAGACCATCCTTGTCTCGGTAGTGGTAGACTTCTCCACGAAGAGGTTGACTATAAACACGGAGGTCTCGAATACAGAGGGTTTCAAAAAGTAGACCGAAAGCCTTTAGGTCGTTAAGAAGGTCACCCGGACCTATACCCATGGCAGCCGTGGCGATGGAGGGGTCTACGAAGTAATGGGTATTGGCCGTACGTATAGCGGTACGCGACTTGAGGTTGGGATTCCACGCAGGCATATCTTCAATGACGAAAAGGGATTGCAGCGCGTTGAGATAGCTTCTAACCGTCTGATCCTCCATCGTTTCTTTGTCGCCGCCATTCATATCTTCTACGATTTGACGCACGGAGGCTTGGGTGCCTTGTAGGCGGGCAAAGGAGCGCATCAGATTCTTGGCTCGTGCTACACTGCGTTCTACGCCATCCACTTGTCGAATATCGACGTTAACCACCGCGTCGTAGTAATCTATCGCAGGACTTAAAGCGTATTCTTCCGATAGGTCGACCGAGGCAGGCCAGCCCCCGCGGCAGACAAGGTAAGCAATGCGCTGTAGATCCGCTTGAGACTCACAAGCTACCTCCACGTCCGGAGTGGCAAAGAGTTGAGAAAGACTGACTGCGCCACTGGAATCTCCCGATTCGGCCAAGGCCATCGGACGCATCTTGACCCAGGCAAAACGGCCTGTGCCGGAGTGGTAAATCTGTTGACGGTCTGTCGGCTTGGCCGACCCTGTCAAGAGGAACTGTCCCATGCCGGGACGATGGTCTATCGTATAGCGAACCGCATCCCATAGGCGAGGTGCTAATTGCCACTCGTCGATGAGGCGCGGAGTCTCGCCATTGAGAATCATGCCCGGATTCTCTTCGGCAAAGAGCTGGTATTGCTCTCTGCGTTGCGGGTTGTCCATAAAGACTTGACTCCTGCTGTGGTATTCAGCCGTAGTTGATTTGCCACACCATTTGGCACCTTCTATCACAATGGCACCAACAGATTTAAGGCGTCGTTCCAGTTCGACATCCAAAACTCGGGGACGATAGTTCGCGGTCATAACACTCTGTTTTTGTGGGTCAAAGGTAGGAACTTTTTCCGCATTATCAAATTTGGCGGGTTTTTATTATCAAATTTGGCGAAGTTTTGATATCAAATTTGGCGGGATGAGGAGAAATACCAACGGTCACTACGCACAAGGAAGAGAGAGATAAATTATCTTTGCAGCATCATTGCGCCTATAACCAATAAACACAACCTAATTATAAATCTACCTATGCTAAACTATTCAACTCTAAAACTTTCTATTGCTGCGGCGATGCTGACCTCAGTCATGTCGGCATCGGCAACAGACTACACCTACCGCTCGGAGGGATTCGAGGGCTCTGAGTGGAGCAAGGCTGCCGCCACCGTGGAGTCTGCCACCGGCACGTGGACCACCAACAAAAACGTAGCGGATGGTTCGACAGCCAATTCGGGCACAAACTCCGTGGTCTTTACCTCGAAGAACGGCTTGACGTTGCCCCGCCTTTCACAAGGTGCCGGCTATCTGATCTATTCATGCCAGGTGACGAACCGACAGGTGTCGGTGGAGGTCTCGAGCGACAATGCCACCTGGACCAACGTGGAGAGCTACAAGACAACCGCCGAGTGGTCCCGCCACATCGTCCCCATTTGCGACAGCGAGGTGCGCTATGTGCGCATCACAATCAACAGCAACAAGCAGTTCAACATCGACGATGTGCTGGTCACATTGCCCGACGGGACGGATGCCGACGGCAATCAGTTGGTGACAAGTGTGAATCTGCCTTATTTCACTCAGACGTTTGAGAACACTACGCAATACCCCAAGTCGAAACCGGAGTCGAGCAACGAGCAGAAGTTTGAGGTGGAGGGTCAAGGCGAGTGGCTCTATAGCAATGCCTACCGAGGCTCGAATGCGGACTACATTATAGACGGGTCAAAGTCAGACCTGCGCATGCTGAAGAATGGCAGCTATGTGGTGACCCCTATTCTGTCGCAAGGGGTGATGAGGGTGCAACTCAACGAGGGACGCGCCGCCGGCAAGGATCTTTCTATATACACTTCAGCCGATGGGGGAACGTCGTGGACGTTAGCCTCAACGCAGTCCACGCAGGAGGTGATCTCTGTCACCCTCGCCGACCGTAATGCCAACCGCGTGAAGATTGCCAACGAGTCGGGCAGCGATTTCGACATCGACAACCTGACGGTCACCGCCTTCCCTGAAGGGACACCTGCCACCTTGACCAGTGGCGGGGCAACGGATATCTCAGCCTCGAAGGCAACCTTGAGCGGCACGCTGCTGACGACGGGCGACCGCGACATCATTGAGCGAGGCATTTGCTGGAGCACCGGGGAACTCCCCACGGTGGCTGATGCCTGCGTGCAGGCTGAGGGAACGAGCATCGGGGATTATGAGGTGGTCGTCAGCGGACTGCCTGCCTCAACGACGATTTTCTATCGCGCCTATGCGCTGAGCTTGGCAGGCGATGCCTATGGTGAGGTGCGTAGCTTCGTGACGGCAGCTCCGGTCTTGGCGGATATTGCTATTCAGAAGATTGAGGAGAATGACGAACTGACGGATGAGTCGGTGATTTATCAGACGGTGACGATAGACATCCGCGACAATGGCGGTGCCGACATCGAGGCGGTGGGTGCCTGCTATTCGACGGACGGCGCGCTGCCGACCGTCGAGGATAATAGCGTTGAGGGCATTCTCTACCCCGGGCTGACCACCTTCACCGCCGACCTGCCCATGCAGCCGCAGACGACCTACCGCGTGCGCGGCTGGGTGCGGACGGTGGCAGGTGTGGCATACACTGCGGAACAGGAATTGACGACCGCCGCCATTGTTGTGCCGGACTATGCACATCGGGTCTACTATTGCTCGCCTGACGGGGTGGATGACACGGCAGACGGTTCGCTGTCGGCTCCGTATTTCAGCCTGCAAATAGCCGCCAACTTAGTGGAGGCGGGCGACACCATCTTTATGTTGGCAGGAACGTATGCCTATAGCGAGCGTATCAATATCTCGACCGTTGGCGCCAAGAATAGTGGTGCCATTGTGGTCAAGGCTTTGGGCGGTCGTGCCGTCTTGGACTTCTCGGCTATGGAGGTGGCTGATGACAATCAAGGCATCCGCCTGACGGGCAGCTACTGGCACTTCTACGGTCTGGATATCTGCAACGCGGGCGATAATGGCATGCTCATTGAGCGCAATAAGCCCTCGGGCGGCACCTATGCTGATGTGGTGTTGAACGACACGCAGGCGCATCACAATGTCATCGAGTTCTGTCGCTTCTATCGCTGCGCCGACACGGGGTTGCAGATTAAGAATTTAGGTGCCTATAACATGATCATCAACTGCGACAGCTATTTCAACATCGATCCGGGCGAGGGCAATGCTGACGGTTTTGCCGTGAAACTGAGTCATGGGTCGGGCAACTACTTCTATGGTTGCCGTGCCTGGGCAAATAGTGACGATGGCTGGGATCAGTTCGTGAAGACCGATGGCGGCTTCCCCGACGACCAGACAACGACCTACGACAACTGCTGGGCATTCAGCAACGGGTTCTTGGAGGACGGCAGTGAAGGTAGCGGCAATGGCAACGGCTTCAAGATGGGCAGTGCGCAGGGGCGCAATAATGTCATCATGAACCGCTGTCTGTCTTTCAACAACTTGATGAAGAGCTTCGACCAGAACCACAACACGGGCAACATGATTCTGAATAACTGCTCGAGCTATACCCCCAAGAACTCGAAGAATGCCTACACGTATCACATCAGCGAGGGTGTAGCCTCCGGTCATGAGGTGCGGCTGACCAACTGTCTCGCCATCGGCGACGGGTTGACGCAGACGAAGTCGGCTTATGGCACAGCCAACGTTGTGGGCACCACCATTACGTGCGACTTCGAGGCTTCTCCTTCTGACTTCGTTTCGATTGACTTCACGGGTGCCGACGGCGAGCGCGGTGCCGGCGGCGAGTTGCCTATGCTGGACTTCATGAAGATTCGCCCCGGCAACACCCGCCTCATTGATGCCGGAACACCGGTGCAGCCGTATTTGGGCGAGAGTGTCTGGTCGAAAGGCATCACCTATGAGGGGGCAGCTCCGGACCTCGGTTGCTTCGAGACGAGTGCCTCGCTGACCGGCATTGCCGCCATCGTCGGTCCCACGCAGAGCCACCGCCTTGAGGTGCTGCGCGCTGAATGTGGTCTGCTGTTTGTGACGATAGCGGGTGCCTCTGCCACAGAGACTCATACGTTAGATCTCTACACAATGGGCGGTCAACTCCTCCGCAGCTACACGATTGAGGGCTCGACCTCGCAGTTAGACTGCTCGGGCATACCGGCAGGGTTGTTCCTCATCAATCTGCGCGGCACTTCCGATGGTGTCAAGATACGCCGATAGTCGCTCGAATGATGCTGTAAAATAATTGCTTTTCCAATGGTTATGCTCGAAATATAGCCTTAACCATTGGAAAAGCAATTACTGTGATGAACCGATGTGTGTTTGCCTGAGTATCTGATTCGGTGACATTTATGGATATAAATAACGCTCTGAATTTTGTATTGTAAATTTTATTTGTAA
>CAZBWT010000055.1:0-5585 GCA_964495625.1 uncultured Prevotellaceae bacterium | reverse complement strand
ACATTTATGGATATAAATAACGCTCTGAATTTTGTATTGTAAATTTTATTTGTAAACTTTGCACACAGTGTTACTACAATCTGTGCTACTACAATCTGTGGTGCTATAATCTATGTAGATTACCATAATCTTAAAACCAAATAACTATGAAACCATTTAAGCGTTCTTGGGTCAAACATTTCTGTTTGGTCGTTTCTTTGTTTTCAACTTCTTTGTTTTTGTTGTCTGCTTGTGGCAGCGATGGAGATGGTGATGATGAGGGCGGTGGCAGAACGTCATCGTCATTGCAGGTGGGTGTCTTCACCGGCTCAGACGGCGTGCAGTACAGACTGAGCCGCGTGGGATATTATTATGCCTTTTCGTATGACGATGATGGTGCCCTCTCGTATCTGACGTGCTCCGGCGGTGGTGCGTATGCCGTAACCAACAATCCATTGACGGTGTATTCACAAAACTACGACGATGTTGATGTGGTGAATTATTCTGACTTCTCGTTTAACTCTGCCGGTTACGTCACCAAATGTAAGTATGAACAGAGTTATTATGCTGCCGAAAACGAATATGAGGTGTGGACGGGGAGCTTCTCGATGTCGTATAATGGCAGCGGGCAACTTACCAAGCTTTCGTGCAAGATGGAGGGTGAGACGTGTATTTATAATGAGAAGTCTAAATCTTCTGCCTCGATTAACTATGCGTTCACTTATAAAAACGGCAATTTGATTGCTTCGTCGGCGGTGATTAAAGGCAAGGAATATGGTCAGTCGTATACTGATACGGCCGAGTCTACTTATACTTATGGCAATCAGGAGAACCCTTCGGGGCAATATACTGTGGGTGTTTTGGATGCGTTCGATTTTCAAGATGCTTTGTCGGCTTTAGCCATGGTTGGATATTTGGGTAAGGCTTCGGCATATTTGCCTAAGTCTATCGTGTCGGTAATTACGGAAACTGACGACGGTGGCGATCCGGAAACAATAGACGATTCGTTCACATACAGTGTCAATAGCAATAACTCGCTGGTAACGAAAGAGAACGGTGTGACCTATTCTTATGCAACGCTGACAAAAGCCATTGATGAAGCCGAGCCGGCTGACTTCGTTGCCGACAAGAGCGTGAAGCGGAGCCACCGACATGGTGCTTGGCGGTTTTAAACTTCAAATGGACTTGCCAAACTGCTTAATTCTGTGTTGTTTTCGACTATAACTCAGCAAAATATTTGGAAGTGTGGGCAAAATGAGCTACTTTTGCACCCGCCTTTCATAATGAGAGGCTAAAGTGCTCCGAGCCGAATCAAAGGAGGTGTAAAAGTCAGGGGGCTTGGCACTCGAAAAACTAATAGAAGACCCATACTGAGAAAATATGATTATTGTACCGGTAAAGGAAGGCGAGAATATCGAGAAGTCGCTGAAGAAGTTCAAGCGTAAGTTCGAGAAGACAGGTGTCGTGAAGGAACTCCGTGCCCGTCAGCAGTTCGACAAACCTTCTGTCTTGAAGCGTGTGAAGATGGAACGCGCCATCTACGTGCAGCACCTTCGCGAAGCAGAAAGCGAATAAGCTAAATCAAAAGTTTATATTTATAAGGAGTGCTCGCTGAGTTTTACCTCGGTAAGTGCTCCTTTCCTTTTGGGGGAAAGGCTATTGAGACCTTAGGCGGTCGTCGCCCGGTTGGATATCTTTCTGATATGAGGGCAACTGCGTTCAATGCAGTTGCCGGGAGTGAAGTAGTAGTAGAGATTTAAGTGATATTGAATCATGAGACTGAGTATTATCATTTCGGTTTATAACGTGCGGATGTGGTTGGAGCGCTGTGTGGCTTCGTGCAAGAATCAAGGTTTGAATGTTGAAGACTATGAATTGGTGATTGTTAACGATGGTAGTACGGACGATTCGGCTGCGGTAATCGACGCTTTGATGCAGCTGGAGGCTGAGCAAGATGCCCCCTCGACGCAGTGGGTGGTGGTGAATCAACTCAATCAGGGGTTGAGCGCCGCTCGCAATGCAGGGCTCGCAGCCGCCCACGGCGACTATGTGTGGTGGGTGGATGGCGACGACTTTGTGGAGCCTAATAGCATCGTGTCGCTGCTGCAACGCGCTGAGGCTGAGCAACTCGATGCTATCTGTTTTGGCGTGAACCTCTATATGGAAGGCGAGAAGCCGAAGGTGGAGCGCGTGCGCATTGAAGATAAAACCGGCGGCAAGACTGTGGATGGTCCGACGTTTTTGCTGCAAACAGATATGCCTCCGGCTGCCTGGGCAGCCATTTATCGCCGTGAGTTCCTTGCGGAACACGGTTTGCAGTTCTTGGTCGGTGCCCTGCATGAGGATCAAGAGTTTACGCCTCGTGCTTATTTCTTTGCCAAGAAGATCGCTTTTTCGCCGGCACCGGTTTATAACTATGTGCAGCGCGAGGGCTCTATCATGAACTCTTTGAACCCGAAGAAGACGGATGATATGCTCGCTATTTGCGACCGTTTGTGGCAGTTCTCGGAGGAGCATACCGAAGCCGGAACTCCGATGCGGATGTTCTTCTTGAATCGCATCTCGTTCCTTTTCTCACAGGCTTTGTCGAATCTTTGTAAGTGTGGCATCTTTGAGTTCCCGGGCGATTGCAAGGCATTGCCTTATTATCCGCTCTCAATTAATAAGCTGCTGACGCAAAAGCAGCGTTATAAGTATAGGTTGATTAATGTGGGCGTGCCGCTCTATATGAGCCTCTATCGCAAGTTTAACGGCACGAAGCCGGGTCGCTCGCGTCGCTTGCGCACGCATTAATCGGGTGGGCATGGCTCAACGGCGTTCCGCCGGGCATGTAAGCCAGACCCATGGTGCAAAGCTCGCCTCTTGCCCGCACAAGTTGCGCAGGTGGGTGCATCGGCGATAGAGTTCGCCCCAACACTTTACTTTACGAATGAAGGTTAAGCCGTCTCGGTACGCAAGTCCGGGACGGCATTTTTGTATGCGTTGCTCTACGAAGTATTGCCAGAGCCGGTCACCTTGCTGCTGCTCGCGTTCGGAGATGCGTGAGAGGCAGGCATAGCTGTCGCGCGGCAGTCCTAAGTAGTCGGCGGCGGCACTGCCTAAGGCTCGATAGAGGTGGTGGAGGTGGAGCTCACGCAGGCGGATGTAGAGGTTGTGCTCGGCAATGCCTAAGGCGGTGCGTTCGCCGTGCAGCGCCATCACCCAGCCGCAGAAGGTGCGCAGTGAGGGTTGCCCGGCTATGAGTTCTTGCTGTATGCGCGCCGTTATATATATAGTGAGGAAGACGGGTGGGAAGCTTTCCCACCGAGTGTCGCCTATGGCTTGGTGGCAGAGGGAGTCGCTTTGGCGGTAGCCGGTCTCGAGTGAACGGTAGCGGTGGCGCGTCGAGGGGCAGTAGAAGTGCGCCGAGGTGGTGTGCAGGCAGCAACGCAGCGCCCCGTGGGTGTAGAGTGTGCGACCGTAGGCATCGGCGGGTTGGGCGGTGAAGCCTTCGTGTTGCATGATGTGGTGCACCGCGGGGAGGTAGGCTGCCCCGACGAGCAGGTCGATGCGTCCGTCGAGCAGCATGGTGTTACCCGCCGTGCGGAAGTAGGTGATAACCGCTGAGGTGCCGACGGGGAGTGCACAGATGGAGCGTTGGTGCAGCTGGGCGTGCAGCCGATTGAGAACGTCGAGTAGCTGCTCGGTGACTTGTCGGTTGGTGAGCTCGGGCGCAAGATCCGACCGATAGGGAGTGGAGAAGGCTGCTGAGAAGAGCGCCTGCATGTGGTAGCGCGTGATGCTCTCAATAAGTTCACCTGAGGCATGGTGAAGGGGCAGGGGCTCGGGTCCCATGTCGGGGTGGCGGTGGGCGGTCCAAAGTGCTTTGCGAAGCAACTCTTGCAGTGGGAAGGTGGGAGTGGAGGGCATAGTGGCTAAGGTGTATGAGTGATGGGTTGACCGGTGTTTGGCGGTGACGGTGGGCGAACCGCCGATAGGAGGGTGGGGCATGTGTGGCGGTGATGATGCCTTTTGTTACGCTCCTTGGGGCAAAAATAAGGAGAAATGGGAGACTATCAGCATTTAGAGCGGGAAATTTGACACAAAAGTTTGGAGAAACAGAAAAAACACTTTATTTTCGGCGCATAAAAACAAGATAGTATGAATGCAAAGATAGAGGCTTTCTTACAATATATAAGGTATGAAAAGAACTATTCGGAGCTGACATTAACTAACTATCAAAGCGATCTTTGTCAGTTTGAAGACTTCGTGACGGCTCTGCACGGTTCGTTCGACCCCTTAAAGCCGGATTTGGACGATGCCCGTGCCTGGATGGCAGACATGGGGCGACAAGGGTTGAAGTCAACCTCGGTGAAGCGGCGTATTTGTGCGTTGAGAAGCTTTTATAAGTATCTGCGCAGTCATGGCGACCTGACCGAGAACCCGCTGCGCCTGCTGCCTACGCCTAAGGTGCCTCACCCGCTGCCCACTTGGGTGCGCGAGGGGCAGATGGATCATTTGATTGATGACGTGGATTACGGCTCGGGCTTCGTGGCGCAACGCGACCGCTTGCTCATCGACTTGCTCTATTCAACCGGCATGCGCCGCGCTGAATGTGCCGCCCTTAAGGTGCGCGATGTGGACTTTGGCAGACGAACGTTGTTGGTGCATGGCAAGGGCAATAAAGATCGACTCATCCCCTTTGGCACCGAGTTGTGTAATTTGATGAGTGACTACCTCGCCGAGCGACAACGCTTGCCGAAGCTCTCGACCGACAGCTTCTTTGTGCGCCCCAATGGCGCGGAGCTTGGTTGGCGAGGGGTGGGGGAGGTGGCGAAACACTATCTTGCCAATGTGCCGAACTTAGACCGCCGCACTACGCACGTGTTGCGACATTCGTTCGCCACAAACATGCTTGCCGAAGGTGCCGACCTTTTAGCCGTGAAGGAGCTGTTGGGGCATGCCACGCTGCTCTCGACCGAAGTCTACACCCACCTGACCCCGCAAGAGATTATGGAAAGCTATAACCGGGCTCACCCTCGAGCCGTTACTAATGATAATAATAAGAAAGGAGTTTAACTATGGAAATCACCATCCAATCTGTTAATTTCGATACCTCTGTATCGCTCAACGAGTACATCAACAAGAAACTCTCGAAGTTGGAACGTTTTGCCGACAACATTCGCGCCGCTGAAGTTTCGCTGCGCGTTATTAACACTGCCGACAAGGTCAACAAGGAGATCGGTGTGAAACTTTTGTTGCCCGATGGCGAATTTTATGCCTCTCGCACGGCTGAAGTGTATGAAGATGCCGTGTCGCAGGTGGCTGATGCCTTAGAGCGCCAAATCATCAAGAGTAAAGAGAAAAAACAATCGTAAAGCCGATAAAAGCCCTCTGAAAGGGGTGGAAAACTACTTTTTTCACACTTTTATCAAAAAAAAGATAGTTTTATTTTGGGAGTTACGAAATATCCTATAACTTTGCACCCGCAAAACGAGAAACAACGCTTCTTGCTTTTGCGAGTGCAACGTTCTTTTAAAAGGGCAGCAAGCTAAGGTCCCGGCGGGCTAAAGAACGCACAAATGCGGTAATAGCTCAATTGGTAGAGTGTCAGCCTTCCAAGCTGA
>CAZBWT010000054.1:7937-12532 GCA_964495625.1 uncultured Prevotellaceae bacterium | reverse complement strand
AGAAAGCGCAGAAGTTCCCTGTTTGGACGAGGGTTCGAACCCCTCCAGCTCCACTTTGGCTACACATTATTATATTATATAATAACAGCGCATTGATTGTGTAGCGGTTCGCGAATAATCCGCCCGAGTCTCCACTGAGGCTCGGGCGGATTTGCTGTTTTAGGGGGTTTGTGCACAAAAATGCCCCGAGGTCTCCACCCGCCATGTCGGTGCACCTCGCCGTTGCCCCGTTTTTGGTGCGCCTGCCGTTTGGGGCAGGGGCGGAACCGCTTGCGCCCGCCGCGCATGGGGCGGGCGGTCTTCGTCGCTCGGTCGGCGACGTGCGGAGCCGACCTCCGTGCTTGCCGACTGACGCTCGTCGCTCCGGTCGCACCCGCGGGTGATGCGCGCCGACTGCTCGCCGCGGTTTGTTTGCGTGGCGGGCGGCGCGCCCCGGGTTTCTTGCCGCCCGATGCACGTTGCGGGGGCACGTCGGCGAGACGCTTTCCGCGGGGTCGCACCTCGTTCTCGGTGTCAAATTGTTATAAAAGCTGTCTTTTCTATGCGTTAGATGCCCAAAAGAACGGTTAAATGTGTGTTTTTTAGCTAAATGAATATAAATGTTTGCATAAAAATATTATCTTTGCGCGAAAATTTAGTTGATGCCTTTAGTCGCCATAGAGTGAACACAGCTCCCACTTGTGGGCTTTTGAAGGTATGGATTAAAAAATGCAGTCTTTAAAGCTCTCGAGCCGTGTGGCATCTTGTCTAAAAAAACGGATAGGCAGAAACCACTGACAGTAGATTTGAACGAACTTAGAGAATCTTAAGAGATAGGAGAGAGGATATAAACATCTGAATAAGAAAATCTGAAAAGAACGAGAGTGTAGAAGAATTGTGGAAAAGTGAAACTTTTTTAGCGAGAGATAGTAACGAGTAATAATATACACATAGAACAAATCCTAATGAATGAATTAACTGGAAACTCCGAGAATGTGAAAGTACAGGCTCAGGAAGAAAAAGAAGAGCAATTCGACTTTCGTGCGCTGCTCGCCATGGCGTGGAGTGTGCGATATTGGGTCATTTTGTCTGCCTTTGTAGCTCTTTTGATTGCCGGTGTCTATCTGTATTTTGCCACCCGCACCTACAACAGTCAGATGATGGTGATGGTGACCAACGACAAGAATGCAGGTATGGGCGGCTCGTCGCAGCTCGATTTCTTGAGTGACATCTCAGGCATGAAGTCTTACAACAGCCTTGTGAATGAGCAAATCATCATCAAGTCTACCCCGGTCATGCAGGCTGTGGTCGAAGAGATGAACCTCAACGTGCGCTACTTCAACGTGCACAACTTCGTCAAGCGCGAAAGCATGGGCGGCGAGGTCAAGATGACGTTCATCCCCAATCAGCTGTTCAACGTGAACCGCCTGGACTACTACCGCATCGACTATGAAGTCATTGACAGCACCAAGCTCGCCATCGAGGTGACCAAGCTCGCCCCCAAGAAAGAGAAGGGCATCATCATGGAGCGTGCCGTCTACAGCTTCGACCAAAACATCCCGCTCGAAAACTACGGCAACCTGAACTTCACCTACAGCGGTCTTTCCGCCGAGCAGAAAGAAGCCCTGTCGCAGCGCATCAGCATTGTGCCTGACAAGAACTACATCCTCTTCTACTCACCCCTGCTCCGCGCCCGCGAATTGGCAGCTCAGGTTTCTGCCGAGATTTCAGAGGGCGGTTCCAAGACCATGAACAGCAGCTCCATTCTCGAGCTGAACATGGTGGATAATGTGGCTCTGCGCTCTGAATTGGTGCTCGAGAAGTTGGTGGAGAAATATAATGCCTCTGCCAAAGAGTATTACTCCATCTCGAACCAGAACACCATGAAGTTCATCGAGGAGCGTTTGGCAGACCTCTCGTCGCAGTTGACCAATGTGGAAGACAAGATGCAGCTCTTCGGTCAAGACCGCAACCTTGTCGATATTGAGGCACAGGCCAAGCTCACCCTGGACACCGACAAAGAACTGCAGGAGTCTATCAAAGATGTCGAACTCCAGTTGCACCTCTTGAACCTCGTGAAGAACGACATGAACGCTCATGCCGACGGCTTCAACGTCATACCGAGCAACATCGGCCTCACCGATGCCTCGCTCAACAGCTCCATCACCGAATATAATAGGGAGTGTATGGACTATTCGCGCCTCACCGTTAGCGCCACCTCGAGCAACCCTGTGGTGGCTCAGTTAGAGAAGCGTTTGGCAGAACTGCGCAACATCATCACCAAGAGCATCGACACGCAGATCAACATCTGCGAAGCCAGCCGCGCCACCTATCGCCGCCAGTTGGGTCAGAGCAAAGACTATTTGAAGAGCATCCCCGGTCAGCAAATCGAGCTTTCGCAAATCAACCGTGAGCAGTCCATCATCGAGCCGCTCTATGTGTTGCTGCAAAAGAAGCGTGAAGAGACCATGCTCGCCATCATTGCCGAGCCGGACATTGCCCGCGTCATTGAATATCCCGAAGACACCGCCCTGTTGGTGGCTCCGCGTGCCGGACGCATCTTGGCTATTGCCTTCATCATCGGCTTCCTGCTTCCCATCGGTGTTGTTTATTTAAAGAATATGCTCAAGACCAAGGTGCAGGTGCCCGAAGACATCACCAACCGTTCTCGCATCCCCGTGATTGGTGTGATTCCCGAGAGCGAAGATCACTACATCCGCGGCATCACCGACGACAATGCGCGTCGCCATCCGCTCGACGAGGTCTATCGTTCGGTGCGTACCAACATCAGCTTCATGAAGGGGCAGGTCTTCCAGATCACTTCTTCAGTGCCGGGCGAGGGTAAGTCGTTCACCGCAGCCAACTTGGCGGTCAGCCTCTCTAAGGTGGGCAAGAAGGTCATCTTGGTGGAGACCGATATGCGCAAGGGTCACATGAACCGCACCTTCAACCTGCCGCGCCGCGACAACCACGGTCTGGCAAACTATCTTAACGGCACGGTGGAAGATTGGCACACCACGGTGCACCACACTCAGGTGAACGATGCCAACCTCGACGTGATTTTGAAGGGTGCCGTTCCGCCCAACCCCAACGAGTTGCTCGCCTCCGACCGCATGAGCAAGCTCATCAAAGACTTGCGCGATGTCTACGACTACATCTTGCTCGACTCGCCTCCGTATCTGGTCATTGCCGACCCCGTCACCCTGAACCCGTTGGTGGACCGCAACATCTACGTGATGCGTGCCGGCAAAGCCGACCTCCGCTTCGTCAACGAGTTGAACTTCGCCGAGAGCACCGGCAAGCTGCGTGAGCCCGCCATCGTGCTCAACGGTGTGGAGATGAACTCAAAGGGTAACTATAAATATGGTTACGGCTACGGTTACGGCTACGGCTATGGCTACAACTACGGCTACAGCTATGGCTACGAAAGCGGCGATGAAAATAAGGAACGCCACGGCTTCCGTTGGTTTATTACTAAGAAAATTTGGGGCAAAGCCTAAGCAGTTGACACCCAATCAAAACATTAAAGTGCCGCAGTGCGACATTTTTTGCACTCGGCACTTTAATTTTTTGAAAGTTTTGCGCACTATTATCAAAAATAACATATATTTGCCGCGAAATAGTCAGTCTGTGTTTCTTGCAACCTACTGATCATCTATGATAAAACCAAACGAAGCAAAGTGATACCTTAGAAGTCAAAATAGCCAGTTGCAAAAGCCGCAATTTCACGTCACATATTTTATATATAGATATGTATAGTAGCGCAATTTTGTATCTGTGGAATGAAATAAGAAACAAACAACCATTAAATAAGTAGTCACAAAAATGAAAAAACAAACTTTTAGTGCAGTGCTGTTGTCGGCTGCTTTGCTGACGACGGGCTTTGTAAGTTCTTGCAAAGACAACGATGCAGATTTGTTTTCAGTGTTGGACCGCGAGTTATCTGAGCAGGTAACCTTGCGCCAGGCGCTGCAGGAACAAGTCAACGATTTGGATGCCAAGATCAAGGTCTTGGAGGGTAAGAAAGAATGCTTGTGCGAGGTTTCTGACGCTTGGAAAGAGACTTTGAAGAGCGGAAGCTTCGACGATGCCTTCAAGGCATATTGGGCACAGGAGTATGCCAACGTAGTGGCTTCGCAGGCTGCTGTCAACGAGGCATTGGCTATTGCCAAAGAGGCTCGCACCTTGGCTAACAACTTGCAGACGCAGGTCACTCAGAACACCAACGACATCGTATCGTTGACCCAGAAGATTGACCAGGCCAACACCTTGATCACCGAGGCAAAGAATGCAGCCGCTGCAGCTCAGTCCACTGCCGACAGCGCTCTTGCCGCTGCCAACGCAGCTCAGAGCACAGCAGACTCTGCTTTGACTTTGGCTAATACCACCAAGACGACGTTAGACGGTGTCGTAACCGACTTGACCACCTTGACCAACCGTGTGGATGTCATCGAGGGTAAGTTGGGCACTGTTGAGGGCACTCTTCGCGGTGTGGCTGACTCTGCTCGCGTGGCATACGCCACTGCCTTCACTGCCAAAGCTAAGGCTGAAGCTTTGAAGCTCGATGTCGATGCACTCGGCAATGTTGTGAACGTCTTCGGTGAGCAGCTCGATTC
>CAZBWT010000054.1:6694-7837 GCA_964495625.1 uncultured Prevotellaceae bacterium | reverse complement strand
GTGGGCAATCACACCACTGAGATTAACAACCTCAAGACTCTCTTGGGCGCAACTGCTGACACCACCAGTGTGATCAATTTGTCTAATGCTTTGGTAGACTCCATCACGAATGTTCGCGATGAGGCAGCAGCCAACTTGAACAAGGCTTATGAATTTGCTAAGCAGGCAGCAGCAGACTCTGCCAATCAGGTTAAGGTTGACTTGACGAATTCAATCTCTGAAGTTAAGGAAGAATTGAAAGAGACTATTAAAAATAACGCAGACTCTATCGACCACTTGGCAGATTCTATCAAAGCCAATGCCGTTAAGATTGCTAAATTGCAGGACGCTCTTACAGACTTAACGAATGTTGTTGCCAACGTTCAGAAAGATTTGTCGAACTTGATTACCGGCATCTTGATTCAGGGCACTGACGACCCGATCTTCGGTTACTTGGCTTTGCCCTTCGGCATCCAGACCAACATCTTGGCAGCTTACTATGGTTCACAGTGGAGCGATGACGATCTCGTATTCCCCACAGTGAGCTCAGCTAACTACATCAGCGACGATTACTTCACCGATGCTGATGCTGCTCTCGTAGGCTTCAATGCTGAGACGATTATTAGCACTGATGCCACCATCATGAACACCAACGTTGGTAATGCAGGTAAGATTTACTTGACCATCAATCCTTCAACCATCGACTTCACCGGTCAGACTTTGATTTTGGAGTCGAGCGCCGGCAATGCTTCACCCATCCAGTTGTCTAACATCAAGAAGTCTGACAAGGAGTTGACCTTCGGTTACACTCGTGCCGGCAACAACAACGGCTTCTATGAAGCTGACGCTACACTCTTGTCTGAAGGCATCGCTTCGGCTAAGCCGAACATCCAGCTCTCTACGTTCAAGACTTTGGCTAAGGATATCTTGAACACCAAGACGTTCAACTTGACGAACATCGTTTCTACGGTTTACCAGAGCATCAACGGTGTATTGCCCCGCTATGGCGCTAAGGCTACTTGGACGAACTCTGAAGACAAAGAGGTTGCAGTGCTCTCACAGTATAGCATCGCCACTACTGCCATCAAGCCTTTGTCTTATTCATTCTTGAAGGATGTCAACTTGGGTAGCAGCTACTTGAACAAGCGTTTGCCCCTCATCGAC
>CAZBWT010000054.1:3782-6594 GCA_964495625.1 uncultured Prevotellaceae bacterium | reverse complement strand
GCTACACGCATCAACAGCGTTTTGAACCGTGTAACTTCTGCCATCAGCAATGCCAACAGCAAGTTGCAGCCCACCATGATCTATGACGCTGCCGACGGCACTTCAATGCAGTTGAGCGCAGCCAAGGCTATGCCTACTGTCTTCAACGTCAGCGGCAGCGGTGAGCAGGTTGCAGAGTTGCTCGCAACCTCTTACTCGGCAGAGTTGCTCGCTCCCGCCTATAAGAAGTATGTGGCTGTTACCAACGTCTACAAAGACGGTAAGAGCGCTAAGGACGGCGATGCTACCTGCAAGGCTGCTTTGGCTAAGGCTAACAACCCCGAACGCTTCATGAACACCGTCATCGACGGCACGCAGCGTCAGGTGCTCCTCACTACCGACTCACAGTATAAGGGCTACACTTACGAGATTGCTTACGCTGCTGTAGACTACTTCGGACAGATTTCTCTCCGTCGCTACTACGTTAAGGTTAAGTAATAGCTGAGTGCATTGGTATGTCAAACCCTATTTAAGTCATTAGGCAATTATGAAAATAATGAATAAATTATGTCTTACTGCTGTGTTGGCATCGACTTTTGTCGGTGCCTACGCACAGGAGGAAGATACAAAGATTGTAGAGGAGTTTAATCCTCACTTCTATGTAGGTGCTCAGTTCGGTGCTCAATACACCCTTGGTGAGTTGGACTTCGGCGACTTGATTTCTCCCACAGCTCAAATCCTCGGCGGTTATAACTTCACTCCGGTGTGGGGTCTCCGTTTGGGTGTGAACGCTTGGCAGAGCAAGGGCGGTCAGACCATCGACCGCGACTATTCGTGGAAGTGGAACTACGTTGCCCCCAACCTCGACGTTACGTTGAACCTCTCGAACCTCATTGCAGGTTACAACGCTCGCCGCGTGGTGAACGTGGGCATCTTTGCCGGTGTGGGCGCTAATTTCGCCTTCAACAACGACGATGCAGAGCGCGTCTACAACCAGGTGAACAACTACGAGAGCGTTACGGGCAGCAAGTCGTTGTCACTCCTCTGGCGTGACAACAAGGTCTTCTTCCAGGGTCGCTTCGGTGCCAACATCGACTTCCGTCTCACCGACCACTGGTCCATCGGACTCGAGGCTCAGGCCAACGTCTTGAACGACCACTACAACTCAAAGAAGGCAGGCAATGCCGACTGGTATTTCAACGGCTTGGCCGGTGTGAAGTATAACATCGGCAAGACCCACACGTCGAAGTCTGTGCCCGTTGAGCGCTGCGTGCCCACTGAGGTGGTTCGCGAGAAGATTGTTGAGAAGATTGTCGAGAAGCCGGTTGATGTTCACGCAGACGAGATTCGTCGCGACGTATTCTTCGTGATTTCTACCACCAAGATTTCTGATGCAGAAATGGTGAAGGTGAAGGAGATTGCCGACTTCTTGAAGAAGCACTCTGACGCTAAGGTGGAGATTACCGGTTATGCTGACCGCGGCACCGGTTCGTCAACCATCAACGCTTCGTTGGCAGAACGCCGCGCCGCTGCTGTGGTAGACGCTTTGAAGAAGTTGGGCATCGACGACTCGCGCATCACCTCTTCAAGCAAGGGCGACACCGAACAGCCGTTCGACATCAGCGAGTTGAACCGCGTGTCTATTTGCGTGGCAAAATGATTCGCAATAAAAACATCTCATTAATCTGAAAACATCTCTTCTGTGAGTTACTCACCCCTCGGGTAGTGGCTTGCAGAAGAGATTGTTTTGCACACTCAAAGTGCGCAACCTCACTTTTGATTACTTTTAAGTTACCTTTAAGTTTAAATTGCTTCGTTGTTCTAAATTATTCAATTTGATGAAAAATCTCTACACTACATTATTGATGTCTGCCCTTGCCGCTTCTGCCATGGCTCAACTCAATGGCAATGGCTATTATCGCCTGCAAAACTGCGGGTCGGGACGTTATGCTTACGTCATCGACAATCATGGCAGCATCAACTATAACACCACTACAGCCGACATGCAAGCCGTTCAGCTTTGGAAAGGTTTTGACAAGGCTGCTTGCGACCCGTCATCGGTCATCTACATTCAGTCGGTGGGTGGCAGCGCTTATGACATCAAGGGTCAAGGCACGGGCATCCATGACATCATTGGTCACTATGTAAATATATATGCCTATAGCGACGGCACTTATGCCGCCTATGCTTCGTATGCAGGAACCGCCATCTACCTTTGCGAAACGGAGAAAGCTACCTCGATTGACAAAGGCAATTTGGGTCAGACCGGTAGCGGCGATTATCGCAAGTGGTATATTACGCCCGTAACAGCCGAAGGCGACAATTATTTCGGCATTCAGCCGGACACGTTGGTGAACGGCAAATATTATGCTACCTTGTATGCGTCGTTCCCCTTCACATGTGCTTCAGAGGGGATGAAGGCTTATATCATCTCGGAGGTGAAAGGGGGAGAAGCCTTGTTGAAAGAGGTGACAGACTTAGTGCCCGCCGGCACCGCCGTGCTGATTGAGTGCTCGTCTGCCGACCCCGCCAACAACCGCTTGAACATTCAAGATGCCACGGCTTCGTTGCCCGCCGCTAATCTTTTGGGCGGTGTTTACTTCTTTACCAATAGGTCTAACCCGAGCAATGCACACTATAACCGCACCGCTTATGATGCCACCACGATGCGTATGCTTGGCGTTACTGCCGACGGCTCTATAGGTTTCGTGAAGAGCAGCATCGAATGGTTGCCCGCCAACAAAGCCTATTTGAAGGTGCCCGCCGATACCCCCGACGAACTGAAGTTGGTGACTGAGTTCACCGCCACAGAGACTCCCGTTGATCCGGTTGA
>CAZBWT010000054.1:0-3682 GCA_964495625.1 uncultured Prevotellaceae bacterium | reverse complement strand
GTTGACCCGAACGATCCGAACGGCATCATCGAAGTGGTGGGTGACGCGCAGACTCAGGCAGCCGACATCTACAGCCTCACCGGCGCATGCGTGCGTCGCAATGCCCTCACCACCGAAGGTTTGCCCGCCGGTGTGTATGTGAAGGCAGGCAAGAAGGTGGTTGTGAAGTAAGGTTGCCGAATAGACCGTGGATTAGATAAGATTAGGTCATAAAATTAGTCTAATTAAAATAAATTGCCGATAGCTGCGTTTATATCATAGCGTCGGTGTGTACGCACGCCCGCAACAAGAGAGAGACGACATATTACACCCAGTTAGATAAAAGATGAGAAGTAAGTTCCGAGCATTATGTATAGCAGCCTTGGCATGCGTGGCACTGCCCATGCAAGCCCAGAAGTTAGATTTAGCAGTGTCAGCCGGTACAGACGGCGTGGGCGTGGATTTAGGCGCACGATTAGGCAAGGTGGTAGGCATACGCACCGGTGTGTCGTATGTGCCCAAGTTCAGCTATGACATGAAGTTCGGGGTGCAGTTGGGCGAGAATGACGGTCCCACCGTCGATGAGAACGGCAATGTGGTGGAGAGTCGCTTCCACCGCCTGGCCTCGAAGATGGAGGAGATGACCGGCTTGCAGATTAACGACTACGTGAAGATGAAAGGTCGCCCCAGCTTTGCCAACTTCAAGTTTTTGGTGGATGTACACCCCATTCCGCAAGACCGTCGTTGGACGGTGACGGCAGGCTTCTATTTGGGCTCGTCGACCGTGGCTAAGGCGGAGAACACCACCTCGGAGGTGGCTACGCTGATGGGTGTCACCATCTATAATAAGATGTATGACAAGGTGCTCGAAGGCGAACCCCTCGTCACGGTGGGCGAGACGGGACTTTATCTCACCCCCGAGTTGGAGGAGAAGATTTCGTCATACGGTCGCATGGGCATCAACGTGGGTGTGCACAAAGACGGCACCACCTATTTCATGGAGCCCGACGAGCACAGCATGGTCTCGGCGCGCGTCAAGGTGAACCGCTTCCGCCCCTATTTGGGCTTGGGCTTCACCGATGCCTTGGGCGGTTCCAAGCGGTTGAACTACGGTGTGGACTGCGGTGCCCTCTTCTGGGGCGGTGTGCCGCAGATTGTGACGCATGACGGCACCGACTTGGCAGACCTGCAGACCGTCTACGGTCACCCCGGCGATTATGTAGACCTCATCAAAAAGTTTAAGGTCTACCCCGTGCTGACGTTTAGAGTGGCATATCAGCTGTGGGCTAAATAACTGAACAATTCAACACCCCGCGCCCTGACGGCTTGCGCCGCCGCGGCGCGGGGTGTTTTGTGTCTGCACAATGAAAAACGCTATCGTTTGTATAACTTTATTAATTTTTGCATATCTTTGCGGCGCTATTTGAAAAACCTGTTTGAAAAACATTAGTGCAAAAACATGGATAATTCCCAGAATCTATTAACCTTCTTCGGTGACAACCTCCAGTATTTGTGGAGCTACACCGGCATTGCAAACTGCGAATGGGGCAACATCATCATGACCATCGTGGGCTGCATCTTCATCTACTTGGCGGCTGCCAAACGTTTTGAACCAATGCTCTTGATACCGATCGGCTTCGGCATCTTGGTGGGCAACATCCCCTTTCCGCTCGAAGCCGGGTTGCGCATCGGCATCTATGAAGAAGGCTCGGTGTTGAACATCCTCTATGGCGGTGTGAAGCAGGGGTGGTATCCGCCGCTCATCTTCCTGGGCATTGGTGCCATGACCGACTTCTCGGCGTTGATTGCCAACCCGAAGCTCGTGTTGGTGGGCGCTGCCGCTCAGTTCGGCATCTTTGGGGCCTACATGCTTTCGTTGGCACTCGGTTTCGACCCCCGCGAGGCAGGTGCCATCGGCATCATCGGTGGTGCCGACGGTCCCACAGCCATCTTCCTCAGCTCTAAGTTGGCTCCCCACCTGATGGGTGCCATTGCGGTGGCTGCCTACAGCTACATGGCGCTGATACCCGTGTTCCAGCCGCCGATTATGAAGGCACTCACCACGCAGAAGGAACGCTTGATACGCATGAAGGCTCCGGGAGCCGTGAGCCACAAGCAGAAACTCATCTTCCCCATTGTGGGCTTGTTGCTGACGTGCTACATCATTCCGTCGGGTCTGCCGTTGCTCGGCATGCTCTTCTTCGGCAACATCTTGAAGGAGTGCGGCGTGACGAAGCGTCTGTGCGAAACGGCACGCGGTCCGCTCATCGACATCGTGACCATCCTCTTGGGCTTCACCGTGGGCTGCTCAACGCAGGCTTCCACCTTCTTGACCCCAGACTCGCTCAAGGTGTTCGGCTTGGGTGCCCTCTCGTTCTTGGTTGCCACAGCCTCGGGTGTGCTCTTCGTGAAGTTCTTCAACCTCTTCTTGAAGGAGGGCAACAAGATTAACCCCCTGATCGGCAATGCCGGCGTTTCCGCCGTGCCCGATGCCGCCCGCATCTCGCAGGAGGTGGGTCTGAAGTACGACCCCTCGAACTATCTGCTCATGCATGCCATGGGTCCCAACGTGGCCGGTGTCATCGGTTCGGCTGTCGCCGCCGGTGTGCTGTTGGCATTCCTTGGTTGATGGGGTGACGTTACATATAAGATTTAAGAAAGAAAAGAATACGGTGTCACCGCTCGTCTGCACTCAGACGGGCGGTGACACTGCTTTTCTGTCAGAGGCTTGCCACACCTCTGCCATTTTGACAAAACGACATGTGTTTTGAGTTTGGCACAGCTTTTGTATCCCTTATTGGCGGACGCGCCACTGAAGGCACCTCCACCAAGCATAAGCATAAAACTAAAGTCTAACTTAATAAAAACATTTACAACTATGAAAATTCAACCACTTGCCGACCGAGTACTCGTTAAGCCCGCTCCGGCTGAAGAAAAAACCATTGGCGGCATTATCATCCCCGAGTCTGCAAAGGAGAAGCCTTTGAAGGGTGAAGTGATTGCCTGCGGTGGCGGCACTAAGGATGAAGCTATGACCGTGAAACCCGGCGACGTTGTGCTCTATGGCAAATATGCCGGTCAGGAGCTCGAGTTTGAGGGCACGAAGTATTTGATGATGCGTCAGAGCGATTTGCTCGCCATCATCGGCTAATCTTAAAAGACGGAAATTAAACACAGATTATTTTTAAACACACACATACAACTATGGCTAAGATTATTAAATTCGATACAGATGCTCGTGACTTGCTGAAGAACGGCGTTGACGCTTTGGCTGACGCTGTGAAAGTCACTCTCGGCCCTAAGGGCAGAAACGTGATCATCGAGAAGAAGTTCGGCGCTCCCCACATCACCAAAGACGGTGTTTCGGTGGCTAAGGAGGTAGAGCTTGAAGATCCCTTTGAGAACATGGGCGCTCAGCTCGTCAAGGAGGTTGCCTCCAAGACCGGTGACGATGCCGGCGACGGCACAACAACCGCCACGGTGTTGGCTCAGAGCATCATCGGCGTGGGCTTGAAGAATGTCACTGCCGGCGCTAACCCCATGGACTTGAAGCGCGGCATCGACAAGGCGGTAGCCAAGGTGGTTGAGAGCATCAAGGCTCAGTCTGAAGAAATCGGCGACGACTACAGCAAGATTGAGAACGTGGCTCGCATCAGCGCCAACAACGACGAGGAGATCGGTAAGCTCATCGCCGAGGCTATGA
>CAZBWT010000053.1:3786-12539 GCA_964495625.1 uncultured Prevotellaceae bacterium | reverse complement strand
GTTCAGTCTTAAAACTTCCCCACGTGCACCTTTTCCCACTGCAGCTTCTCGGGGTCGTAGGGCTTGCGTTCCTCGTCGGGGTAACCGATAGAGATCACAGCTAACACCTCATACTCGGCGGGCACCTCAAGCAGGCGGCGCACATTCTCTTCGGCAGCCACGCCCTCGGCATCGAACCTGCCGCGCATCTGAATCCAGCACGAGCCCAAGCCCAAGTCGGCGCACTGCAACTGAATCATGACAGCCGCAATGCTCAGATCCTCCACCCAGGTATCCGACTCCTCGGGGTTAGCCACCAAGGCGATGGCGATTGCGGCGTTGGCAATCGGACCGGCACCGCCGTCCTTTGCAGTCGAGAGTGCGTTGAGCACCTCCTTATCTTCCACCACGATGAAATTCCAAGGGTTGCGGCGCTTGCCGGCGGGAGCCATCAGAGCCGTTTCGAGAATAGTCTTCACGTCGTCGGGATTAAGAGCTTGACCCGTATATTTGCGATAGCTCCGACGGTGCATCGCTAAGTCATGAAAGTTTGTCATTGTCGTTCAGAGTTTTGCGCGAATATAGCTCATTCCCGCCATACGCACCAACTTTCAGCCGTGATATTTCGGTGGTATGCAGCTAAATATCTGTTTAGCGGGGCTTTCGTCGTTAAAAAACGCAATAATCAGAGGTGCCGAGCGTTCAGTAAATGTTTTTTCTTTATCTTTGCCACGCTCATTTGTGAGGCATCCCAAGCGGTGAGCTTCCATGGATAGCGCATATTAAACTATTTAGTTAAAAAGAGGATATGAAATTATTTTGGAGTTTGACCTTGCTAACAATAGCCGCTGCGAGCGGAGTGCAGGCCAAAGATGGCGAACCGGTGGTCATGAAAATCAATGGTACTCCCGTCTACAAATCGGAATTTGAGTACTTCTATAACAAAAACAACCGCGCGGAGATAGCCGAAGAGAAATCATTCGATGAGTATGTAGACCTCTTCATCAACTACAAGTTGAAGGTAGCCGAGGCAGTAAGCCGCGGCATCGACACCACAGCCGACTACCGTTCGGAATTAGCCGGTTACCGTTCCCAATTAGCACAACCCTACTTAGAGATGACCGGGTGGCAAGACTCCGTCGTCAACGAAGCCATCGAGCGTCGGCAGACGCGCATTGATGCCGCACACATTCTCATAGCCCTTAACGAAAATGCTCCTGCCGACCAGGTCAAGGCAGCCGAAACCAAAATCTTAGAATACAAAGCCCAAGTGGAGGCAGGTGCCTCATTCGACTCATTAGCACAAGCCGTGTCAGAAGACCCCTCTGCCCGCCAGAACAAAGGCCGGTTGGGCTACTTCTCATCCATGCAGATGGTCTACCCCTTCGAGACGGCAGCCTACAACACCCCCGTAGGTCAGCTCTCGGTGTGCCGTTCACGCTTCGGCTACCACCTCATCAAGGTCTACGACCGTCAGCCCTCGCAGGGTGAAGTGCGTGTGGCGCACATCATGAAGATGAACCAGCGCGGACCCTTGGCAGAGGGAGCGCAGTCACCCCGTGCCGCCATCGACTCGCTCTACAAACTGCTGCGCAACGGAGCCGACTTCGCCGAACTGGCGCGCACCAACTCCGACGACTCATACACTGCCCGCGACGGTGGTGAATACCCCTGGCTCGATGCCTCGTCGGGCTTCCCGCGCGAATGGCTCGACCAAGCCTTTGCCCTCAAAGAGAAAGGCGACTACACCCGTCCCTTCCCCACAGCCTACGGCTGGCACATCCTGCGCCTCATCGACAAGCGCGACCAGGCTGAGGTAACCGACGACACACGCGCCCAGATCAAAGAGCGACTGAGTCGCGACCCCGAGCGTGCTGCCGCCGCCCACAAGAAATTCATCGACGGACTCAAGAGCGAATACAATCCCCGGTTCCAGGCTAAAGTCAAGGCGCAAGTCATTGCCTTGGCGGCAGACACCACCCTTTCGCGTGAAGACTACTGCGCCAAGCTCCGCGCCATGAAGAAGCCCCTCTTGAAGTGGGATAAGAAACAAAGCTCCCTGCCCGAAGAATTTGCCGACTACGTAACCACCAACGGCTTGCATCCCGCCGACATGGACGTTGAGGCAGCCCTCGCCGATTGGGCAGATGCCGTGATACTCAACTACGAAGACTGTCGCCTCGAAGACAAATACGAAGACTTCCGCAACCTCTATCACGAATATCACGACGGCATCTTGCTCTTCGACGTAGCCACCACCGAAGTGTGGGATAAAGCCTCGGCAGACACCACCGGTCTCGAAGCCTTCTTTAATCGCAACCGCAGCCGCTATGGCTGGGACGAGCCCCGCTTCAAAGGTGCCTTCGTTGAATGTGCCGACGACTCAGCCCTCATCGGAACCCTCAAAGACATCTATGCCGAGGTTGGCAACGATGCCCTCCGCGCCAGCGACCTTGTTCGCTCGCGTGTGTTGACAGACAGCACCTTGGTGCCCAACACCAAGAAGCCGCCCTTCCACATCGTCAACGGCATCTTCAAACGTGGCGACAACGAAGCCGTCGATGTGCAGCAACTCAAGTGCCGCACCACCTGCTCGCCCAAGCCTGAGATGCCTGTGCTGATGACCTTTGGCAAGATCTTGCCTGACGGACCCGAGTGCGCCGACGACGTGCGCGGTTCGGTCGTAGCCGACTACCAAACCGAACTCGAAGCCGAGTGGGTAGCTCAGCTCCGTGCCAAATATCCCGTGGTCATCAACCAAAAGGAATTAGACAAATTGAGAAAGTGAACATCAAACCACTCCTGTTAAACATCATCATGGGTGTCGGTCTTTGCACGTCGTGCCAAGGACCGATACCCTATATAGATAATGTAGTATTGGCGCGCGTAGGCGACGAAAAGCTGACGCGCCCCGAACTACGCTCCGCCATGCCTGCCGGGCTTAGTGCTGCCGACAGCATCGCCTACGCGCAGCAATACATCCGCTCGTGGGTCGATGAGCAGCTGCTCTACCGCCAGGGCGTGCACCACCTCAAAAACCTCAAGCAGATTGACGAGCAGGTGGCAGAATATCGGCGCACCCTCATAGCCCGCACCTACGAACAGCAGTGGATGGAGAAGCAGGTGCAAGACATCAGCGACGACGAGTGCTGGACCCTCTACGAGCGGCAAGCCTCGCGCCTCAAGTTAGAGCGCCCCGTCATGCAAGGGCTCTACGTCAAGACCCTCACCTCAGCCCCGCAGCTCGACGACCTGCGCCGCAACCTGCGCGACCTGCAGCAAGGCAAAGCCGACCAGATAGAACTCATCGACACCTACTGCCTGCAGCGAGCCGCCACCTACGACAACTTCTTTCAGCGTTGGGTGGATGTAGATGCCGTGCTTGCCAAGCTCCCCACCACCGCCGAGGGCACGGCGGCGAGCCGGTTGTCGCAAAAAGGCACCTTGGTCGAGGCCACCGACAGCCTCTACACCTACCTGCTCTTCGTCAAAGACTACCGTGCCGCCGGCGAATCGAAGCCCTACGAATACGTCCTGCCCGACCTGCGCGACCAACTGCTGCGACGCAAGCGGCAGCGCTATCGGCAAGACCTCCTGCAGCGGCTCTACGACGAAGGCATCAAAAAGAAAGTCGTCGTCATTGCCGCCACCGACACGGTGCAGTGAAGCTTGCGGCAACAAAATCCCTAACGACAGAACACATACACTTCCCACATATACATTACTCAATGAAAATAGCAGCAACATGTTTGGCGCTCTGTAGCGCAATAGGCGGCTGGATGTCGGCAACGGCACAGACAGCCGGCAACGTAGTCGATGAAATCGTCTGGATCGTCGGCGACGAAGCCATCCTCAAGTCCGACGTAGAAAACCAGCGCATGCGCATGCTCTACCAGGGCGAGAAGATTGACGGCGACCCCTACTGCGTCATCCCCGAGCAGTTAGCCATACAGAAGCTCTTCCTCAACCAGGCGGAGCTCGACAGCATCACCGTCTCCGACGAGCAGGTCGACACCCAGGTCGATGCCCAGCTCAACATGTACATCTCACAAGTCGGCTCAAAAGAAAAGCTCGAAGAATATATGGATAAGAGCATTGCCGACATCCGTCAGGAATGGCGCACCAACATCCGCAACCAGAACCTCGTGTCGCAGGTGCGTCGCAAGCTCACCGAAGATGTCTCCGTCACACCCGCCGAGGTGCGTCGCTACTACCAGGGGCTGTCCGCCGACAGCGTACCCTATGTGCCCACGCAGGTTGAAGTGCAAATCATCACCTTCCAGCCCAAGGTGGCGCAAGCCACCATCGACGACATCAAGAGTCGCCTGCGCGAATACACCCGTCGCATCACCTCGGGCGAGAGTCAGTTCAGCACCTTGGCAATCCTCTACTCCGAAGACCCCGGTTCCGCCACCAACGGTGGTGAGATGGGCTTCCAGAGCCGCTCTGCCTTCGTGCCCGAGTTCGCCCAGGTGGCATTCCAGCTCACCGACCCCAAGAAAGTGTCGAAAATCGTCGAGACCGAATTCGGCTACCACATCATCCAGCTCATTGAGCGCCGCGGCGACCGTGCCAACTTCCGTCACATCCTGCTCACACCCAAGGTCAGCGACAAAGAACTCAACGACGCACGCTTGGCTATGGATACCCTCAAGGCGCAGCTCGACTCCGCCAAATTCACCTTCGAAGAAGCCGCACGCTACCTCTCGCACGACAAAGACACCCGCAACAGCGGCGGTCTGATGAAGAGCGAGAACAACGGTTCGCGCCTGCAGATGGACGAGCTCCCCGCCGAGGTGGCCCGCCAAATCAACACCATGCAGCCCGGCGAAGTTTCCGCCCCCTTCTTCATGAAAGACCGCACCGGTCGGGATAAAGTCGCCATCGTGCGCCTCAAGGCCCGCTACGAAGGTCACAAAGCCAACTTCTATGACGACTACCAGGTCATCAAGTCGCTCTACGAAGACCATTGCATGAACATCATCATCGACGACTTCATCCGTCGCAAACAGCGCGAGACCTACGTCCGCATCAAAGACGGCTGGAACCAGTGTGAATTTAAATACCCGGGTTGGGTGAAGTGATGACACACCGCCACACCTCCCTCATTGCAGTCGCCGTGCTTGCCCTTGGCGGGCTAAGCAGCGGATTTGTCGAGGCGCAAGATGCCTCGGCACAGACCGCCGCGCCCCAGACGCAAGCCACACAGACCGCTGCGCCCCAGACCCCGGCATCCGGCAACCGTCGCATCTACCTCGAGCATGCCAACACCCTCAGCTTCAACAAGCAGCAGAGTGCCGACTACCAGATCTTGCGCGGCGACGTGCGCTTCCGTCAAGACAGTGCCTACATGTATTGTGACAGTGCCTACTTCTACGAACGCACCAACTCGATGGATGCCTTCGGCAACGTTCGCTTCGAGCAAGGCGACAGCCTCTACATCTTCAGCGACAGCCTCTACTACGACGGCAACACCGGCTATGCCCGTCTGCGCGACAACGTCCGCCTGGTGCACAACGATGCCATCCTCTACACCGACTACCTCGACTACGACCGCTTTGCCCAGCAAGCCAACTACTACAACAGCGGTGTGCTCGTCGACCCGCAAAACCACCTCCTCTCCGAGCAGGGGTGGTACTACCCCGCCACCAAGACGGCAAACTTCCTGCAAAACGTGCAGCTCCGTTCCTACGACTACAGCCACCGGAAGCCCGAGCTCAATGCCGACGGTCTCGAGATAGGGCAGGAGATAGCCCCGTTGCCCGACGACGGCGACTCCATCCCCGAGTTCTACATGAACCGTCGCGACTCCATCTTGGCGCAGCGTGAGCCGCCCCACGCCTCGCTCGACCCCGACGACGAAGCCCTGCCGCCCCGTGTCATCATCTACTCCGACACGCTCAGCTACGACCTCGTCACCTCCATCGCCAAGCTCAACGGATCCTCGCGCATCGTCTCTGACACCGCCTACATCCTCACCGACCTCGGCTACTACAACACGCAAACCGACTTTGCGCGCCTCTACCACCGCTCGCAGGTCTACAGCAAAGGGCGTTTCGCCACGGGCGACTCCATGCGCTACGACCGCCTCAACGGCATCGGCGAGGTGTTTGGTCATGCCGAGATGTGTGACACCCTCAACAGTGCCAAGCTCTTGGCGGACTACGTCTACTACGACGACTCCACCCAATACATCATGGCCACGGGTCATGCCCTCGGCATGGAGTTCTCTGACGGCGACACCCTCTACCTGCACGCCGACACCCTCAAGGCCTACACCCTCGACAGCATCCGCTACGCCTCTGCCTACTACTCCGTGCGCTACTACCGCACCGACCTGCAGGGCGTTTGCGACTCGCTCATCTTCTCCGGAGCCGACTCCATAGCCACCTTCATGGGCAACCCCATCATGTGGAACGAGAGCTACCAAATCACCGGCGACACCATCTTCGTCAAGATGGCGGATAGCGGGGTGCAGCGTGCCATGGTGCACGACTACGCCTTCCTCATCGAGCACAAAGACTCCACCTTCTACGACCAAATCAGCGGCAAAGCCTTAGTCTGCTACTTCGACTCGTCGAAGGTGCGGCAAATGGATATGGAGGGCAACGTCAAGATCATCTACTACCCGCAGGAGTCAGACAAGACCCTCATCGGGCTCAACCAGATGATTGGCAACTACCTCTCGGTGTGGTTCCAAGAGGGCAAGATGGATAAGCTGCGCGTCTGGCCCGAAGTGGTCGGTTCGCTCACCCCCTTGCCCTTGGTGAAGCCCGACATCCTCTACCTCGACAACTTCCGCTGGATGGAATACCTGCGTCCCACGAGTCCCGCCGACGTGTTTCGCGACGTGCGCATGAAGAGCGAAGACCGTCAAGAATATCAGCAGCTCTTCGACAGCGATGAACTCAACGGCTACTAAGCGCGTTCATACACTGTGTAGTTGCCCTTAACCACCCTGATAACCCATGGCAGTCCCCGGCATGACACACACGCATGTCGGGGCTGCCTTAAACCCTATAACCCCGATGAGTATATTCACAACGCGCAAGCCGCGACACTTCGAGCGCCAACCTTACTACTCCAACCCGCGCAAAGACGAGCTCGAGGCGCGAGTGCGTCGCATCAAGCGCGAACTCGGTCAGCTCGACGACGAGGAATTCAATGCCGAAGAGTCGTTGCGCGGCTCGTTCGTGCGCCAAACCACCCACCTCAAAAAACGCAAAGAGAGCGACAACCCCGGCGGCTCTAACCGCAACGTCAAGATAGCCGTGTGGCTCATCGTTCTTATTGTGGCGCTCTACTTTCTCTTGAAGTAAACTTCTTGAACAAGAAAGCTGATTGAACAAGTAACAACTACTGCATTAACCCAAGAGCCATGTCTGATATAATACATCTGTTGCCCGACACCGTGGCGAGTCAAATCGCTGCCGGCGAAGTGGTGCAGCGTCCCGCCTCGGTCATCAAGGAGCTGCTCGAAAATGCCATCGACGCGCATGCCACCGACATACAAGTGGTGTTGCGCGAGGCAGGTCGAGAGCTGATACAGGTCATCGACAATGGGTGCGGCATGTCGCCCAAAGATGCCCACATGGCATTCGAGCGCCACGCCACCTCGAAGATCCGACAGGCGGCGGACCTCTTTGCCCTCCACACCATGGGCTTCCGCGGCGAGGCACTCGCCTCCATTGCTGCCGTAGCCGAGGTGGATCTGCGCACGCGTCGCGCCGAAGACGAATATGGTGCGCACCTCATCTTGTCGGGCTGCGAAGTGCAGTGCCAGGAAGAGGTGTCGTGTCCCGTCGGGTCGAACTTTGCCGTGCGCAACCTCTTCTTCAACGTCCCTGCCCGCCGCAAGTTTCTCAAGAGCAACCAAACGGAGCTGAGCAACATCATCACCGAACTGCAACACGTGGCGCTTGCCAACCCGCAGGTGGGCTTCACCCTGACGCACAACGACGTGAAGATGCTGCAACTGCCCCCCGCCCCCCTGCGCCAGCGCATCACCTCGCTCTTCGCCAAGACCATTGGTCAGCAGCTGTTGCCCGTGCAGGTCGACAACGAACTCCTCACCGTGGGCGGCTTTGTGGGGCAACCCGAGTCGGCGCGCAAAAAGGGAGCCTTGCAATACTTCTTCGTCAACAACCGCTACATGAAGCACCCCTACTTCCACAAGGCAGTCATGGAGTGCTATGGCGACATCTTGGGCGAAGGTGAACAGCCCAACTACTTCCTCTACCTCACCGTAGACCCCGCCACCATCGACGTGAACATTCACCCCACCAAGACCGAGATCAAGTTCGAAAACGAGAATGCCCGCTGGCACATCCTCATGGCATCGGTGCGCGAGGCATTGGGCAAATTCAACGCCGTGCCCAGCATCGACTTCGATCAGACCGACGCGCCGGATATCCCCGCCATGGAGGTCACCTCCGCCGGGGTCAGCACCGAAACGCCGGCGGCACCGCAACCCGTCTTCACGTCAGACTATAACCCCTTCCGCCGCGACCCCAACCTGAGCCATTGGGAGGTGGCATACGACGACTTCACAGCCGCCAAAGACCACCCCGGCACCACCACCGTCAGCGACAACTACACCGAGTTGCCCTCTGCCATAGGTCGCACCTCCGGCGGCAGTCAGCGCCTCAGCTCCGCCTTGGGCGGCGGCTCGAAAAGTCAGAGCCAAACCATCCCCGCAAGCTCCGCCTTGGGCGGCGGAGCGGTCACCGTCACCCTGCCCTCGCGCGACCGCGAGATACCGTTGCCGCCCGCCG
>CAZBWT010000053.1:0-3686 GCA_964495625.1 uncultured Prevotellaceae bacterium | reverse complement strand
GCGGTCACCGTCACCCTGCCCTCGCGCGACCGCGAGATACCGTTGCCGCCCGCCGTTGCCGCTCCCGCCGATGCCCACTACGAGCAGGTTGCCGGGCGCTACATCGTCAGCACCTCAGCCACGGGCTTGCAGCTCATCGACCAGCACCGCGCCCACATCAACGTGCTCTACCACCGCATCATGCAGCGCCTCAGTGCGCAGCAAGGCACCTCGCAGGCTCTGCTCTTCCCCGTCACCGTCGAAGTGCCGGCGGCGGACCTCCCCCTGCTCGAGCTCATCTTGCCCGAGCTGCAACGCATCGGCTTCGACATCGACTCGTTGGGCGGCTCCACCTATGCCGTCAACGGGCTCCCCGCCGAGGCGGATAAAGCCGATGTCTCGGCCTTGGTGCACGACATGATCGACACCGCCCGCCAGCACGAAGGCGGTGTGCGCGAAGAACTCGACAAAGCCTTGGCGCTCAAGATGGCGCAGAGCGAAGCCATACGCTACGGGCACACCCTCAGCCCCGACGAGATGAAGCACCTCGTCACACAGCTCCACGAGCTGCCCATGCCCGCCTACACGCCCGACGGCAAGACCGTCATCTCGCAACTCTCGCTCGACGACCTTGCGGCGCGCTTCTGAACGGCGCGCTGCTGAAGCAAAAGAAAATAACTCACAGGGCAGCCACAGCGCCGCGCGCGCACCCTGCCCCAACACAACACATACACAACCCTATATGACGCAATATGCTATTTGTTTGCAACCCTACATCCCCATGCGCGCTGAAGCCTCAGAGCGCTCCGAGATGGTAGGTCAGTTGCTGTTTGGCGACACATTCCGCATCGACGACGAGTGTCCGCACTGGTTTCACGTGGTGCGTGACGTAGACAACTACGGCGGGTGGATAGATTGGAAAACCGCCACCAAGCTCACCGAGGTGGAATATCGCCGCTATCTGCAAAGCACAGCCGGCGCACCCCTGCTGCGCATGCCTTTCACCCCTGTGCAGAAGAGCGAAAACGGTGCCACGGGTCCCGCCTTCCTCTCGTGGGGCAGCCGCATCTACAACCTCGACGACTCAGGCATCACCTTCGTCATGCAGCAGTGCCGCTTCGACACCTCGCCGTCGGCCTACGTGATGCCCATCTCCGCCACCACCATGTCGCGCCCCGCCTGCGTCAAGTTCTTGCTGCAACAGGCGCAGCTCCTGCTCAACGTGCCCTACTTGTGGGGCGGATGTTCCGCCTTCGGCACAGACTGCTCCGGCTTCACCCAGACGCTGTTCCGCTTCATCGGCATCACCCTGCCGCGCGACGCGTCGCAGCAAGCTGAGTGCGGCACCGAGGTGCCCTTTGAGCAGCGTCAGCCCGGCGACCTCGCCTTCTTCAGCCGCGACGGTCGCATCGTCCACGTCGGTTTGGTGGCAGAGAAAGACCAAATCATCCACGTGTCGGGCACACTTCACATCGACCGCCTCGAACCCGAGGGCATCTACTCCGCCACGCAGCAATGCCTCACCCACACATTAGCCTCCATACGTCACTTCTTCTAAGGCAATGACACCCACTGCACTCATCCCCGCGCTCTATGCGCTCTACCTGTCTCACCCACAGGTCACTACCGACAGCCGCCACTGTCCTGCCGGCAGCCTTTTCTTCGCCCTCAAGGGGGCTAACTTCAACGGCAATGCCTACGCTGCCGCCTCGCTCGCTGCGGGGTGCGCCTTGGCGGTGGTCGATGATGCCACAGTCATTCCCGCCGACGCTGTCGGTCAGCGCACCGACGGGGGCACCCCCGCCCCGGGGCAGCACGGCAACTACTTCTTGGTGCCCGACGTGCTCACCGCCTTGCAGCAACTTGCCGCCCACCATCGCCTTCAGTTCCGCACGTGGCAACACCCCGTGCCCGTGATAGGCATCACCGGCACCAACGGCAAGACCACCACCAAAGAGTTGCTCACCGCCGTGTTGAGCCGCAAATATCGGGTGGCAGCCACGGTGGGCAACCTCAACAACCACATCGGTGTGCCGCTCACACTGCTCAGCGTCACGCCGCAGCACGAGGTCGCCATTGTCGAGATGGGAGCCAACCACCCCATGGATATAGCCGAACTCTGTGACATCGTTCACCCCGACTTCGGACTCATCACCACCGTTGCCAAGGGGCACCTGCTCGGCTTCGGGTCGTTCGAGGGGGTAGTGGCAGCCAAGACCAAGCTCTACGACTCGCTGCGCCGCGACGGCGGCACCGCCTTCGTCAACGTGGGCAATCCCCATTTGGTGCAACATGCCGAGGGGCTGCCCACCGTGCCTTACGGTGTGGAGCCCGATGCCACGGCACCCGTCAGCGGTCGCACCCTTTCCGCCTCGCCGTTGCTGCGCCTCATGCTCAGCGTGGAGGGCGAGGAGGCTGAGGTGCAGACCCATTTGGTGGGAGCCTACAACCTGCTCAACATGGTGGCAGCCGCTGCCGTGGGTCATCATTTCGGGGTCACCACCGCCGACATCCGCGCCGCCCTCGAGGCCTACACCCCGGGCAATATGCGTTCGCAGCTGATGCCCGTCGGTCAGAGCCTCACCCTCATTCTCGATGCCTACAATGCCAATCCGGACAGCATGATGGCTGCCCTGCGCAGCTTCGAGCTGAACACCGACCCGCACAAGCGCCTCATCTTGGGCGACATGGGTGAACTCGGTGCCGAGTCGCAGGCTGAGCACCGCCGCTTGTTGCACTACCTGTCTGAGAGTCCCTTTGGCGACATCTTCTTGGTGGGCAGCGAGATGCGCACCGCCTTTGCCTCACTCACCCACGACGAACTGCTCCGCATGGGTGCCACCCGCACCGTGCGCTGCTACGACACCGTGGCGGACCTCTGTGCCGACACCGAAGCGCTGCGCTACCTGCTCGGCACCGTCCTCATCAAGGGCTCCAGAAGCAATGCCCTCGAGAAGGTGGTGCCCGTGTTGCAGGGCTTGAATGAATGATGTGCCCACACTGCTCTATTATCGCTCAATCACTCTCAATCATTCATCACATCTATGAAGATCTATATGATACGCCACGGCGAGACACCGTGGAACAAGCAGAAACGCTTCCAGGGGCAGATAGACATCCCCCTCAACGACTATGGGCGTGAAATCGCCGCCGTGACGCGCGACGCTATGCCCCGCGTGCCCTACGACCGCGTCTTCAGCAGTCCCTTGGTGCGTGCTAAAGAGACGGCGGATATCTTGCTCCGCGGGCGCGACAACATCACCGTGGAGGTCGATGACCGCCTCAAGGAGTTCAGCTTCGGCAGCTACGAAGGCACGCTCATTGCCGACGTTGCCAACAATCCCGAGCACCCGCTCTACGACTGTCTTTGGCACCCCGAGCTGTATAAAGCCCCCGCGGGAGCCGAGAATTTCTCCGACCTCGTGGATCGTGCCCGTCAGTTCATCACCGACCGTCTGTTGCCCCTGCAGGCTGACCCCACCTGTCACAACGTGCTCATCACCGCTCACGGTGCTTTCAACCGCGCCGTCGTGGTCGCCATCGGTGGCAAGGATATTGCCGACTTCTGGACGATTCCTTACTACAACTGCGCCGTCACCATTCTCGACCTCACCGACGACCATTTTACGTTGCTCCAGGAGGCTAAGATTTATTATCAAGCTCTGACCGACCCGTTTTCTAACGGGAAGCAGTGAGAATACCTTTTT
>CAZBWT010000052.1:8800-12601 GCA_964495625.1 uncultured Prevotellaceae bacterium | reverse complement strand
CATAACATCCTTGTGGCGCACATCTACGACGACGGTCGCGGTGCCTCACTCATCTTGCTTGGCGCGCCATGTGGACGTTAATTCCGCTCGCCCTCGTGCAGTCGCTGCTGTTGGCAGCGGGACAAGTGCTGCTGAAGTTCGCCCTCAACGCCATGGGCAGCTTCACCTGGTCGTGGAGCTACTTCGGTCACCTCTTGACCAATGGGTGGCTCTTTGGCTGCGGCGTGTGCTACGCTGCCGCCTCGCTACTCTGGTTCTATATCATCAAGCATTACCCCTTCAGCATGGCATACCCCATGATCAGTCTGAGCTACGTCTTCGGACTGCTTGCCGCCTGGCTCATCTTTCACGAGCAAGTCTCGGTGTCGGCATGGATAGGCGTAGCCCTAATCATGGGGGGCTGTATGCTCATCGTTCGATAAACACATTGAAACATCGTCCGATAGGCACCCTAAAACATCGTCCGATAGACAACATCAACACGGCATGAAAGCAATCAATCAACTCTTCTACTTAGACGACGTGACGCGCGGCACCGACACGGTGACGTGCCGCATACGGCTGAATGGGGCGCACCCCGTCTATGCAGCCCACTTTCCCGGCGAACCCATCACCCCGGGGGCGCTGTTGGTGCAGGTGGCGGTGGAAGCCTTTGCGGCAGCCGTTGGCAAGGCATGGCAACTGCGCCGCGTTGCCTCGGTGAAGTTCCTCACCCCCGTCTGCCCCGACCAAGTGACGACGCTCACCCTCACCTACACCAAGCTGCAACTCGGCGATGCCGGCGGCAGCGTGCGTGCCACCCTCACCGCCGATGCCGTCACCTACGCTCGCTTCGCCTTAGAGTTATGTGATGAAGCCGCCCTGCGCACCCGCAGCCTTATGGACCGGCTGAAGGTGTGTGTGGTGGTGCCCACCTACAACAACGCCGCCACCGTGAGCCAAGTGGTGGAGCGCATCCATGCCTACACCGACCACATCATCGTGGTCAACGACGGCTCCACCGACGACACCACACAGCGGCTCGCCGGGCTTCCCTTCGACATCACCCTCATCGACAGCCCCCGCAACCAAGGCAAGGGGGCAGCGCTGCGCCACGGACTGCGCCGCGCGCAAGCCGAGGGCTACAACTATGCCGTCACCATCGACAGCGACGGGCAACACTACCCCGAAGACCTCCCCACCTTGGTGCAAGCCTTGGTGCAGCACCCCGGAGCCTTAGTGGTGGGCAGCCGCGGCTTGCGCCAAACCAACATGCCGGGCAAGAACACCTTCGCCAACAAGTTCTCCAACTTCTGGTTCGCCGTGCAAACCGGTCGCACCCTGCCCGACACGCAGACCGGCTACCGCATCTACCCTTTGCACCACCTGCACGGACTGTCGCTCCTCACCTCGCGCTACGAGGCGGAGCTTGAACTCTTGGTCTTCGCCGCGTGGCGCGGTGTGCCGTTGGTGCCGGTGCCCATACGCGTCTACTATCCCCCTGTGGGCGAGCGCGTCAGCCACTTCCGTCCGGCGGCGGACTTCACCCGCATCTCGCTGCTCAACACCGTGCTCTGTGTGCTGGCTCTCTGCTACGGCTGGCCCCGCCGCCTGCTCCACCCGGTGCTGACCGTGGCGGTGCTGCTGTTCTATGCCGTTGCCATCATGGTCTACGTCATCCCCTACACGTTCCTCTACTTCCACTGCTGCGGCAGCATCACCGACGAACGTCGCCTCAAGTTTCACCATTGGCTGTTGGGCATCTTTCGCTTCGCGCTGCGCCACCTGCCCGGTGTGCACCTGCACGCCATGCCCGGTGTAGCCGAAGCCCTGCAACAACCCTCCATCATCATCTGCAACCATCAGTCGCACCTCGACATGCTCTGCCTGTTGGTGCAATCGCCCCGCATGGTGGCGCTCTGCAACGACTGGGTGTGGCGCAACCCCTTCTACGGCATCGTGATGCGCCATGCCGAGTTCTACCCCACCTCCGACGGCTTAGAGGTGAATGAAGCCCGCATCGGCAGCTTGCTGCAACGAGGCTACTCGGTGGTGGTCTTCCCCGAGGGAACCCGCTCGGCGGACTGCCGCATCGGACGCTTCCACCGCGGAGCCTTCTACCTTGCCGAGCGCCTCGGTGCCGACCTGCAAGTCCTCTTCTTGCGCGGATCCGGTCAGGTCCTGCCCAAGAAGGCTTCCATGACCCACCGCGGCGACATCGTCTTGACCGCCGGTCCGCGCTTATCTGCCGACGCCCCCGCCATGGGCATCGGCTATCGCGCTCGTGTGCGACACCTCAGACGGTGGTATCAACTGCATAATGGGGAAAACGGCACGATGGAATAAAGATTAAAGATTTATGACAAACCACAGCACACTCATCATAGGCGGAGGCTTAGGCGGACTCTTCACCGGCGCGCTATTGGCGCGCAACGGCTGTCGGGTCGTAGTGTTGGAACAGCTCCCCACGGCGGGCGGCGGACTGCAACAGTTCACGCGCTACGGTCGCACCTTCGCCACGGGCATGCACGTGGTGGGCGGACTGTCGGCGGGAGAATCGCTGCGTCGCCTCTGCACCTATTTAGGCATAGACTACGGTGCCGTCACACGCCCCTGCGATGCCCTATGTCGGGTGGTGCTGAACGAGGGAGAAACCTACACCCTCCCCCTCGATGCACAAACACGCACCGACTATCTGAAACAACACTTCCCCGCCGAAGCGGAACACATCGACCGCTACGAACGTGCGCTCAGTCAGCTCACCGACGCGGTGGAATGGTTTCACCTGCGCCGCCACGACGGTGCGAGTCCGTTCAACTTCAACGAGCAGCTGTTGGAACCTGCCGACCAATTTGTGGCACGCCACCTGCGCACACCGCAGCTGCAACAACTCGTGCAGTTCAGCGACCTGCTCTTCGACGCGCGCCGCGGTCACTCCCCCGCCTTTGTGCATGCCGTCATCAGCACCCTCTATCGCCGCGACTCTGCCATGCCCGTGATGGGAGCCCCCACCTTAGCCCACCTTCTGACCGAGGTCATCACCCGCCACGGCGGTGAAGTGCGCACCCACGAGCGAGTGACGCACATCGACTGCACCAACCGACACATCACCGCCGTGCACACCGCTGCCGGAGCCACCTACACTGCCCACCACTACGTAGCCACCATAGCCCCTGCCGCACTGCTGCGACTGCTGCCTGCCGATGCCTTCCCCGCAGCCTTCAGCCGCCGCGTGCAACAGATGCCCGACGGCATCTCCGCCTTCAAAGTCTTCTACGACCTGCAGCCGCAGACGTTCCGCCACATCAACCACCCCACCTACATCTACCGCAGTGCCACGCCGCAGTTCTTGCAGCGCTGGATGTTCGTCACCCCGCCCGTGGCGCAGCAAGGCGCGTGGGCAGAGACACTCGAAGCCATCTGCCCCATGCCGTTTGACGAGGTGGAACCTTGGGCTGAGAGCGTCAGCGGTCACCGCCCCTCCGACTACGATGCCTGGAAAGAACAACACATCGAAGCCGTCACCGAGCAAATAGAGCAGCTCCACCCCGGCTTCCGTGCCGCCGTGCGACACGCCTTTGCCGCCACACCCCTCACGTGGCGCGACTGGTTCGGCTCCACGCGGGGCAGCATGTTCGGTCCGTTGCACGACTGCCTGAACCCTGCGCTCACACACCTCAGCGTTAACACCAAAATAGACAACCTATACTTAGGCGGTCAGAGCATCAATCAACACGGCATCTGCGGCACCCCGCTCACCGCCGTGCAGACCGCCGAAGCCATCTTGGGGCAAGGTGCCATCACCCATCAGGTCTAAATCCC
>CAZBWT010000052.1:0-8700 GCA_964495625.1 uncultured Prevotellaceae bacterium | reverse complement strand
CATCAGGTCTAAATCCCCCTCTTACTCATTCAACACCCCCAACTCCCGCAGCCAACTGAGGCAAGCGGCACGCCACTGATTACTCTCGGCTGTGCCTTTTTTCGGGTTGGCACCGAAGCCGTGACCGCCGGTGGCATAACGCACATAACGGTGCGGCGCGCCCACTGCCGTCATTGCGGAGTCGAGCAATAGGGAGTTCTGATACTTCACCGTGGGGTCATCCTCACAATTCACAAGAAAGACGGGCGGCATGTCGGGACGCACGTGGCGCTCCAACGAGAGGCTGTCACGCATCGACCGCTTGTGCTTGCCCCACTCGCCCAACAAGGCGCGGCGCGAACGGGCATGCACATACCGCTCGTCGCTAAGCGTCACCACGGGGTAGACGGGCACCACAAAGTCCGGGCGGAGCGAGTCGGCAGGCGCGCCCGCCACGAGCTGCCCGAAGTCGGTGTCGAAAAACTCTGCCGCCGAGGCTACCAAGTGTCCGCCGGCAGAGAAGCCCATGGCACCCACACGGTGCGGGTCGATGCCATATTCCTGCGCCCGGCGACGCACCTGCAACAACGCTGCCTGAAGGTCGCACAAAGCATCGGGGTGACGATGTCCGCGCCACACATAGCGATAGTGTGAGACGAACGAGAAGACCCCCTGCACGCGATATTCCAACACAAAGGCGGCAATGCCGTTCTGCTGCAACCATTGTGCCACCATGGTGCCCTCGTTCTCGCGGTCGAGCCACGAATAGCTGCCGCCGGGGCACACGATGACGGCGGGAGCATGTTCGCCCGCCAAATAAGGCGTGAGCTTCTGAGCCCGCAGTGGTGTGGCGGCAAAAAGCCCCAACAAGGTGCACAGTCCGAAGAACCGGGATAGACGCAAACGGCGCAGGCTGATAGAGTTAAAAGTGATCATAATTGAGTGTTTATATTTAGTTATTGAAACAATAAGAGCGAGGGGCATCACTGCCACTCGCTCTCATCACTTATAAATTTGGGGAAGTTAAAACAAATTACTTAACCACCTTCACGCTGTTCTTGCCACCGAAGTTAACGATGTTCAAGCCCTGGCGAGCGCCGCTGATGGTAGCCTTGCCGGCAACCACAGGCACTGTAGCCACGCGAGCACCGAGAGCGTCGTAGAGGCTAACCTCCTTCACGTCAGCCGGGCAAGAAACGATGATGTTGTCACCGTTGACCATAGCCTTGTAGGCACGAGCCTCGGTCTGAACACCCTGGATGCCTGAAGTGGCATCGCCCTGAAGGATTTCAATCTCCAAAGCGGCACCCCACTGCTCAAACTCTACGTTGCAGCTACGACCCGTCATACCGTCGGGAAGAGCGTCAACGGCAATCTGGAGCACGAAATACTGATCGGTTGTGTAGTTCTCTGTGGGAATAGTCCAATGAATCCAGTCGGGATCTGTGCCATCCTTAGTCCAGAGTGCGGTAGTTGAATTGCCAGCGTCGTCCTGACCGGCCAAATAAGGAGTAATCGTCCAGCTATAGACACCGCCGTCGGCAGGAACTGTGATGCTGGTAGCATCGTCCGTCAAGAGCAAACCATAGATGAAGTTGTCGAAGCAGAAGAAGAGGCGAGCGTTGTTATACTCATCATACTTCACCGTTGTCGGGTCGTCAGTAGTGCTATAACCGGTGAACTTGCTGCCGTTAGCATCATACATATACTCGCTCCAGATGTAACCCTGCATCTTGCTCGAGTCGAAGCCCTGAAGCTCGAACATAAACTCATCAGTGATGTTGAAGAAGTCAGTTTCGAGCTCCGTGTCGAAGCCGTCTTCATCTTCGATGTAGAAATCTTCGAAGGTCAAGAAACCATACTGCACACCACTGTTCTCGGCAGTAGCACGCCAGTTAGAGATGTTGGCATCAGAGATAGCGATTGTATCGCCGGGCACGATGTTGCCCTCAGCGTCGCGTGAGCAACGGCGAATCAAGAGCCTCCAACCGTCGGTTGCAGAAGAAGAGGTGAGGTCGCAGCAAGCCAAAGTCACAGACTCGAAATAGAGCGGCTTGTGGGGTTTGCCCTGATAAGAATAGAGGCTGCTGATCTGCTCGCCGTCTTGAGTAGGCTCAGAATAGTTGGTGCGTGAGATGCGGCGATCCAACTGTGCCGACGAAACGTGGTAGCCATCATATTCGCTATACATGCCATAGGGGAAGATCAAATCTGTGCCATAAGCAGCGAAATAAGTGTAAGCATTGACGTTCTTTGCGCCCATCTCGCCGCCATACCAAGCATAAATATCGGGCGAACCATAGAAGTCTACATACGAAAGGTAAGCTGTGAGCTTATCGGTGGTAGACTCGAAGTTCTGAACCGTTACCAACGACGAAGCCGTGCCATCATATTCAGCCATAGCCCAATAGATTGAGTCGTAGGGAGCCGGCGTCGTGCTGGTATAGGTCAACGAACGGTTACCTGCAGCAATGGCATACGGACCATAGGGTGAATATTCATCACTTGCGAACAAATAAAGCGTAACACCATCAGCCTCTGCATTCGGTTCCGGAGCCTTCACTTCATAATCGGTGGCAGAATAAACCACATTCGACACAGCAGAATAGAAACCGGCTTCGTCATCATAGAAATCAGGCTTGCCGTCCACGATGGGTGATGCCCAATAAGCATAAGAAACTTCATCGGGAGCAGAGAACGTGCCATCTTCATTCTCTGTGAGGACGATGTTAGAAATTACAACATTATCTTCCGTAGAGTTAGACAGGTTTACCAAGTTGATGGCATAAGCACCATTTGAATAAGTGTAAAGCACTTCTGAGTAAGGGATGGTAACCTTGCCATCTTTGCGGATACCGTAAGTAGTAATCTCAGAAAGCGACGAAACGAACGGAGGAATCACGTCGGCGAACCAAACGGTGTCGTTCTTGCCCTCTTTTGCCTGCATCGTCCAATAAACGTTGCTGTATGTGCTCCAATCTACACCCTTACCATACATGGTGATGATGTTGGGCTGGATGCTTGCATCTGTAGAATATTCACCTGCAAACATCAAGTCCCAAAAGCCTTGATACAAACCTTCGGCTTCAGGCATGTACTCATGATTCTCAGAAACCTGTGTCTGAACGATATAAGCCACATAGCCACCTGAGGGTGTGTTGATGTCACTACCGTCAGCTGATACCTCAAGGTCGTAGTAACGTTCGTCCTGGTTAAAATAGTCTGTAAAGAAGAGGTCGTAAACAGCATCAGTGTAGGTAACATAAGCCACATACTGACCGTTGAGGATACGCAACTTATTGTTCTTGTAGATAGCCTTAAGCTGAGTGGGACGTTCCAAACCGGTCATGGGCATGAAGTTCTGCAAGATGACTGTGTCACCCTCACCGCCGTAAACGCGCATCTCCCAAGTCTTGGTCTCAGACTGTGTGTCTGAAACGTAGAACACGCCCACAGCATAGTAGAGTGAGTCGAGACCGTTCACTGAACCGTCTGCCGAAGCAGCCGAAAGAGACAAACCTGCCAAGCTGATGTTTTCAGCCTGCATGTGGGGCATCTGATAGTCTGCCACACGCTCGGCGAGGCTCTTGGTGAAGATGTTTGAGTTCTTCACAGCGCTCAAGCTTTGCATGTTGACAGCCTTAACAGCAGGCGCAGCAATGTTGGTGCGAGCCGACAAGTGGCGAACACCTGCATCAAGCTTACTAAACTCGAATGAGCCCATTTGGGGCAACTGACGCTTAGCAACGAACTGACCACCGGTCGCCTGTGCGGCAACTGAGGCGGGTCGTACCGGTTGCTGTGCCATTGCGCCGGTAGTCAGCGCAAGCGTAGCGGCAAGGAGTAATGACTTTTGCATTGTAATTGTTTTTTTACCAAGTTGCGGAAGCCTGCACTTCACGAGGTGTGAGCGTGCAAACTTCCGAACTTGCCGGTTTAAAATATGGTTATTTATTTCTTTTTAAACGAAGATTATTTAAAGACTAATGTCTTAGAGCCATCCACAGCCGTAAACGTACCACCCGAGGGGTAGAAGTAGTTGTTCGGCACCATCACATAATCGCCTTCGACATACGAGAGCAACTCGGTTGCGTAGGTGGTTACATCTGCATTTTTCTTGGCGAAATTTGTGAAGTTGTTATCCGTCAGATTAGGCTGAGCGGTGTAACGTGCCGTGTTGTTTCCCAAATATTCGGCGGTAAGACCCAAGCCACCCATGGTTACCTTGCCGCTGGTCTTGTTGGTCTCAACAGCCAGATAGAAGCAATAAGACAACCCGCTTGAAGTGGCATTCTTGCCAAAACCGAGGTACTTCAACGTCCACGAATTGTTTGCCTTGACAATGGCACTCTCCAGGTTGTGATAAGCCGTCAGCATGGCGGGGGTGAATGCCGTGGTGTCGAGCTGCCAAACAGGCATGTGCGTGGCGGCATAGCTCTGCCAAATGGGGGCAAAAGACATGGTGCCGTCGGCGGTGACAAGCGCCGAGGAGTCGGCGTTGATGGTGAAGTCCTGACCGCTCACACCACCGAGGGTGTAGGGGAACTGAAAGTGAACACCATCGACACTTGTGATGAAGGGCACCTGGTAGCTCACGATGGGATCCACCAAACGGTCGCCCACCGTCAAGATGCCTTTCTTCAGACCGGTGCAATAGAGCGTATCCGTGCCATTGCTGAGGGTGAAGCCGGTGATGGTGTTGTTATAGAAATAAGACTTCGCTGCGCTGACCTGCTTGAGGTACTGCTGCCAATCGGCGGGAGCCGGATACATGCGCGTCTCACCGCTCTGGCGCTCGCCGCGGAGCTTGATTTCAGAGGCAGACGAAGAGAGGATCACGAGGTTGTGGTCGCCCTCCAAGCCGTAGCCGTCTTTATTGCCCGTGGTGGGATCCACCGGGTCGGCAAAGATTGTGAAGACATCGTTCCAGGTGTTGAACGAGAGCACCGGACCGTCTTCCTTCAAAATCTCGTAAAGGCTTTTCGCCTCGGTGTACTTGCCGGACTGACCGTTGCGGAGATATTCGTGGTCAGAGGCGAAGGTCACCGTGCCGTTCTCTTCAAACTTGCAGAGCATGGTGTAGCCCTGGCTTGACGAGTTGGGGAAGTACTCCATCACCCAGCCGTTCTCGGGCGAGCAGAGCAACTGCTTCACCTCCTCGGTATAGTGTTCGATGCGGAGCGCAGCGCTCTCGTCGAACTTATCGTCGTCCTCAAACAGACAACTCGTCATCGTGGCCGTCGTGGTCAAGGCCAGACCGGCCATCAAGATATGATTATACTTCATCGTTATTTGCTTTCGGAGTTAGAGGTTTTATAATCGAACAATACGAGGTTGTTACGCAGGTACTCGTTGATACCGTCCTGACGCTTGCGAACCTCGCGGCGCACCGTGTAGGCGTAGAGGTCCCACTTCTCGGTGTACCACTTGGTGGAGATGTCAATCTTCTTGAGCATGTAGTTGATGCCCGTCTGGTTCTTGCCGGTGAGCTTCAAATCCTTGTCGCCGAGCCATGCGTCACCCAAGAAGTCCTGGAAGCTCGAGATGTGCTTCACCAACTCGTAAGTGCAGCTGCCGTCGTTGTAGGCCTCTTGCGAGATGCGGCTGCGGAACGAAGCCACATAGCGCTGCGAGTTGTCGGCAGTGTCGGTTTCTTGATAGATGTTGAAGTTGTTCCAACGCTTGGTGGGGTCGTTGAGGTCTTCCACCTCGAGGCTGTCGATGAAGGTCTTCATCTCGTCGATGTCGCCGTTGCAAACACCGTTGACGGTGGCATCAATGAGACGCGTCATCCAACGGTCGTCGGTGTCGGTGATGATGCTCGACAAGGTCTCGACGAAGTCTTCCTTCTGCTGCGAGCTGGCATAGTTGGTGACGTAACCCAAGTCGTGAGTGGTGAGTGAGTCACGCTCCTGCCACTTGAGCGGGTCGTAGGTCGAGGGGGTAACCTGACCGAAAGCCACGGGGTAAGTCTTGGTCTGATGCAAGATGTGAGAGAACTCGTGGTGCATCGTGTGGAAGAAATACTCGTTGAGCGTCAAGATGTCAGAAGGGGTGATGTTGTAAGTACCCGCCAAAATCGCCTCGGGGTCAGGCAAGGCATTGATGTTGTAGAGGGTGATCTTGATGCCGCCCGAAGCCGTACCCAACTCCTCGGTGCCCGAGATGGAGTTGTAACCCACCGAACCGATGAAGTGGAACAAACGCGGACCATATTGGCGCATAAATTCGTCGCCCTTCAACTCGGTGTAGATATCATAATAGAGGTAGCGCACCAACTGAGCCAAGAGCTGCGACTTCTTATAGTCGGCGGGAGCCAAGTTATATGAGAGGTCGGAAGCCGGCAAGGTGAAGCGGTAGATAATCTCGGCATTATAGGGAGTCACGAAATTATCCATGAGCCACTGGTCGAAAGGTGCCGTGGCAGAAGTGGTGTCGACATCAGCCGTGGTCGTGTCGAAGATGCTCTCGGTGAAGTCATCGTCGTTGCACGAGGTCAAGGCAGCCATGCCCGTCACCCCGCAGAGGGCTATGAGTAAGGTTTGAAATATCTTTTTCATATTGTTTACAATAGACATTTTTACACAATATACTTATCGGTGTGTGGGGATGCGCTTATCGCTTCACCACAGCTACGCTCGACGAAGAAGAGGCGGTTGTAGCCTCGGCAGTCTGAGCGCGGTCGTTTGAAACGAAACCGGCAGCAATAACGTCGTTAGGAATCTGCAAGGCGCGGCGAGCGTCGTCCCAGTTCAGCACGTCGGTGTGAACCACGTCTTCGTTCGGGTCGCGATATTCATGCGTCACGGCGATGCCATAGCGCTTGATGTCGAACCAACGGAGACCGTCGCAGAACGTCTCGATGCGGCGGAAGTGGAGGATGCAATCAACAAACGGCTTCTGCGTAGAGGAGACAATGAAGTCGGGGCTCATCAACTCGTTGTTGAGGTCGCACACAAAACCGGTCTTGCCCGAAGTGTAGAACGAGCGGATCTTGGCAGCGGTCAGCTCGGTGGTGCAGCCCTTCGACACAGCCCAGGCATTGAGGTCGCTGACGCAAGCGTCGCGGTCGCCCAAGAAGAGCTCAGCCTCGGCGCGGCAGAGCAAAGTCTCTTCGGCGGTGAGGGGTGTGTAGAGCGTGTGCACGTAGCCGATGCCGGCAATCTTGTCGGTGTATTCAAACTGCTCGACCACACGGAAGGGGAAAACACCATAGTCCTGACCATAGGCTGTGCTCAACAAAAGGTTTGAAGCATAGCAGGGCAAGATGCTGTTCCAGCACGGACCGTCGCCATAGAGGCACACCTCCTGTGCGTCACCATTGCTCACAAAGCGGCTTGCCATCAGGTCGCGCGCCAAGAGTGAGTAGGTGGACTGAATCATGAAGTTGGCCGAAGCCGACTCATCGAAGAGCCAGTTGGTGCGGGTGTCGATGGTGTTGGTGTTGATTGTAGTCCAGTTGCGCAGCGTGGTGCCGGGGTTGTTGCCAAGGGCTTCGGTGGCATACTTCACCACCTTGTCATATTCACGACGATAGAGGTAGAAGCGAGCTGCGAAAGCATTGGCGGCAGCCTTGTTGAAGTGGTAGGCGCGAGTGGCGTAGTAGCTATCGTCAACCAGTTCGATGCCCTCGAGCAAGTCGCGCTCGATGCAGTTATAGACTGAGTCGACCGACGGACGCTTGTAGTCCACAAACACCTTGTCTTCCACCTCGGTGACGTAGGGGATGCCCAAGTCTTGCTGGCTCAACTCTGAGTTGCGCCAAGCCTTCGAGAAGACGTTGACGAGCACAAAGTGCAAGAAGGCGCGGTTCACCAAAGCCTCGCCGCGATAGGGGTCGAGGTCGTCTTTGAGTGAGGGGTCTTTAGCCAACAGCTCGTCGATGGCCTTGAGGGCGTGGTTGCAAGTGGCGATGCCGTTATAGTAGTCGTTCCACACCTTATAGGGGGTGTCGGGAGTGCTGCTGGTGTAGTTGTTGATGTCTTCCCACTTGAAAGCCTCGTCGTGGAAGGTGTAGAGGGCAGACTGACGCACCGACTTAGCCTTGAGGTAGGCATTGTTGTCTACCAAGTTGTCGCTGCTCAGCTCGCAAATCCATGCCGGCGACGACGTGGGGTAAGACGAGGTCATCAAGAGCTTCACCTTGTTGGGGGTGTCGATCTCGGTGCGGTTGTCAGGCACCTCGTCCAAGATGTCGCTACAAGAGGTTGCGCCACCGAGGGTTGCCACGAGCAAGCCGCCAAGCATATATTTATAGAATGTCTTATTCATTGAGTTCGCTAATTTTAATAATGTTTGTCCTTCTGCATCGCCTCTATGAATGCGCGCTCACCCAAAGAGGGGGGGCTGAGCAGCATTCATAAAAGCCGGCGCGATGCGCAAATTAGAATCCGGCACGGAGTGTAAGCGTGAACTGCTTTGAGAGCGGTGAAGCCACACCACCGGTGTTATAGAACTCAGGGTCCTGACCGTTCAACTTCTTGTCGGCATAGAGCAGGCAGAGGTTGGTGGTTGAGAGCTTGAGCGAGAGGTTAGAAAGCTTCCATTTCTCAATAAGCTCTTTCGAGAAGTTGTAGCTCACAGCCACCTCCTTGAGGCGGATGAAGTCGCCGTTGGCGATGCGCGCCGTAGAGTAGTTGTAGGCGTTATAAGCTGTGCTCAAATAAGAAGAGCCGTACTTGTTGACCAGCATACGTGAAGCGATGACCGGAATGTCGGTCT
>CAZBWT010000051.1:2401-12864 GCA_964495625.1 uncultured Prevotellaceae bacterium | reverse complement strand
AGTTAGATTGTGAGAGAAAGACAGTCAGCCAAACAGGCTGTTTAAGCGCCGTATAACTCGAAAATAAAGCTGTGAAGGCATTAAAATGTACAAATATTGTGCCAACATCGCCCCTATCTAATAATTAGTACCTATATTTGCTCTCCGAACCAAAAATATCGCATGAAACAGCAATTAACACAAAGTCAAACGCTGAAGATGACACCGCAACAAGTGCTTGCGATACGTCTGTTGGAGCTGCCTATTGACGAGCTCGAGCAACGTATTCATGAGGAACTTGAGTCGAACTTCGCGCTTGAAGAGGGTTCGAATCGTGAGAGCACCAAAGCCGACGACTGCGCCGACTATGATGCCACTGATGGCGACGACTTCGCAGCCTCGGAACCCGAGACTGCCCCGGGCGAAAGTGATGAGTACGCTCCTGAGGAAGATGACTACAACGCACAGACCGATGAGCCGATGCGTGACGATGCGGACGACAATATATATAATGACTACGACGACGATTACTCAGCACCGGCATCGGCTTCCGGCAGCGCCGGCAATGATTTCTCACCACTGAGCACCTATAAGAACGACACTTCGTTTCGAGAAGATTTAGAGAACCAGCTTGCCTTGCGCCCCATCAGCGAGGAGCAACGCTTCTTGGCAGGATATATTGTGGAGAGCTTGGACGAGTCCGGCTATTTGACTATTCCGCTCTCAACGCTCGTGGATGGTTTGGCTTTCAGCCAGAACCACGAGACAACCGAGGCGGATATGGAAGAGGCATTGCTCATTGTGCAAGATTTAGATCCGGCTGGCATCGGGGCACGCAATTTGCGCGAATGCCTTTTGCTGCAACTGCGCGAGCGTCGTGCCACAGAGGCTTCATCATTGGCATATCGCATTATAGATGAGGCTTTTGACGACTTTTCTAATAAGCGCTATGAGCGACTGATGAGTAAGTTCAGCATCACGAAGCCTCAGTTAGAGGCAGCGCATAAGGTGATCTTATCACTCCACCCGAAACCCGCCGATATGTCGAGCGAGCACGATGTAGGTCAAGTGAAGGCTTCACAAGCCACACCGGACTTCATTGTGACAAACGACGAGGGAGAATTGGTGCTGAGCGTGAACAACGCACACATCCCTCCCATCCACATCAATCAAGAGTATGCCCGGATGTTGGACACGCTGAAGAACGACAAGGCAAAAAATAAAGAGAAACGCGCTGAGAATAAGCAAGGTGCATCGCTAATACGCGACCGCATCAATGCGGCTCATTTCTTCATTGACGCGCTGCACCAACGCCGCCAAACTATGACGAAGGTAATGAAGTGCATCGTGCAAATTCAACACGAGTTCTTTATGACCGGCGATCGCAGTTTGCTGCGCCCTATGGTGCTGAACGATGTGGCAAACGTGGTGGGATGCGACATCTCGACTGTGTCACGCGCCATGAACGGGAAGTACGTGCAAACCGACTTCGGTGTGATAGCCATCAAACAGCTCTTCACCGAGGCAATGACTACAGCCTCAGGCGACCAAGTGTCGAACGCTGCCATTCAGCAGTTGTTGGAACGCTTTATACGTGAGGAAGATAAGACCGCACCGCTCACCGACGAACGGTTGGCTGATTTGCTGAAGGAGGCGGGCTACCCGGTGGCACGTCGCACGGTGGCAAAATATCGCGAACAGCTCGGCTTCAGCACCGCCCGCTTGCGCCGTGAGGTGTGACACCGACTGCGAGCACTGATGCATGAGGCATTATAAACGAAAACGCAATCACAATTTTATAAATAACAATAACACATTCAACTAACTACACAATCAACTACACATGGATCAGAATCTAAAATACGCCAAATATTTGCAAGCCGTGTCGAACGTGTTGCATCCCTTGTTGATGCTGACGTATGCCGCCATTGTGCTTGTGACTTGCACCCCGTTAGCGATGCTTCCCACCACCAACAAATGGGTCTTGGTGGGTGAGGTGTTTTTGCTGTCGTGCCTTGTGCCGATTGTATTCATCTTGTTGCTCTACAAACTCAAGATTGTTGGGCACTGGGCTCTTCGCGACCGCACGGATCGAGCTCTACCGTTGCTGATCAATGCCATTGCTTATGGTGCTTGTGCCGGCATCTTGGGTAGCCAGGGTCTGCCGAAGTGGGCATTGGCATTTTATATTGGTGCCACCATCTTGGCATTTATTTGCTGGGGCATCAGTTTTTGGTGGAAGATCAGTGCTCATGCCGCCGGCATCAGCGGTGCCACCACCGTAGCCTTTGCGCTGTATATGCTGCTACCGATGATGTTCCCCCTTGCAGTGCCACTCACATTGGTGGTGCTGACCGGTCTGCTGTGCAGCATCCGCGTGTATTTGGGGCGCCACACGATGGCTCAGGTTACAGCCGGCACCCTCTTGGGCGTGGTGGTTATAGCCCTCTCCTATTTGATTTTCGGCTAATCGGTTCATGCCGAGGCTTCAATCTAACCGATGCATGCCAAGCAATTAGTCTAATTGTCTCGCGTTAAACCACATAGAATTATAATTATATCGGTTCAAGCCCGGTAATTCGGCTCAAGCCAGGAAATAAAGAATTTATATAGTTTATCATTTATACATTATCCTATGAAACCTATCGTAAGCATCATCATGGGCAGCACGTCTGACCTCCCGGTCATGAAGAAGGCTGCCGACCTGCTCAATGAGTTTAAGATCCCCTTCGAGATGCACGCCCTCTCGGCTCATCGCACCCCGCGCGAAGTGGAAGAGTTTGCCACCGGTGCTGCCGGACGCGGCATTAAAGTGATTATTGCCGGAGCCGGTATGGCAGCCCATTTGGGTGGCGTAGTTGCAGCTATGACACCGCTACCCGTAATCGGTGTGCCGCTCGTGTCGTCGTTAGAAGGTCTCGATGCCATGCTTGCCATGATTCAGATGCCTCCCGGAATACCTGTGGCTACGGTGGCGCTCAATGGTGCCATGAATGCCGGCATCTTGGCTGTGCAAATGCTTGCCCTCTCGGACGAAGATTTGGCTCGCCGCTTTGCCGAGTATAAGCAGAACTTGGCGCAGAAGATTGTGAAGGCTAATCAGGAATTGGCAGAGATAAAATACGAATATAAGACGAATTAAGATGGAAGACAGATGTTGTGCAGAATTATACTCGCAACATCTGTCTTAACTCTATTATTATAACCATGTTATACAACTACAAACGTCGTGAGTCAGAGACCGTGCACGTGGGCAATCTGACCTTGGGCGGCGATGCCCCCATACGCATTCAGAGCATGACGAACACCCACACCGACGACGTGACCGCCTCGGTGGCTCAGATAGGTAGAATTGTGGATGCCGGTGCCGACTTAGTGCGTCTCACCGCACAGGGCAGCAAGGAGGTTAAAGCCTTGGAGGAGATAGAGCGACAGGTGCGTGCGCAAGGCATCACCGTGCCGTTAGTGGCAGACATTCACTTTAACGCCGCATTGGCTGATGCAGCCGCCTCGGTGGTCGAGAAGGTTCGCATCAACCCGGGCAACTATGTGGATGCTGCCCGCACGTTCCGCATTATCAATTACACCGACGAGGAATATCGCGCCGAATTGGAACGTTTGCGCGCACGATTTATTCCGTTCTTAAACCTCTGTAAGGCAAACCACACCGCCATTCGTTTGGGCGTAAACCACGGCTCTCTGTCAGACCGTATCATGTCGCGCTATGGCGACACTCCGGCGGGCATGGTGGAGTCGTGTATGGAGTTCTTGCGCATTTGCAAGCAGCAGGACTTCCACGATGTGGTGATCTCTATTAAAGCCTCTAACACCTCGGTGATGGTCATCACGGTGCGCTTGTTGGTGCAGCAGATGGAGTTGGAGGGCATGGCTTACCCGCTCCACTTAGGTGTCACTGAGGCGGGCGATGGTGAGGATGGTCGCATTAAGTCGGCGGTCGGCATTGGTGCATTGTTGGCTGACGGCATAGGCGACACCGTGCGCGTGTCGCTCAGCGAGGCTCCTGAGGCTGAGATTCCCGTGGCACGTCAGTTGGTGGACTACATCACCGCTCGAGCCGGGCACCGCCACATTGAGGGTCCTGCGCGTGCAGACTACAACCCCGTGAAGCCTATGCGCCGGGTGAGCAATCGAGTGGGTTGCATGGGCGACGGTCAGGTGCCTGTGGTGGTTGGACAGATTGAAGCCGGTGCCGACTGCACGGCAGAAGGAATGCTGCGCATAGAAGCGCTCGAAGTGGTAGGAAATGAGCAACTTGTGCAACAACTTAAAGGTAATGCAGCGCAAGTGGTATTGCTGCAAGCCGCGGCAGAGAACCCGGTGGGCAGCTGGCGTTCTGCCATCTTCACCTTGATGGAAGCCGGTTGCATCAACCCGGTTATCCTTACCGCCTCATACGGCGACACAGACTTAGCTACGTTGCAGTTGAAGGCGGCAGCCGACTTTGGGGTGATGTTGTTAGACCGTTTGGCTGACGGCATCTGCATTGACGCGCCAGCTTTTGCGCCAGAGGTATTGGTCAGCACGGCGCTCGCCATTCTTCAAGCAGCTCGTCAGCGTTTCACCAAGACGGAGTATATTGCATGCCCGGGATGCGGACGCACGTTGTTCGACCTTTCAGCAACCTTGGCTCAGATTAAAGCTGCTACGGCACACCTGACGGGGCTGAAGATTGGCGTGATGGGGTGCATCGTTAATGGTCCGGGCGAGATGGCTGATGCCGACTACGGATACGTCGGTGCCGGTCCGGGTCGCGTTTCACTCTATAAGGGCAAGATCTGCATTGAGCGCAACATCGCCACCGAACATGCGGTGGAGCGGCTGTTGCAGTTCATTGAGGCTGATAGAAAATAAAAGCTTATTGGACGTGATATATATTGATCATCTGACAGCTGGGTATGATGGACGCGTCATCATACACGACGTGAGCCAACACATTGCACGCGGTGAGTTTTTAGGCATCATCGGTCCCAATGGTGGCGGCAAGACTACTTTGGTCAAAAGCATCTTGGGGTTGGTGAAGCCTATGTCGGGCAGCGTGACTTATCACGACCTGATGGGCAACCCCGTGAAACGTGTCTCGACGGGCTACTTGCCACAACGCAAGGACATAGATACACTCTTCCCCATCACTGTCGAGGAGGTGATACTCTCCGGTCTGATGAGTCGTTTGGGGTGGTTCCGTCGACCCACGAAAGTGCAACAGCATCAACTCGATGAGGTGCTCAACACGGTGGGTCTCACCGAGAAGCGCCACGCCCCTATCGGAGCCCTCTCTGGCGGACAGATACAGCGTGCCATGGTGGGACGTGCCATCATCCGCCATCCCGAGCTATTGGTGCTCGACGAGCCTAACTCCTATCTTGATATGGCGTTCGAGAGTCAGCTCTACCAGATACTCCGCGATCTAAACAAGGGTGGCACCACCATTCTTATGGTGTCACACGAAATGGCATCGTTGTCGCAATTAGTGAGTCGCGTGGTGAGCGTGGAGGGCACGCTGCGACCGGGTACACTCGATTGCCCTTATCACCATCATGCCCATACCTACAAGTTCACGTCGGGACAATAATCGCAGAAATTCCACAAGAAAGAGACAGAATTGCCTCATTTCGACGATTACAACGACTTAAAACGCTCACTACACCTCGCAAAACAATTAAAAATATGTTTTGCGAGGATTTTTTTGTTCTAAAATTTGTCAATACATTATCAACCACCTATCTTTGACCGCGTTAACCGCCGCAAGGCATAAAAACTTTATATTATGAACATTGAAGTAATTGGGCAAACCGCCGGTGCAGTGTGGGAAGCTCTTCACGGCAAGAATGAGCAGTCTGTGAAAGGTCTGAAGAAAGCACTCAAACTTAAAGACAAAGACATCCTCCCTGCATTGGGCTGGTTGGCTCGTGAAGGAAAGATTTCTTTTCAGGAAGTTGAAGATGAGACCATCGTCTCGTTGTTATAATGCACTTCCCACATTGACACACAAGCGGGTGGCATAAGTTAAACCTAACCTAACAGTCTTATCGTCGCCCCCTTGTCGAAGCGCCTGCCCGCGAAAGACACTGTAAGTAACCCTTGGCTATTGTTCTGTCATCCATGTATCACGCTCTAATGACTGCTTAGCAACAGTACATCAGACACTATCCTCTCGTTTGCCGCCTCGACAACAGAGTGCGACAAAGAGACTCCACCCAAAGGTTTTGTCAAGCCCGGACAGGGAAAAGCCCAAGCCGACGGCGGCTTATGCCTTCCGACGGTCAAGAAGACGGACGAATTGCGACTCTACGGAGCCGCGGTTCGTCCGTTTTTCTATGCCCCGACGAGCCTTTAGTTAACATCTTCGCTTCTTAAAACACTCCGAAATAGCGCCATAACAGCCATTATTTTAAGAAAAAAAACACAAAAAGGAGAGATATAAAACAGAAAGTCGTATTTTTGCGGCGAAATGCGGACGGCAGATGCCGCCCATACACATATATATAATGTGCAACGTGCGCTGCCGAGCGGCAGTGATATGAACTATAAAGGAACACAAATTAAACGAAGAAGAGATATGCCTAAGAATTTGGTTATCGTCGAGTCTCCCGCAAAAGCCAAGACCATTGAGAAATTCTTGGGGAGTGATTACAAGGTCACTTCAAGCTACGGTCACATCCGCGACCTGAAGAAAAGAGGCTTTAGCATTGACCTTGAGCATGATTACACCCCTATCTACGAAGTGCCCGCCGAAAAGGCAGCCCTCGTAGACTCGCTCAAAAAAGCAGCCGCAGGCGCAGACATTGTTTGGCTCGCGTCCGATGAAGACCGCGAAGGAGAAGCCATCTCTTGGCATCTGTATGAAGTGCTGAAGCTCAAGCCTGAGACAACACGACGCATCGTCTTCCACGAAATCACAAAACCCGCCATACTCCATGCCATCGAGTCGCCACGCGATATTGATCTTAACCTGGTCGATGCGCAGCAGGCTCGCCGTGTGTTGGATCGCATTGTGGGCTTCGAACTGTCGCCCGTGTTGTGGCGCAAGGTGAAGCCTTCGCTTTCGGCAGGTCGCGTACAGAGCGTGGCGGTGAGACTGATCGTGGAGCGCGAACGCGAAATCAACGACTTCAAGGCAGAAGAATCATATCGCGTGGTGGGCACGTTTAAGGGTACAGACCGTGAGGGTCGTGCCGTGACGTTCAATGCCGAACTCAACAAGCGTTTCGATAACAAAGCCGAGGCACAAGCGTTCTTGCAACACTGCAGCAATGCTACTTTCGAGGTCAGCGACGTGAGCAAGCGCCCCACCAAGCGCAGTCCGGCACCGCCGTTCACCACCTCTACCCTGCAGCAAGAGGCAGCGCGCAAGCTTTCTTACAGTGTGACGCGTACCATGTCGATTGCTCAACGTCTCTATGAGTCTGGTCTTATCACTTACATGCGTACCGACTCGCTGAACTTGTCAACTTTAGCTCTCAGCGCTGCACAGACTCAGATTGTGGAGACGATGGGAGAAGAGTATCACAAATACCGCACCTATCACACCCACTCAAAGGGCGCTCAAGAGGCGCACGAGGCTATTCGCCCCACTTATATGAATCAAACCGCCATTGAGGGCTCGGTGGAAGAACGCCGCCTCTATGACTTGATTTGGAAGCGAACCATAGCTTCACAGATGGCTGATGCACAACTGGAACGCACCACCGTAGACATTGCGGTGAGCGGTACGGATGCTCGCTTCGTTGCGAGCGGTGAGGTTGTCATCTTCAACGGTTTCCTGCGTGTCTACACCGAGTCGAACGACGACGACACAAATTCCGACACTCGCGAACACCCCTTGCTGCCCGCTGTCACTCCGGGCGAAGCTCTTACGCTCGACGCGGCTGAAGCCACCTTGCGCTATTCATCACGCCCGTCACGTTACACCGAGGCTTCGTTGGTTAAGAAGATGGAGGAGCTTGGCATCGGTCGCCCGTCAACCTATGCCCCTACCATCTCGACTATTCAGGCTCGTGATTATGTGGAGAAGTGCGACCGCCCCGCCGAGACGCGCCCCGTGGTGCACCTCAAGCTCAAAAAAGGAAAGATCACCGAGACGGAAGACACCGAGAGCTATGGCAACGACCGCGGCAAGCTGATGCCTACCGATGTGGGTATCCTCGTGACCGATTATCTGAGTGAACATTTCCCCGATATATTAAACTATAACTTCACCGCCGAAGTTGAAGAGAAGTTCGACGAGATTGCCGAGGGTAAAGCCAACTGGCATCAATGCATCGGCGACTTCTATCACTTCTTCCACCCGCTTGTCACCGCCTCTATCGACGAGCGCACTGACCGCAAGGCGGGTGAGCGTGTGTTGGGCACTGACCCGAAGACGGGACTCACCGTGCTCGTCAAAGTGGGTCAGTATGGTCCGATGGTGCAGTTGGGGGCTCAGGGCGAAGTGGAAAAACCGAAGTTCGCATCGCTGCGCAAAGGGCAGTCTATTTACACCCTCACCCTCGAGGAAGCGCTCGACGTGTTCAGCCTGCCAAAGGATTTGGGTGAATATGAGGGCAAAACCGTCACCGTGGCAGTGGGTCGCTTTGGTCCTTACGTGAAGCACGACGGCAAGTTCGCCTCAATCGACAAGGGCATCGACCCGCTCGATGTCACTCTCGACAAAGCTATAGAACTGATTAACGCCAAGCGCGAAGCCGAAAGCAAACGTTGCCTGCGCACCTTCGACGAAGACGAAGAGATGCAGATCTTGAATGGTCGCTTCGGTCCTTACATCGCCAAAGCCGGAAAGAATTATCGCATCCCGCGCACGAAGAAAGCTGATGAGCTGACCTATGAAGATTGTCTTGCCATTATCAAGGAGTCTGAATCAGGCGAAAAACCCGCACCGCGTCGCCCGCGTGCCGCTGCTAAAAGCAAGAAGGAGTGATCGGAAAAGAGAATAGTATATGCTAACGCGAATTATCAATCAACTTGTCTTCGCCCCGCGTGTGCGGCAGATAGACCGCTACGCAAGCGAAGCACGCGAGATACAACAACGACAACTCAACTTTTTGCTCTCACGAGCACGCAACACAGCCTTTGGTCGTGAATATCGGTTTGGCACCGAGGTGACTGACCCTCAGAGTTTCGCCGCCGGCGTGCCGTTGCATACTTATGACGAAATAAAGCCCCACATCGAACAGATGTTGCAGGGCGAGAGCGACATCTTGTGGCCCGGACTTGTGCAGTGGTTCGCAAAATCGTCGGGAACAACTTCAGATAAGAGTAAGTTCATCCCCGTGACCGATGATGCGCTACACCGCACTCACTATCGTGGTGGCACAGATTGCGTGGCACTCTACCTCAAGATGAATCCTCAGAGCCGTTTCTTTAGCGGCAAGGGCTTGATTTTGGGTGGTAGTCACAAGCCCGCTGAGATTACTCCGGGCATTCATGTGGGCGACCTCTCGGCGTGCCTCATACAAAACGTCAACCCTTTAGTCAACATCATCCGCACACCCGCCAAGAGCATAGCTCTGATGGATGAATGGGAAGCGAAACTCGCCGCCTTGACGCGTGCCACCAAAGATGTCAACGTAACAAGCATCAGCGGTGTACCCTCGTGGATGATGGGACTCATCAAAAGCATCCTGGCAGAAAAAGGGGCGAACGACCTCACTGAGGTTTGGCCTAACTTAGAGGTGTTCTTCCACGGCGGCATCAGCTTTGCGCCTTATCGCGAGCAATATAAACAACTGATACCAAGCCCCAAGATGCATTACGTAGAGACCTACAATGCCAGCGAAGGTTTCTTCGCCATACAGAACGATTGGAGTGACCCCTCGATGTTGCTCATGATAGACCTCGCCGTCTACTTCGAGTTCATCCCCATGGATCAGTTCGACGCGCCCAACCCTCCGGTTGTGCCGCTTTGGGAGGTCGAGACGGGCAAGAATTATGCCATGGTTATCTCTACTCCGGGTCTGTGGCGCTACATCATTGGCGACACCGTGCAGTTCACGTCGCGCAATCCGTACAAGATACGCATCACCGGTCGCACCAAGAGTTACATCAATGCCTTTGGCGAAGAACTGATGGTGAGCAATGCCGATGAGGCGGTGGCTAAAACCTGCGCCACGCTCCATGCGTCGGTGGCAGACTACACCGTGGGTCCCACCTTCGCAACCGACCACAGCAAAGCGCGCCACACGTGGATTGTCGATTTCGACACCCCGCCCGCCGACGTGGAGGAATTTGCCAACCTGCTCGACCAAAACTTGCAAAGCGTGAACTCCGACTACGAAGCCAAGCGTTATAAAGGCATCTTCTTAGACCGCTTAGAGCTGATTACCGCCCCGCACGGGCTCTTCAATGACTGGCTCAAGGCAAAAGGCAAGTTAGGCGGTCAGCACAAAATACCTCGTCTCAGCAACAGTCCGCAATACATTCAAGAGCTGCGCGCCATGATGAGATGAGTCTTAAACGAATTTAATCAA
>CAZBWT010000051.1:0-2301 GCA_964495625.1 uncultured Prevotellaceae bacterium | reverse complement strand
AGGCACGAACCAACGTAATTGGCTCGTTGACGAGGAGTGATTGACATTCATCGCCGGACTCAATCAATAAATCGCCGGACTCGAGCAATAAGAAACTAAATAACTCAATATAAACAATATGGAAGAAAAGAAATACAAGCGCACCCTGGTGACCTCCGCACTCCCTTATGCCAATGGTCCCGTCCACATCGGACACCTTGCCGGCGTGTATGTTCCCGCCGACATCTACGTTCGTTACCTCCGCTTGAAGAAACAAGATGTGCTCTTCATCGGCGGCTCAGACGAACATGGTGTGCCGATCACCGTGCGTGCCCGCAAGGAAGGATGCACTCCGCAAGACATCGTTGACCGCTATCACACACTCATCAAGAAGTCCTTCGAGGAATTCGGTATTTCTTTCGACATCTACTCACGCACCTCGTCTGCCACACACGCACAGGTTGCCAGCGACTTCTTCCGTAAGCTCTACGACAAGGGCGAATTCATCGAGAAAGAGTCTGAGCAATATTATGACGAAGAAGCTCATCAGTTCTTGGCAGACCGCTATATCGTAGGCGAATGTCCCCGTTGCCACGCACAAGGTGCCTACGGCGACCAGTGCGAGAAGTGTGGTTCTACCCTCTCGCCCGAGGAGCTCATCAACCCCGTTAGCAAGCTCTCGGGTGCCAAGCCGGTGAAACGACTCACCAAGCATTGGTATCTTCCGCTCGATCGTCATGAGTCGTGGTTGCGCCACTGGATTTTGGACGAACACAAAGAGTGGCGCCCCAACGTCTACGGTCAGTGCAAGAGTTGGCTCGACATGCACTTGCAGCCTCGTGCCGTGAGCCGCGACTTAGACTGGGGTATCCCCGTGCCCGTTGAAGGTGCTGAAGGCAAGGTGCTCTACGTGTGGTTCGATGCCCCGATCGGCTACATCTCTAACACCAAAGAGCTTTGCCCCGACACGTGGGAGACTTGGTGGAAAGATTCATCGACTCGTTTGGTGCACTTCATCGGCAAGGATAATATCGTCTTCCATTGCATCGTCTTCCCCGCCATGCTGAAGGCTGAGGGTAGCTATATCTTGCCAGACAACGTGCCGAGCAACGAGTTCCTGAACCTTGAGGGTGACAAGATCTCCACCTCACGTAACTGGGCTGTATGGCTCCACGAATATTTGGCAGACTTCCCCGGCAAGCAAGATGTGCTCCGCTACGTGCTCACCGCCAATGCTCCCGAGACCAAAGACAACGACTTTACCTGGCGCGACTTCCAGGCGCGTAATAACAATGAACTTGTAGCCATCTTCGGCAATTTCGTGAACCGCGCTATGAAGCTCACTGAAAAGTATTTCGATGGTAAAGTGCCGGCAGCTGCCGAATTGAATGACTACGACCACGCCACACTCAATGAGTTCGCTGAAGTGAAGCACGAGATGGAAACGTTGCTCGATAACTTCAAGTTCCGTGACGCACAAAAAGAGGCGATGAACTTAGCTCGCATCGGCAATAAATACCTCGCTGAGACGGAGCCTTGGAAGCTCGCCAAAACCGATATGGAGCGCGTAGCTACCATCCTCAATCTATCGTTGCAAATTGCTGCCAACTTGGCGATTGCATTCGAACCGTTCTTGCCCTTCAGTGCACAGAAGTTGCGCGTCATGTTAGGTATGGAAACCTTTGAATGGGACGCATTGGGTCACACCGATTTGCTCCCCGTAGGTCATCAGTTAGGCGCATCAGAGCTTCTCTTTGAGAAGATTGAAGACGAAGTGGTAGAAGCCCAGGTCAAGAAGTTGCACGACACGAAGAAGGCAAACGAAGCAGCCGCCTACGTGGCTAAACCGATAGCTGAGCCTTGTAGCATCGACGATTTCATGAAGCTTGACATCCGCGTCGGCAAAGTGGTGGAATGCGTCAAAGTGCCCAAGTCGGATAAGTTGCTCAAGTTCACGCTCGATGATGGCAGCGGCACACCACGCACCATTGTCAGTGGCATAGCCAAACAATATACCGACCCCGCCACTTTGGTGGGTCGTGAGCTCTGCTTCATTGCCAACCTGCCCCCGCGTGCGCTTAAAGGCATCGAAAGTCAAGGCATGATTCTCTCGGCCGAGAACTTCGACGGTAGCCTTTCGGTGGTCACTGTAGAGCATGAAGTCAAGCCGGGCTCACAGGTGAAGTAATCACTCCATAACCATACAAAGAAACTATTTAGGGCGCATGAGAGTGCGCCCTAAATTAATGCCAAACATTAGCTATTTCCCCGCCCAACATTAGAGATTTCTTTCCAACTATTAGCTGTATCTCTTAATTACGG
>CAZBWT010000050.1:4509-13014 GCA_964495625.1 uncultured Prevotellaceae bacterium | reverse complement strand
TTACCCAAACCGATACACCCTTTAGATATTAACCCTATACATATAAATCTACTTCTTCTAAACCCACGCCAATATGAAACACCTAAACCTATTGATGGCTGCTGCTTCACTCGTTTTGAGCGGTGCCATGATTGCCGGTGCACAGACGCGCACCGAAGAGGAGATGGCTCAGATTGCCACCGCATTCTTTGATTCGCCGCTCTTCAATTCCCATTCGTTGAACTCGAACGCAGACCATAGCGCCGGCGGCAATGCTGCCGTGACCGGTGTGTCAAAGTCCAACTTGCGCCTCGTGACCCAATCGTCGGCATTGGGCGTGGCTGCGCCGGGCAATGAGACGTTCGCCGTCTATGCACCCGAGGGCGGTTCGGGCTACGTCATTGTGTCGGCTCAGTGTGCTCAACCCGAGGTGTTGGGCTTCTCGGACCGGGGCACTTTCGACGCTGACCACATGCCGCCTGCCTTGACAACGTTTTTGCAAGCTACTGCCGGCAACGCGCAGGGCGAACACCTCACCACCCGCACCGACGAGCAGGTTGAGCCGCTGTTGGGCGACATTCAGTTCGGTCAATCTTCGCCCATGAACGATCTTTGTCCGGTCTATAACGGGCAGAATACGCTGACAGGCTGCGTGGCGGTGCAGATGGCTCAGGTGTTGGCGTATTATCGTTATCCGGACCACATGATGAGCGATGAAATGATTAGCTACTCCACACCTACGCATGGTCTGAACGTGACTTGGAACACAGCAACCACCACCTTCGACTGGGATAATATCTTGCCTTATTACGGTCAAAAGGCTACCTCTTATGCCGGCGATGAGACCATAGGGACGGATAAGTCGATGGCGATGGAAGCGATGGAGATGGGCGATTATGAGGCGGTGTATTGTACGACGTTGTGGAACGGCTCTGCCGAGACGCTGAGCGGTAAGTTGCAACTGCTGCTCACCACAGAGAACGATAGCTTGATTTGCCCGATGGGCGAGGCGCAGCAGTTTGAGCTGCAGTCGCGCTATTATTACTATTATATGGGTTTCGCTCTCGGCTTGTCGCCTGACGTGCCCGAAGGTACTTATCGCATGCACTTGGGTTTCTTGCCCGACGGCAGCAAGACCTGGCAATTAGTGGGGCAACTGTCTACCACCTCGGGGTGGTCAATCGAAGCTTCGTCGCCTTATCTGACGGTGGAGGTGGGTCAAAGGTATTTCACGGTTGCTGACCGGAAGATTCAGCTGGACTATTCGGACGCTCAGGCTCAAGCGGTGGCTACATTGCTGGCTGCCTGCGCCATTGCCAATCGGTCGGATTTCGGGTTGACAGCCACCAGCTCTTCATCGCCCAATTCGGCGCTGCAAGATTACTTCGGCTATGACCGGGGCATGTATAGTCTGCCGGTGAAGTGTTATCGGTCAGTGAGCGAGGCGGAGGATTCTATCTGCGCTGAACTGCAAGCCAAACGCCCCGTGGGTGTTAGCGGCACCAGCAGCAGTGGGGGAGGTCACGGGTTCCTCATCGACGGTTATCGTTGGCAAAACGATCTTCCTTATTATCACGTCAACTGGGGCTGGGCCGGTTATAACAACGGCTACTTCTTGCTGAACGTTAACGGCAGCGATTTGGCACAAGACAGCACAGCCGTCAATAACTACTGCTATGGTCTCGATTTGATGTTTAACATAATGCCCGACGATGGCTTGGAGTCGCCGTTCGTCTTTGGGTGCGACTCGGTGACAGCCGATGCCGAGCACTACATGCCGGGCGACAGGATACAGGTGTCGCTTTGGAGCATCCGCAACTACACGATGCGAGATTTTTTCGGCGAGATCACCCTCGACTTGGTTGACGAGTCCGGACAGTCGCAGCAACAGTACAGCGTGCTCGACTGTGCATATAATGGCATGACCCTCACTTATGGCTATCCGCAGTTGCCGCGTGAGTTCATCCTGCCCGCCTCGTTGCCGTCGGGCATCTACACCCTGCAAGTGACCTTGGGTGACTTGGGCTATGTGGTAATGCCGAAACAGACGCAGATTGCCGTGGGGGATGTCACTTTAGGCATTGAGTCGCTGCACCCCGATGTAGCCGCTCCGGAAGCTCCCGTCTACACCATCGACGGTCGCCGCGTGACGGGCGATGTCTCAGCGCCCGGTCTCTACCTCAAGGCTGGCAAGAAGTATTGGGTAAGGTAATCGGTTGTCTTGCGATAGAAACACGTAAACGCGTCATTTTTGCGCATGAAAGTGCAAAAATGGCGCGCTATTGGTTGCATTTGCGCAATAATTGCCTATCTTTGCGGCAAATAATATACCAAACCCTATGATAGACTCGGGCTCAGACGAGTTAAAGTAGTTTCCCGCCCTATTACCCAACAGTCTGTCTAATACAAAAAAATAACCACAATACAATAACAAGCTCCCCCTCACGGTCTCCTTCATGAGGGATGCACAATCTTAAACTCGAATGAAAAAGCAGAATTACATGTTGCTCACCGCCTCTGTGATGGCGGGTGTTGCTTTCACAGCTTGTAGTAGTGATGACGATGATGCTGCCGAAGTTGTCGGCGCTAACGGCATTGTCTTGCACGAAGAACAGCCTACGACAATCCATGAAGATGAGACCATCACCATGGGTCAGATTGACTTTACGACCCGTACCCCCTGGTCGGCTGAGGTAACGACCGACACGCTGAAGCAGGCAGCTCCGGCTCCGTGGCTCATCTTGGGCAGCTCTGACGGTCAGGCAGGTGAGACTTCGCTGAATTACATCGTGCGCCCCAACTCGGAAGGCAAGAGCCGCGATGCCTATGTGGTGCTCACCGATGAGAATTCTAACAGAAAGTTGATTCACGTGGTGCAAGACGGTCAGACCGCCTCGAATGCTGCCGACGGATCGGTGACGATGACCAGGACGCGCTACTCTTCAAGCGGCAAGCAGTTGTCGTCTGGCGACAATTTGCTCTATAACAACAATTTGTTGGGCGGCGAGAAGTATTTAGTTGAGAGCAGCGAGGTGTCAAGCACCAACAGCTTGTCAATGCGCTCTACGAGCATTGACGGCAATAAAGCCGAGCAGACTTATTACGACATGGAGAGCGGCGCTTTGTGCGTGGCTACCTATAATGTGACGAGCTCTGATGCCAACAACAATATCTTGGGCTTTAATTCGGTTCGCACTGTGGGCTCTTCGGTTACAACCACCACGTTCACGGCTACGTATGACAGCAACGGCTACATCAAATCGTCATCGACGGTGATTGACGGCGCTATTGCTACCTACACCTTCTCGTGGGATGGTGGCAACCTCGTTGAGGTGAACAGCTCGACGGGTGCTCAGGTGAAGATTAATTATAAGCATGAGTCCGGTCTCTTCTTCGAGCAAAATCAGTTCGATTTGACCAACGTTGTGACCGATGTTGAGACTCTCAACTCAAGCATGGGCGGCGCTGCCGGTGTGTGGGGCGTGATTGGTCGTATGGGTAAGACTTCTACCGACCAGCCCTATGAGATTGTTGAGACCATCGGTAACACCACAAAGAAGATTACTGTAACCGAGACTGATGACACGAAGGCTGAGGCAGAGTCGGCAGAATGCTCGAGATTCCGTTGCGACTATGAGGAGATTACCGGTAGCAGTGTAAATGCTTATCTCGATGATTGGATTTTTGTCCCGTCATCTACGAAACTTTAATCACAGTGTCGAGTAATAATAATGAGTAATAAAGTTGAGTAATAATGTGCCGCACCTCGGCGCGTGTACTCCTTAATATAAGCAATCCCCATCTTGCCGCACGGCAGGGCGGGGATTGTTTTAGGTGTGTTTTTGCCATGGAAATGGGCAAATTGCTGACATTTCGCTCGAAAAATGAAAAAAAATATGGCACCTGTGATGATGGAGTGAAATAATTCCTATATTTGCAACGACAAGCAAAAACATTTGCCCTCAACACGCAAATAAGTCTGTTAAGAAACTAATAGCAAAATAATAAGAACTCAGCGTTATGCACAACACAAACCGTTCATATTGGTGGTGGCATCACTCAGAACTCAAGAAGTTGTGAGCAAGATGGCTTATCCCATAGGTTTGCGTTACTGACGATAGAACTGCGAGGAGGCTTGTCGAACTTACGGCAAGCCTCCTTTGCTGATTGTTGCGAAAATTAATCCATTAAACACAATATTGATATGAAATCGTATTTGGTAGATGACAACGGCTTTTATGGCGAATTCGGCGGCGCTTATGTCCCCGAGATACTTTATAAGTGCGTCGAAGATTTGAAAAACGCTTATCTGCCCATATTGGAAAGCGAAGAGTTTAAGCAGGAGTATAACGACCTGCTGAAGAATTACGTGGGTCGTCCCTCGCCGCTCTATTATGCCCGCCGCATGAGCGAGCGTTATGGCTGCAAGCTCTATCTGAAGCGCGAGGACTTGAACCACACGGGCGCGCATAAAATCAATAATGCCATCGGACAGATACTCTTGGCGCGCAAGATGGGTAAGAAGCGCATCATCGCCGAGACCGGTGCCGGTCAGCACGGCGTGGCTGTCGCCACGGTGTGCGCCTTGATGAATATGCCTTGCCGCGTGTATATGGGTGCCACCGACGTGAAGCGTCAGCACACCAATGTGGAGCGCATGAAGATGCTCGGCGCGGAGGTGTTTGCCGTGGAGACCGGCAACATGACGCTTAAAGACGCTACGAATGAGGCTATTCGCGACTGGTGTTGTCACCCTGCCGATACGTTCTACATCATTGGTTCGACGGTGGGTCCGCACCCTTATCCCGACATGGTGGCGCGTCTGCAAAGCATCATCAGCAAGGAGATTCGCGAGCAGCTGTTGGAGCAGGAGGGACGTGAGGCTCCCGACTATTTGATAGCCTGCGTGGGCGGTGGCTCGAATGCCGCCGGAACCATCTATCATTATATTGACGACGTGGACGTGAAGATTGTGCTGGCTGAGGCGGGCGGCTTAGGCGTGGATAGCGGCAAGACGGCTGCCACCATTCAGCGCGGTTCGTTGGGCATCATCCACGGCAGCCGCACCTTGGTGATGCAGACCGAGGACGGTCAGATTGTGGAGCCGTATTCTATCTCTGCCGGATTGGACTACCCGGGCATCGGTCCCATTCACGCCAACATGGCACAGCAGCACCGCGCCACGGTGCTTGCCATCAACGACGATGAAGCTTTGCGCGCCGCCTTCGAGTTGACCCGCTTGGAGGGCATCATCCCCGCCCTTGAGTCGGCTCATGCCCTTGGCGCTCTCAAGAAGCTGAAGTTTAAGCCAGAAGATGTGGTGGTGCTCACCGTGAGCGGTCGCGGCGATAAGGATTTGGACACCTATTTGGCACATGCTGCCGAGTGTAACAAGGATTGATGCCGATGAGGACGTATGATTATAGCGTAGCCGCGCGACATATTCCGGGCGACTTGCACACTCCCGTGGGTGTTTATTTGCGCCTGCGCGACCTTTACACCCAGAGCATCTTGATGGAGAGCTCCGACTTTCACAGCGGTGAGAACGGACGTTCGTTTATCGGGGTGAACCCCATAGCCAAAGTGGCTGTGGCGCATGGCATAGCCACGCTGCAGTTCCCTGACGGTGCGGTGTCGGAGCATGCCATCACGGCGGATTACCGCGTGGATCATGCCATCAACGACCTGCTGCACCGCTTTAACGTGACGGGCGAGGGGGCTAACTATTGCGGTCTGTATGGCTACACGTCGTTTAACGCCGTGCGTTATTTTGAGAATATACCGGTGAAGGACGAGACTCAGGCGCGTAACGATGCGCCGGACGTGCTCTACATTCTCTATAAATATGTGTTGGTGTTCGACCATTATAAAGACACACTGACGTTGCTCGAGCTGTTGGCTCCGGGTGAAGAGAGTCACCTGAGCGACATTGAGCGCAGCTTGAGTCGCGCCGACGTGCCGCTCTACGACTTCCACCCGGTGGGGGAGACCACTTCGCCGCTCACCGACGAGGAACACAAGGCTAACATTCGGCGCGGCATTGCCCATTGCAAGCGCGGCGATGTGTTCCAGATTGTGCTCAGCCGCCGCTTCGTGCAGCATTATGAGGGCGACGACTTTAAACTCTATCGTGCGCTGCGCAGCATCAATCCCTCGCCCTACCTCTTCTACTTCGACTTCGGCGGCTTCCGCATCTTCGGTTCGTCGCCCGAGACGCACTGTCGCATTGACGGTCGCCGCGCTTACATAGACCCGATAGCCGGCACAACGCGCCGCACGGGTAATGTGGAGCAGGATGCCCGCAATGCAGACTATCTGCGCAACGACCCGAAGGAGAATGCCGAGCACGTGATGTTGGTAGACTTGGCGCGTAATGACCTGTCTCGCAACTGTCACGACGTGCGGGTGGAGTTCTACAAGGAACTGCAGTATTATAGCCACGTGATACACTTGGTGAGCCGCGTCAGCGGTGAGCTCGATGAGGGTGCCGACCCCGTGAAGGCTTTTATTGATACCTTCCCCGCAGGCACGCTGAGTGGTGCGCCCAAGGTGCGTGCCATGCAGCTCATCAGTGAGTATGAGCCGCACAACCGCGGTGCCTATGGCGGTTGCATCGGCTTCATCGGTTTCGACGGGTCGCTCAACCAGGCGATCACCATCCGCACCTTTGTGAGTCGCAACAACGAGTTGTGGTTTCAGGCGGGCGGCGGCATCGTGGCTAAGAGTGACGAAGAGTATGAGCTGCAAGAGGTGAATAATAAGCTCGGTGCCTTGCGCCGTGCCATCAGTGTGGCTGAGCATTTCTAACCCCTTAAAACACGCAAAGGTTCTTATGAAAATCGTATTGATAGATAACTACGACTCATTTACCTACAACCTCAGCCATCTGCTGAAAGAGTTAGGTGCCGAGGTGACGGTGTTCCGCAATGATCAGTTTGAGCTTGCCGACCTGAAGCCGTTCGACAAGATTATGTTAAGCCCGGGTCCGGGTATACCTGAAGAGGCGGGTCTGCTGATGGATGTGATTGGTTCGTATGCCGGCAAGAAGCCTATCTTGGGTATCTGTTTGGGGGAACAAGCCATCGGTCAGAGTTTCGGCGGCACGCTTATCAACTTGCCCGAGGTGTTTCACGGTGTGCAGACTCCATGCACCCTCACCACCCCCGACTACCTTTTTGAGGGTTTGGAGCCGGTGATTGCCGTGGGACGTTACCACTCGTGGGTGGTCGATGCAGCCACATTGCCCCCTGCGCTTGAGGTGCTCGCCCTGAGCAACGAGGGTCAGGTGATGGCACTGCGCCACAAGGAGCTCGACATCCGCGGCATTCAGTTCCACCCGGAGTCGGTGCTCACACCCGACGGCAAGCGCATCATCGCCAACTGGTTGCAGCATTGATGACGACCACAGCGCAAGGGTTATGCTCCTATTCCCTGCTGCTGCGCATCAGCTTGCTGCAAATAGAAACATTCAAACAAGAAACAACATAAAAAATAAGATACACAATGAAGACACTGTTAACCCGCCTCGCTGCCCAAGAGGTCTTGACTCGTCAAGAGGCAGAGAGCATTTTGATCAATATCACCGAGAGTAAGTATAGTGACGTGCAGATAGCCGCCCTGCTGATGGCATGGAAAATGCGCGGTGTGACGGTTGACGAGATACTCGGTCTGCGCGACGGTCTGTTGGAGACCGGTGTGTCGGTCGACTTCTCGCCCTACAAGCCTATTGACATCGTCGGTACGGGTGGCGATTGCAAAAACACGTTCAACATCTCTACCGCCGCTTGTTTCGTGGTGGCAGGTGCCGGATATAAAGTGGCAAAACATGGCAACTATGCCGCCACGTCGGTGTCGGGTGCCAGCAACGTCATCGAGGGTCATGGTGTGAAGTTCACCAACGACCCCGACAAGCTGCACCGTTCTATGGAGGAGTGTGGCATTGTCTATTTGCATGCCCCTCTCTTCGCTCGCGGCATGAAGTTCGTGGCACCGGTGCGCAAGGCAATTCAGATACCTACGGTGTTCAACCTGTTGGGTCCATTGGTGAACCCCTGCCGTCCGGCATATCAGATGCTCGGTGTGGCTAACCTCGACCAGATGCGCCTCTATCGCCAAATCTACCAGCAGATTGGCATACAGTTCGGCATCGTCAACAGCATAGACGGTTATGATGAGATCTCACTGACATCTGATTTCAAAGTCACCACCAATCAGGACGAACGCGTCTACAACCCCAAGGACTTGGGCTTGCGCACTTATGCCCAGCCGGAGCTTTACGGCGGACACACGGCTGCCGAGGCAATGGCAATCTTCGATGCCGTGCTCGATGGTTCGTCGACCGAAGCTCAGCGCGACGTGGTGCTCACCAATGCCGCTTTTGCTATCCACATCATCGAGCCTCAGAAGAGTCTTGAGGAGTGTCTCGCCACGGCGCGCGAATCCCTCTACAGCGGCAAGGCTCGCTTGACGTTCGAGAAGTTCGTAAAGATGAATTCGTAAAGATGAAGCTGTTGTAGCCTTTATATA
>CAZBWT010000050.1:2900-4409 GCA_964495625.1 uncultured Prevotellaceae bacterium | reverse complement strand
ATTCACCTGTATTTCACATCACAACAATGAAGGATATATTAGAGGAAATCGTCGCTGCCAAGCGTGTGGAGGTTGCCGCCCGCAAGACGCAGGTGCCGCCCCGTGAGCTTTATGCGCGTGTCGAAGGCTTGTTGCAAGACCGTCCGCAGGTGCCCCGCTCTATGAGTGCCGCCCTTGCGGCTTCGGCTTCGGGCATCATCGCCGAGTTCAAACGCAAATCCCCCTCGAAAGGGTGGATACATCGCGACAGCCTTCCCACCGACGTGGTGCCGCGCTACGCTGCGGGGGGAGCGTCGGCGCTCTCCATCCTCACCGATGAACCCTACTTCGGCGGCTCGCTCGACTTCATTCCGCAGGTGCGTTCGCAGGTGGCATCGACCCCCATACTGCGCAAAGACTTCATCGTGGACGAATATCAGCTCTTTGAAGCTGCCTCGGTTGGGGCTGATGCCGTGTTGCTCATTGCTGCCGACCTGACCCTCGACGACTGCCAACAACTGATGCAGACCGCCCACAGCCTGCAGCTCGAAACGTTGCTCGAGGTGCACGACCTGCGCGACCTCGACTACGTCACCACCGACTACGACATGGTGGGGGTCAATAACCGTCACTTGGGCACCTTCCACACCGACGTGGCGCAGTCGTTCGCTCTTGCCGAGCGCCTGCCTGCCGAGGTGGTGCGTGTGGCAGAGAGCGGCATCTCGAGTCCGGAGGTGGTGCGCCGACTGCGTCAAGTGGGCTATCGGGGCTTCCTCATTGGTGAATGCTTCATGCGAGAGTCAGACCCCGGCGAAGCCCTGCGTCAGTTTGTCGCCGAGGTAGAGAAATAAGTACTATTCACACACGTACATGATAGTTTTCACACACGCACATGATAGTTAAAGTTTGCGGCATGCGCGATGCCGACAATGTTCGCGCAGTAGAGCAACTCCCCATCGACTGGATGGGCTTCATCTTCTATCCCCACTCCAAACGTTATGTCGCCACGGCAGACTACCTGCCCGAACGCTGCCGTAGGGTAGGGGTGTTTGTCGATGCCACACAACAAGAGATACTCGATGCCGTGCACCGCTACGGACTGAAGGGCATACAGCTGCACGGCAGCGAGTCGCCCGAGTTTTGTGATGCCTTGCGCAAAGCTCTGTGGCCCGACCCGGGCATGATTTTGCTCAAAGCCTTCAACATCGGTTCTCAAGCCGACGTTGAGGTCACCAAGCGCTACGAAGGGCTTTGCGATTACTATCTCTTTGACACCCCCGGACCCTCGCACGGCGGCACAGGTCGCTCGTTCGACTGGTCGCTGCTGATGAGCTACACGGGCAATACCCCCTTCTTGCTCAGTGGCGGACTTGGTCCCGACAGCATCGTCAAGCTGCGCACCCTGCGCCACCCCCGATGGTGCGGCGTGGATCTCAACTCAAAGTTCGAGACAGCACCTGCGATGAAAAACGTCGATGTCCTGCGCCAATTCTTGGGTGAGTTCCGCAAGCTTGATAATCAATAGAAGAC
>CAZBWT010000050.1:0-2800 GCA_964495625.1 uncultured Prevotellaceae bacterium | reverse complement strand
GCATTGCTGCATAGACTAAGGTTACACAAAGACTAAGTTTATACAAAGACTAAGCTCGCAGCATCGAAGCCCACAGAATCACACCTCTCACCCCAAGCCCCAAGGTTAGATTTGAGAGCCTTGGAACATAGCTTGGCAAAAACCAAAACAACAATAAACATAGGCAGCGTTTCAGCCAACCCACACAGACCTGCCTCAAAACAATAGCACACATGAATCGCATCAACCAATTATTTCAAAATAGACCCGAAGGTCTGCTTTCGCTCTATTTCTGCGCCGGGTGCCCCACGCTCGATGGCACAGCCGACGTTATCCGCACACTGGCTGCCAAAGGCATCCACATGATTGAGATTGGCATCCCCTTTAGCGACCCCATGGCAGACGGTCCGGTGATACAAGCTGCCGCCACCCAAGCCTTGCGCAATGGCATGACGCTGCGCAAACTCTTCGCCCAGCTTGCCGACATCCGTCGTGACGTGCAGATACCGCTCGTGCTGATGGGCTACCTCAACCCCATCATGCAATACGGCTTCGAGCACTTCTGCCAAAGCTGTCAGGCATGTGGCATCGACGGAGTCATCATCCCCGACCTCCCCTTCAAAGACTACATGCAAGACTACAAGCCCATAGCCGACCGTTATGACTTGCGCGTCATCATGCTCATCACCCCCGAGACGAGCGAAGAGCGCATCCGCCTTATTGATGCGCACACCGACGGCTTCATCTATATGGTGTCGTCAGCCGCCACCACGGGTGCTCAGCAATCGTTCGACGAAGCCAAGCAAGCATACTTCAACAAAGTCAAAGCCATGCAGCTGCGCAACCCCACCATGATTGGCTTCGGCATCTCAAACAAACAAACCCTGCAGAGCGCACAGAGCAATGCCTCGGGTGCCATCATCGGCAGCAAGTTCGTCACCCTGCTCAGCCAGACCGGCGACCCCGCCAAGGCGGTCGACAGCCTGCTCGAAGCCCTGCAACAATAATAGTCTGCGACGATAATAGCCCAGCGACAACAATAGCCTGCAACAGCCCTATGCGAGCCTTATCGCCGGGCTGTTGCAGCACCATTTCAGCGAAATATCTCATCGTTTTTTGCATAAGTCTGTGATTTGACGTATCTTCGCCGCATGGGAAGAATACTCTCGATAGATTACGGCAGAAAGCGCACCGGCATAGCCGTCACCGACCCCTTGCAGATCATTGCCAACGGGCTGACCACGGTGCCCACCGCCAAGCTCATGGACTTCTTGCGCGACTACATGGCTAAAGAGCCGGTTGAATGCATCGTGGTGGGGCAACCCAAGCAGATGAACGGTGCCATGAGTGAATCATGGCGCTACATACAACCCTTCTTAGGTCGCCTCAAACGTGAAATGCCCAACGTGCCGGTGCAGCTCATCGACGAGCGTTTCACCTCCGTCTTGGCGCACCAAGCCATGCTCGACGGCGGGCTGCGTAAGACGGCGCGTCAAGACAAAGCCTTGGTCGACGAAATCAGTGCCTGCATCATCTTGCAGAGCTACTTAGAGTCACGTCGGCGCTAACCAATGCCCCTAAACCGATAAGGGCAACAATAGAAATCACACGGCAGAGCCCCTGCCCGCAGCGGGAACTGCCAACACACCGATAAAACAAACGCTGAAAAAACATGTTATTACCCATTTACCTATACGGTCAGCCTGTGCTTCGCAAAGAGGCCGAAGAGGTTACCCCCGATTACCCTAACCTGTCACAAATCATCACCGATATGTATGCCACGCTCGACAACGCCCAAGGCGTAGGTCTTGCTGCGCCCCAGGTTGGTTTGTCACTTCGCATGTTCGTTATTGATGCCACCGGTGCTGCCGACGATTACCCCGAGTGCGTCGGCTTGAAGCGCACCATGATCAACCCCGTCATCACAGAGCGCAGCGAAGAAACCAACTCCGGCGACGAAGGTTGCCTCAGCATCCCCGGCATCTACGAGTCGGTGTCACGTGCACAGTGGGTTGTGGTGAAGTATCAAGACGAGCAGTTCGTTGAACACACCGAGAAGCTCGAAGGTTGGGCTGCGCGCATCGTGCAGCACGAATACGACCACCTCGACGGCAAAATCTTCATCGACCACATTTCGCCCATACGCAAACAACTCATCAAAGGTCGCGTAGCGCAAATATTGAAAGGTAAAATCCGTTGCGCCTACAAGACGCGCGGCATCAAGTAATACACATTACAATTAAACACAACCACATTAAATTAATCACAAACACACAACGAGCAGTTATGAAAAACAACCACGACGACGGTCGTCCGCAGCCTTCAGCCGAGCGCCTCAAGGCACTTCAGTCGGCAATGGATAAAATAGAAAAAAACTTCGGACGTGGCTCCATCATGAAGATGGGCGACGACGATATCGAAAACGTAGAAGTCATCCCCACGGGTTCCATCGGTCTTAATGCCGCCCTCGGCGTTGGTGGTTACCCCAAAGGTCGCATCATAGAAATTTATGGTCCTGAGTCGTCGGGTAAGACCACGCTCGCCATTCATGCCATCGCCGAAGCACAGCGCGAGGGTGGCATCGCAGCCTTCATCGACGCAGAACATGCCTTCGACCGTTTCTATGCCGAAAAGCTCGGTGTAGACACCAACGAACTCCTCATCTCGCAGCCCGACAACGGAGAGCAGGCACTCGAGATTGCCGAAAACCTCATCCGTTCGTCAGCCATCGACATCATCGTCATCGACTCGGTTGCAGCCCTTACGCCTAAGGCTGAAATCGAAGGTGAGATGGGTGAAAACAAAGTCGGACTGCAGGCAC
>CAZBWT010000049.1:11475-13018 GCA_964495625.1 uncultured Prevotellaceae bacterium | reverse complement strand
AGGTGTCACCCTTGAAGATGAAGTTCTTGGTGAAGCCGGACTTGAAGCCGGTCATGAGGTAGGAGACATCGTAGCCCGAGGCATCTATGTTGCGCGCACCGGCATTCATAAAGTCGGGCGACAAGGTCGTAGCGTCCATGCGCATACGGATGTTCAGCACCTGGTCGATGGTCTTCGACTGGTTGTAGGTCAAAATCTCGTCGATGTAGTGGTAGACACCGTTGAGCGCCTCGGTGTGTCCGCTGATTTCTGAGGGGGCATAGATGCGTGAGCCACGCACTTTGAAGCGCGCACCCACACCGCGACGATTGACCCACTTGTCACCAACGGCATCGCAGACCTGCAAGATGGTGTAGGGGCAAAGCGTCTCGTAGAACTCCATGATGTCTTGACAGTCGGTGCGGAAGTATTTCTTGGTGTCGTAGGGCTGGTCCGACACGGTCAGGTCGCTATAGGAGGCGTAGCGGTCGATGATGTGGTAGGCAACGAAGCGGTTCAAGGGGTTGCGACGGTTGGTGAGGTCGTCGTCATATTTGCCGGCATCTTTGGGATAGGTCACGTCGTAGATGCTCTTGGCATAGGCTTGCAGGTCGGCAAGGGTGTTGATGCCGGCAGCATGGTAGATGGAGTCCGGCTCGACAAAGATGGTAAACAAGAACTTGCGCTGCTCGGGATACTTCCAGTAGACATCGTTACCGCCGAAGGTGCGGTGGTGCGTGCCTTTGACCACGACGGTGGAGTCTACGGCAACGGAGTAGTTGTTGTCAATATACTTCACGATGGAGTCTGACAGCCCCGTAGCCTCTAAGGCAGCGGTGAAGAGCGTGATGGTGGAGTCGCCCGCCATCACCTCGGGCAGGAAGATGTTGCTGGCAGAGATGACGCGGTTGATGGTGTGCACCACGCCGTTCTCGACCGAGTCGTCGCGGGCGATGAGTTCAGCCGTGGAGTTGATTTTATAGATGATGTTGCCGTTGTTGGTGGTGCCGGTGTCGCACGACAAGGTGAGGTAGCGCCCATTCATGTTGGTGGACGGGAGCGAGCCTTCAGAGAGGTCGGTGGTGAAGTAGGCACCCTTGACGATGTGCGTCCATGCCAATGTGTCGCATTCAGCCTCGGGTAGGTCGCCAACCGACGCAACACCACGACCGATGAGGTAGGTCTGCATGGCTTCGTTGGTGGGCGCGAAGCAGGTGTATTCACCGTAGGTGGCCATGAGATCCCAGAGTTGCGCGCGCTGCAACACCTCAATGAAGTCGCTGTATTGCTCGCTGCGGTTCTGCAAGTAGTCTGACACCATCTCGCCTGTGAAGGAGTAATAAGCATCACCTGTCGGGTCGTCAGAGCAGGCGGTGAACGTCAGCCCCGCAGCAAGGAGGAGCGAGGTGAACATCAGTCGGCATTTATTCTTGATGGAATACATAACAAGATATGTTTTTAACTGCACTATTTTTTAATTCTGTTTTCTGCGCACGTGGTTGTCTAATTCAACGTGGCATTTAATTCGCGTGGCTGTCAATTCCACGTGGGCTTTAAGTTCTCG
>CAZBWT010000049.1:0-11375 GCA_964495625.1 uncultured Prevotellaceae bacterium | reverse complement strand
GGCTTTAAGTTCTCGCGGTGCGCCTTACTTCTTCTCGGAGGTCTCGTTGGTGATGTAGGCGGGGTTCTGCGTCAACTGTGGGTTGGCATCCAACTCGCGCTTTGCATAGGGGAAGAACAAGGCATCGGTGGCATGAAGCTTAATCTTGATGGCACTCACGTTCTCTTTCTGCTTGGCAGTGACAGCCTCGATGAGCTTGTCGTTGCTGCCCAAGCGAAGCGAGAGGCGCACAAGGTCGAACCACCGCTTGCCCTCGAAGAGGAGCTCACGCTGCCGCTCGGTGAAGAGCAGGTCGCGCATGTCTGCCACGGTGGCATAGTCGGCTGCCACCAAGGTGTCGGCACTGGCGGTGGTGAAGTTGTTGCCGCGGCTGTAGACCGTGGAGATGAGGGCAAAGGCATCGTCGAGGTTGGTGCTCGGTGTCACCCCCTGCCCTGCCAACTCAATCTCGGCTTCAGCTTTGATGAGCATCACGTCGGTGAGGCGGTAGATGATCCAGTTGGCATAGTTGGTGGAGCGAAGGGCATTGATGGCATTGGTCGGCTCTTTGTCGTTTTTCGACGGGACGAACGAGCATGACGTGCGCACATATTTGCGTATGGCATACGAGCTGCTGCGCTGCTCGATGTCTTCATAGACTCGGCAGTCGGTGGCTTTGAAGAGGCTGTTGGTGCCGTCGTAGACACCGGTGTAGAGCTGCGAAGCCGCAGCAACGTTTCCCAACGGTGTGGAGGAGTTGCCATAGTAGCTGCTCACCAAGAGGTTTTGCGTGGCCTGATTGTTGAGGAAGTATAGCTCGAAGATGCTCTCGAAGGAGTTTCCGTCGCCAAATATCTCGGTGTAGGCATGCCCCGCCGTGGTGCCCGAGGGCTGCTCTTGGATGAGCGGATATTGGTCGCGCCACAGGTAGATGTCTTCTGCCTCGAGGGCGGTGACCATTTCTTCATAACGGTCGCGCTTGTAGTCGAAGACACGGTCGCAGCTCTCGGCGGCAAGGGCATAGTCGCCGGTCCAGAGGTAGAGGTCGGCAAGCAGGGCATCAATGGCGCACACCGTGATGCGGCTGGAGTTGACCGCTTCGCCGGTGGTAGTCTCGGCGGGATAGAGACGCAAGGCATCGCCACGCACCGACACGAGGTCGGCGATGAGCTGCTGCGCCACATCGTTCATGGGGGTGGGCGCTATGCGGTAGTCTTTTTCGATGTCGCCATCGTCGGTTGAGGGCGATGTGACGTAAGGCACGTCGCGGAAAGTGCGTATCAGATAGAAGTAGCACAACGCACGCAGCGTGGTGACCTCTGCCACCGTGGCACGAAGCTCCGACTCGGTGTAGTTAGGGTCTTTCTCTGCCACCTCGGGGGCATATTTCAACACGGTGTTGCAACGGTTGATGACCTGGTAGAAACACTCCCAGGTGACCCATCCGTTCGACTCCAAGATGTTCTCTTTCAAGATCTGTTGCAACGCCCATGGCGTGGAGGCACTGGTGGTGATGTTGTCAGAGCGCAACTCGCCCCAGATGAACATGCGCTTCAAGCAGTCGTCGCTCTCAAGAGCCGAGTAGCAACCATAGACGGCACTCTCTACATCCGCCTTCTCGGTCCAGAAGTTCTCTTTCACCACCTCGTTCATGGGGGTGAGATCCAGGAAGTCGTCGCACGCCGTGAAGCAAAGCCCGGCGGCTAAGAGGCAGAGAGGAAATGATATTTTATACATACGCTTTAAGATCATGAGTCTGATTTAACATAGCCTATCGTCAAATAGCGGGTGACTTTTAGAACAATAGGGGGTGACTTTTAGAACTGAACCGATGCGCCCACCGAGAAGGACTTGGAGCGCGGGGTTTGTGCATTATCGGTAACTACACCATAGCCGCCGTAAGAGACCTCAGGGTCAGCACCCGAGTATTTGGTGAGGCAGAAGATGTTGGAGCCACTGACAAAGACACTGGCAGCCGAAAGTCCCCACCGCTTGACGAGCTTCGGGTCGAACGAGTATTGGATGATGGAGTAGTTGAGGCGAAGGAAGGAGCCGTCTTCAACGAAGCGATCGCTACCCAGCCAGTTGTAGCCGTATTGGTAGAGCGCACGGGGGATGTCGGTGATGTCACCCTCGACGCGCCAACGCCAGTTGACGGCCTTCGACTGGTTATTGTTATTATACATACTCTCGGCATTCATACGCGCGGCATTGATGACTTTGTTGCCGTAGCGGAAGTTGAACTGATTGTTCCACGACCAGCGTTTCCACGTGAGCTTAAAGCCGAAACCGCCGGTGACCTTCGGCAATGAACTGCCGAGGTAGACGATATCCAATTCGTTGATGTTGCCGTCGTGGTTGACATCTTCGTAGATGGCATCGCCCCCCTGGAACTCATATTGCGATGAGGTGCCATAGGCGAAGTACATGGGCTTAGTGTAGCCGTGCTCGTCACGCACCACCTCGCCCGCAGCATTGCGCACCACCGGGGCATTGGGTCCGCTCACGCCGGAAATCTCTTCTTCCGAGAAGTCGGAGTATTGGTATACCCCCTTGTAGCGGAAGCCATAGATGGAACCGAAGGCACTGTTGAGCGTCACACGGGTCAAATACTGACCGTTGCTGTAGTTGAAGTCAGAGTTAATCGACTCCAAGACCGTGGGATCCATCTTGGTGAGTTCATTCTTGTTGTTGGCAAAGGTGACGTTCAGGTCCAAACCAACGGGACCGAGCTTGAACAGACGGTTGGTGTTGACGTTGACTTCCCAACCGTCGTTGCGCATGTTGCCGTCGTTGCGCACGTTGAGCGAACCAAAGCCCGAAGAACTCGGAATGGAGAAGCTGTACATCAAGAGGCGACGCGTCATCTGGGTGTAGAGGTTCACGTCGGCGGTAATCTTGTTGTCGAGGAATGCCAAGTCGAAGCCGACGTTCCAGCTTTCTTTCTCTTCCCACTGCAGCGAGCTCAAGGCGATGTTGCTTGGATACATGCTGCCGTGACCGAGGTAGGCGGAACCTGTGGCATATTTGGCATAATAAAGATTATCTTGCGACGGCTGATTGCCCACCTTGCCCCAGCCCGGACGAATGGAGAGCATGGAGAGCCAGTCGAAACGTTTCATCCACGGCTCGTCAGAGATGTTCCAGCGCACCGACACACCGGGGAAGGCACCCCAACGGCTTTCGCTGCCGAACTTCGTGGAGCCATCTTCGCGCAGCGAGAGGTCTACGATGTAGCGCCCGCGGAAGGCATAGTGTAACGACCCCGTGAAGTAGAGGCTGCGCCACTCGCCGGCACTGGTCGAGAAGTCAGAACCAATGACACCGTCAGCCCCGGTGGACTGTATGGAGCCCGTGGGCAAGCCGTAGACGCTGGACGTTTGGCTCTTAGACGAACCACTGGTGAGCTGACCGCGCACCATCACCATCATCTGATGGTCGTCACTCTCGAAGTGCGGCTGGTAGGTGAGTGTGTGGGTGGTGGTCACGGCAAAGCTCTTGTAGGAGTTGGAGTAGGACCGGTTGTTTTGCGTGTCGCTCCATGAGCCGGAAACAAGGCTCGAGGGATAGAACGTGTCGTTGTATTTGTTAAAGATGGAGAAGTTGATCTTGCCGTCATACTTCAAGCGACCCATCTCGGGTGTTGCCGAGGTGCCGAGCAGATCGTATTGCAAGATGAACTCGGGCTGAATGGTGTAGGTGCGCTCGGTGTTGGTAGCCTCGTGCGCCAATGCCACGGGATTGACGTAGAGCGATGACTTCTGGTCGTTGTCGAAGACCGACGAAGCATCAGAGGGCATCTGGTAGTAGCGATTGGTGGCACCGTTGTCGTCTTCGTAGTAGATGGACATGTTAGGCATCTTCTTGTAGGCAATGGAGAGCAGGTCGTATTTATTACCCGAGGCATCGGTGACCTGGTAGTTCTTCTGATTGTCAACGTAGGTGAGGTTGTAGTTGGCAGAGATCTTGATGCGGTCGGAAAGGAAGAAGTCGAGCGCGGTGCGTGTGGTGAAGCGGTCTAACGCCTGCTCGATGACGGAACCCGTCTGGTTGTCGTAGCCCGCCGACACGCGGAAGTTGGCGCGCTCACCACCGCCCGAGATGGAGAGGTAGTGCTTCTGCTCCAAACCGGTTTGTGTGACAGCGTCGCGCCAGTCGGTGTCGTTGTCATACATGCGCCAATCGGCGAACTCGGCATCGGAGTGCAGATAGCTGATTTCGGGTATGTTGGCGGCGGCATCGTCGAACTTGGGGTTGAAGTATGCCTCTTTGAGATACATCGTGTATTCGCCGCCGTTCATCATCTTCATGCCTTCGGGCTGATAGGTGAAGTTGGCGCGGTAGGAGTAGCTGACGCGCGTTGCGCCTCGCGAGCCTCGGCGGGTCTTGATCTCGATGACACCGTTGGCACCCTGCGACCCCCAGATGGCGGTGGCAGCTGCATCTTTGAGCACGGCGATGGACTCAATATCCTCGGGGTTGACGCTCAGCAGTTCGGCGAACTTATCCTCGGTGGCATTGGCGAAGTCGAAGTCTTTGAGGTAGTCGGACTCCCAAACGTTGCCATCGACCACGATCAACGGTTCGGCATTGCCGTTGATGGACGACACACCACGCAGACGCATTGAGGTGCCGGCACCGAGGTTACCACTGTTCATGACGATATCCAAACCGGCAATACGGCCCTGCAATGCTTCGTCGATTGAGGTGACGCTCATGCCCTCGAACTCGCTGGCGGAGATTCGCGACACGGCACCGGAGATTTCGCGCACGGGCACGTCCAAGCCGCTGGTGCCGGCGCGCTTCTGCTCGCTCACCACCACTTCTTGCAGTGCCATGGCATTATCCATCATGAAGTGATATACCTTGCCCTTGATGGGCACGATGATTGTCTTGTAGCCCACATAGGTCACTTGCAGGCGGTCGTCGGGACTTTTAATTTGGAACGAGAAGTTGCCGTTCATGTCGGTCACACCATGAGCCATCACGCGGTTGTCTTTATTCAGCTCCACCACGTTAGCCATGACGAGCGGACCCATATCGTCTTCTACAGTGCCGCTCACCACGTCGCCTGCCACCTGCGCCCTCAGGACACAAGCCGAAAGCCCGAGCACACACCAAGCCGATTTCAATAGAACACTCATAACTATATCTTTGCATTATGAACCTTTCCCCTTGGGGGCAAGTCACCGCCGGCAGCTTGCCTCACGTCTCACGGAAAGAGTTCAATTTATGGATTTACTTTGTTTATTTAAAGAACAACGGACCGTCTATGCGATGCACCACAGCAAAAGCGGAGGTCTGTATGGCACCACTTGAAATCTGATACTCGCGTGCCGAGAGGTTGTAGAGTTGGTCGTTGTCAGTGAGCACGTGGCGCACATCTCCCCTACCGTCGGTGAGGGTGATGGCATCGGGTGTAACCTGCGCTTGTATGGTGTAGAACTTGCCGCTGGTCTCGTTCATGATGGCGGTCTCGTAGTTGCGGGTGAAGGTTTCGCCCACGCCGCTACCGTAGTCCATGTCGAGATAGATGGCATTATCTTGTATGTGGTAACGCAGAAACTCATTGATTACCTCGCTGAGGCTATCCACATATTCGGCAGGCACATTCGGGTCGTCTTCCATGCGGGCTATGCTCTCCCAGGTGGGCAGTGTGCCGTTGTCGATGAGGGCTTGCAGGCTCTCGTTGGTCGGCACGTAGACGGTGTAGTGATAGTTGCCGAGTGCCGAGATGTTGCCGTTCACGCTACCCGTGGTGGCTTCGCCGCGCGAGGTTTCGTGCAGTTCGCTACCCTCTAACAGGGTGTAGAACACCGAGAACTCGTCATGCTCCTCCAAGATGTCTGCCACACTGTTGCGTGTGGTGAGCAGGGGCGACGAACGCAAGATGTAGGACTTGCCGTTGCCCTCGACCGACTGGTCGTAGATGTCGTCGGGAGCGACCTGAATGGAGGTGCCGTAGTCGCGCTGCAAGGTGCCCTGCACACTCGTCACCCGATTGCCGTCGAACTCTACGCGCACCACACCGCCGTTTTTGGTCTGATAGAAATGCTTACCGCTCTCGACGTTGCCCACCACGATGTGGTTGTCGAGCACGTCTTGCAGGCGCGAGGTCAGAGAGCTGAGCGCAGTCACCTCGCCAATGCTGTCGCCCACCACACCGGTCTCGATGTTATACTTCCACGTGGAAGCCCACACGCGCTCGGTCTCGGAGGCGGCATCGTCTTTATAATAGAACTTATAGAGCACGGTTTCAACGTCGCCATACGACACGGGGTCGATGTAGCACAGCAGGGCTTCGTTATCGGGGATGAAGAAGCTGTAGTAAGAGTCTAAGGAGTTGAGGTAGGCACCGTAGTTGAGCTGCTCTATTGCCCAATAGAGAATGCTCATGCTCCGATTAATCAATGCGGGGAATGACACCGACACATATTCGGTGGGGCTAAACACCTTGTTGGTTAGATAGATGGCACCGTTGCACGCCAAGAAGACGCTATCCACGTCGTTGGTGGTGATGCCCATCTCGTCTTGCGACGAGTTGACGATGCCGTCAAATTTGCTCGGCACGGAGTTGATGAACGAGTTGAGCATGTTGTTGTTAATCAACTTCGCCAACACGCGGTCGGGCACAGCATCCCACGAGCCGTAATAGTCTTTCAAGACGCGCCCCGTGCCGTTTTCCCAATATTCGCCGAGGGCTTCGTCGGTGGGCACCAACATCACGCCCATGTTCTCCTGCATTGCCAAGTTCTGGTCGGATGTGTTGGGGTCGTCAGAGAAGAAGGAGTTCCACCCCGGGTCGAACTTCAGCGTGGCATCGACGGCGGAACCGTCGGGACGTGTGTTGAGGGCACTTCCGCCCTGCGAACGGTCGGAGTAGTAGCGCTTCACAAAGAGAGAGTCTATCTCGGTGCCATACTCGCGATTATAGGCGGTGGTAGACTCACGACCGGCATAGTAGGGGGCGCTGAAGCGTTCAATCATGCGGCTGTAGACGCGGGTCTGCGGTTTGGTGCGGATAATCTCGGACATGTTGTCGAGCGGCAACAACACATCTTGCACGCGGTGGATGAAGCCGTTGGCACAGCGGATGTTCGCCTCAGCCACAGCCACGCCGTTCACATTAGCATCGCCGGCGGCACGTTGGGTGGTGTGGTTAAACACAAAGTCGATGTCGGAGTTGGCGATGCGGTTCTTCTCGAGGAACTTCTCGACGAAGAACGACACCGGAGCCGCCGTAGCGTCTTTCATGCACACAATGCTCTTGCCGCGCGTGCGGTAGTAGTCCCATGCCACATTGTTGTCGGGCATCTCGTCGGGGTAGATGGTCGGCACCGTGTCATAAATCGACGAAGCGGTGGCGCGACGCATGCAGTTGCCGAGCACGGCACCGTCGGTGCCGGTGGTAGACGACAGCGACATCAGTTGCAGCGAGTTGTCGATCATGGCAGAATAGAGCAACATCTTCTTTTGTGCCAAGGTCAACTCATCATAACTATGCACGCCCCACTTGTTAGAGGCATAAAAGCGAGCGAAAGCCTCGTCGTCGGCAGCAAAGAGTGTCTTGCTGCTGCGCCCCGACAGTGCATCCTCATAGCCCAACTCGCGCACCAAACGCGCAAAGTCGGTGTAGTTCCCCTCTTGCAGATAGGAGTTCACCGTCTCGCCGAAGCCCGGAGGCAGCTTCTCGTCGAGGTCGTAGTCTTCACAAGCCACAAAGGCTCCGGCAGCTGCCAACAGCCATCCGCAGCGAAGACTCAGGCTAAAAATCCGTCGATTCATGTTTGTTATAGTTTAAGATCATTTAGTTTCACAGTAAAACTGTTTCGTCGTGTGATGTTGGCTGAGTGGAGTGCTCAGTGATGCATCAGCGTTATGGTTATTTACTCATGGACAATTTCTCAAGACAGTTTTGGTTTCTCGGTAATTTAGAGCATATCGTGCCGCCGCAGTCTCAGCGACATCAGGCGGGAGCTTGTGTTCTCACGGGGCAAAGTTCCATAATAATATAGTCACAGTGTGTCAACATTGTAAAGCGTTATTATGAAATAGGTAACACGGATGTAGAAATGGTAACATTCTTATTAAAATATGTAACATTTCCCCGCTCCGATTGCCCCGGAGCCTCATTTAGCCGCTCGTTGTTGCTGCTCGTAAAGTTGCTGCACGAAGGGCTTGAGACGACCCTGACGGTCTATGGCCAAAGGGTAGTCGGTGCGCCCGCGCACGGGCCAGTTGTTCTTCCACGAGTCGCCGTCGCGCACACCCCAAAAGGTGACGCGGTTCATCACATCGGCATTGCGCAGGTAGATGTTCATCACCTCCAAGTAGCGTTGGTTGAGCAGTTGCGACACCGAGTCGGGCAGCCCATCGGCATAAGGGTTGAGGGCAGCTTGATATTCAAACTTCTTGTCGATGGCAGCACCGAAGTATGAGGGGTCCGGCATCGGCAGCACCGTCATATCCAACTCCGTAGCCATGACCTGCACCCCCTCGGCAGCGAACATTTTGATGGTGCGTTCATACTCGGCAAGGTCAGGGAAGTCTAACCCGATGTGCGACTGCATCCCCACCGCGTCAATGCGGCAACCCGCCTGCTTCAGCCGGCGTATCAAGCGCACCACACCCTGGCGGCGACCGGGGTCGCACATGCCGAAGTCGTTATAATACAACTCCACCTCGGGGTCGGCTTCGTGAGCGAAGCGGAACGCCAACTCGATGAACTCGGGGCCGATGATCTTAAAGAAGCGACTCGGGCGGTAAGAGCCGTCTTCTAAAATCGCCTCGTTCACAACGTCCCACCCCTTCACCTTGCCGCGGAAGTGGTCTAACACATTATATATATAGGTGCGCATGCGCTCAATGAGTTCGTCGCGCGTCACCTCGCCCCCCTGTTCGTCCACAAAGAACCAGTCGGGACATTGTTCGTGCCACACCAAGCAGTGACCGGTCACGGTGAGTCCGTATCGCTCGGCGAATGCCACTAAGCTGTCGGCTGCGCGGAAGTTATACACCCCGGGGCGGGGAGCCAACACCTCGCTCTTCATGCAGTTTTCAGCCACCACGGCATTGAAGTTGCGTGCCACGAGCGCCACCTCGGCGGTGTCGCGTGCAGCTACCTGACGCATATTGAGCGCCGTGCCCACCAAGAAGCGATCGCCCACGGCACCCTTCAGTGTGACCTCGGGCACAGCCGATTGGTGCGTGCGGCAACCCACACACCACACACCGCACACCGTGAGCAACCATGTGGCGGCAACAGCAATAAAAGCAGAAGGTTTCAGCATGACATAAAGTTTTAGGGTTCGATTACGTGGGCAAAGATAGCGCACGGGCAAGCCACAGCCGTGCAGAATAGAAACCAACCCTTTGGTTTTTGAAACATGCCGCGCGAAAATATTTTCATGCGCTCACAGCCGATACATCTGCCGACAACCAAGGCGAAAATCATTGCAGTTTGGTAACAATCATTGACAAAATCGTTACACGCCCTACGCGCGTGCGCCCAAAGCACTTATTTTTGCAGCAACAAAAGCAATTTGCAGCAACGACGGCAAATGCTTGCTTCGACAAAAACACTTAATCACCACCAGCACTATGAAACGCTCACTACTACCGTGGCTCACACTGCTGCCCGCAGTGGCATCGGCACTCACGGCTTGTTCCCCCAAGCTCTACGACACGCCGGTCTTTGCCTACTTCAATTACACCGGGCACGACCAACGTTACGACGTTGAGTTCAACCCCGCCACACAGTATCTGAACCCCATCTTGTCGGGCTGTGCCCCCGACCCTTCAATCTGTCGCAAGGGTGATGACTATTACCTCGCCAACAGTTCGTTTGCCTACTACCCCGGCATCCCCATCTGGCACAGCCGCGACCTGGTGAACTGGCAGCAGGTGGGCTACGCGCTCAACCGCCCCGAGCAGCTCAACATCAAAGAGGGGCTGCGCATCTCGGCGGGCATCTACGCGCCCGACCTCAAATATAACCCCGCCAACGACACCTTCTACCTCATCGTCACCGGGGTGGGCTGCGGCGGCAACTTCTTTATGAAAACCTCCGACCCCGCACAAGGGTGGTCGGACCCCATAGCGCTGCCCGAGGTGGGCGGCATCGACCCCTCTTTCCTCTTCGACACCGACGGCAAAGCCTACATTGTCAACAACGATGCTCCCGCCTACACGGCTGAGTATGACGGTCACCGCGCCATCTGGATTCGCGAATTCGACACCGCCACCGACCGTGTGTGCAGTCCCGCCACGGTGTTGGTGGACAAAGGGGTGCACCCCGACGAGAAACCCATCTGGATTGAGGGACCGCACCTCTACCACATCGGCGACCATTACTACCTCATGTCTGCCGAAGGGGGCACCGGCGATTGGCACTCAGAAGTCATCTTCCGCAGCGACTCGCCCATGGGTCCGTTCGAGCCCTGCACCACCAACCCCATCTTGACGCAACGCACCCTGCCGCACAATAGGCTCAACCCCGTGACGAGTGCCGGACATGCCGACTTGGTGCAAGACGGCGACGGGCAGTGGTGGGCGGTCTTTTTGGGCTGCTGCACCTACGAGGGCGACGAATATTACAACACCGGGCGCAGCACCTTCTTGCTGCCCGTCACGTGGAATGACGAGCAACCCGTCATCTTGCCCGACGGTGAACCTATCCCCACAGTGGTGGACAAGGCGAACCTCACCCCTCAAAGCTCGCTGCGCACAGGCAACGGCACTTATGCCGAAGACTTCACCGCCGAGAAGCAGTTAGACCTCGGCTGGTTCTTCCTCCGCACACCGCTCACCTCGTGGTATAGCTTCCTTGCCGACGGCATTGCCATCAAGGCGCAGCCCGTAGCCCTCAGCGAGGAGCGCCAACCCGCCATGATATGCCGCTGGCTGAAGCACGACACCTTCGAGGCGGAGACTTCCGTGCGCTTCACCCCACAGAGCAACCACAGCTTTGCCGGACTCGCCTGCTTCCAAAACGAACATGCCTACTACACCGTGGGCAAGACCATCGATGCCGAGGGGCAGACTGCCGTGAAGCTCATCAGCAGCACTAAAGAGGGGGTGAAGGTCATAGCCACCGCCTCGCTGCCCGGGGTGAAGGCAAATGCCACGCTCTACCTGCGCGTTGAGGCTCAAGGCTCGCGCTACCAATTCTATTATGCCCTCAAACGCGGGACATGGACTGCCATCGGTGAGCCGATGGACGGCAAGGTGCTCTCCACAAAATATGCCGGCGGCTTCACCGGAGCCGTCATCGGACTTTATGCCTCGTCGGCAAATGATTAACGCAACAGATGCGACCTCAAACAACCATAGCAACAACGATCACAACAAATGCTCAGAAATAACCCTATCATGACACAACGTTACACCCTCACACT
>CAZBWT010000048.1:0-13051 GCA_964495625.1 uncultured Prevotellaceae bacterium | reverse complement strand
CACAACAAATGCTCAGAAATAACCCTATCATGACACAACGTTACACCCTCACACTCGGCGCATTGACGCTGCTTGGCGCACTGCCGCTCGCTGCCGCCAACCGCACAGCCACACTGCGCATCGACAACACCGTCACCCACCAGCAGGTGCGCGGCTTCGGTGGCTTCGCCTTCTCTTCGCAGTGGGCGGTCAACCTCTCGGATGCCGAAATACAGACCCTATTCGGCAAAGGCAGCAAACAACTCGGCTACAACCTGATGCGCGCTCGCATAGCCCCCGACGAATATGCCTCGTGGGGCTATGACAACTGGGGCACCACCGCCGCCATCATCAAGAAGTGTCGCGACGAAGGCTGCACGGTCTTCGCCTCGGCGTGGACTCCCCCGGGAGCCTACACCAGCAACGGCTCGAACACCAAGGGGCACATCCTGCCTGCGCACTTCGGCGACTATGCCTCCTTCCTCAACCGGTTCATAGACCGCATGGTGGCTGAGGGCACCGACGTGGACTACATCTCGCTGCAAAACGAACCTGACTGGGAGCCCGACTACGAGGGCTGCGTGTGGTATGCCTGCCACTTCATCGACTTCTATCGCAACTATGCCCCCACGGTGAAGCGTCCGATGATCGGGCCCGAGTCGCTCTCCTTCCGCCACGAGCTTAGCGACTCCATACTCAACGACGATGCCGCATGCGCCAACCTCGCCATTGTGGGCGGACACCTCTACGGCGGCGGCAACTTCGACTACCCCTTGGTGCGCGAAAAAGGCAAAGAAAAGTGGATGACCGAATACCTCATCAACCACGGCGACGACGACAACACCACCGTCTACACCTGGGACGACGCACTCACCTTTGCCCGCCTGGTGAACACCAGCATGCTCGCCAACTTCAGTGCCTGGTGTCACTACGCGCTGAAGTCTGCCTACGGCATGATGGGCGACGGCACCTGCGGCACCACCGACGGTCAGCCCACCAAGCGCGGCTACGTGCTGAGCCACTTTGCCAAATACATCAGCGGCACCACGCGCATCGACCATCAGCTCTCCGACCCCGACTACGGGCTCACGGCTTCCGCCTACCAAACCGTCTCGGGCGACAGCCTTGTGCTGATGCTCATCAACAGCGCCTCGAGTGCCTACGACGTGACCCTCGACCTGCCGTTCCAAACCAAGGGCGGGCGACGCATTTTGACGCGCCAGAGCTCTAACATGGCAGCCTCGTCGGTGAGCGTAGACGAGAGCGCCACCCCCACAATCACCGTGCCCGCCAAAAGCGTCGAGACGCTCTACCTGGTGAAGAGCAGCGAACGCACCACCCCGCAAACGGCGGTGGCGACACCCCTCTTTGCCGACGAGTGGGAGCAGTATAACGGCGAATGCGTCATCCCCAAGGGGTGGAAGGTGACCTACAACGGCAGCAACTTCACCGGCACGGCGCAGACCGTCTCATTCTGGGACGGCAGCAAGCCGCGCCTCTTCCCCTACTCGCCCGAAAGTCCCATCCACGAAGGGCTGTTGCTCAGCGCAAGCAGCTCCACCAAGAATGGCATCGCCACCTACGGCTCGCTCAGCAGCGCGCGCCTCACGCTCGAAGCCGGCGACTACCGCCTCATCTGGCATGCCATCGGGTGGCAGCACGAGCAGAAGCTCTATTGCTACGTGCGACCCTCGGGCAGCACCACCAACTTAGCCTACCACAACAACGTGACTGCCTCCGCCAACGTGGGCGGCACCTGGGGGTCGGCTGAAGACAGCTTCGACGCTGTGGCAGACACCTTGGACTTCACCGTCACCGCCGCCGGCAACTACGAGCTGAACTGGAAGGTGACCTACTATGCCGACAACGCCGTCAGCGGAGCTTGTCAAGCTTTGGTGGGTGGCATCTCATTAGCCACCCGCTCGGCTGAAGAAGACACCGCCATACGCAACGTGGTGGGCGATGCACGCGCCACTGCCGTCACCGTCTACGACCTCACGGGGCAACCCCGCGGACACTTTGCCAACCGCGCCGCCGCCGTCAATGCCCTGCCTGCCGGCACCTATTTGGTGGGCAGCGAGAAGGTGCGCATCGACCGCTAAAGAGCCTTGCCTTAGCAGGCGATAAGACAAATTCATTAGCTCAGCAAGATAACCCCTTACCTAAATAACAGCCTTAAAAATTTATTCCGATTGACCGGGTCTCGCCACACTGAGATCCGGTCAATTTTATAACCGACACCTTCATTATTCACACATCGACGCAGCGAAACACATTAAAATAATATCAAAACTAAAAATAGTTTGTCTAAAATTTGGAATACAAAAGATATTATCCGTAAGTTTGCAGCAACCAAATCTCTCTCCTACCGAAGAAGTCTGATCTGTAACACGGATACCTGTTTATTTGCGACCTACCACTTAACTATCACGCACACACTTTTTCTTTCCTGCTAACCCACCGTCGTCTGTTGCCCCCGCGGCATAGCCGAGGTATATAAACATATTTGCCTATGATAAAATAACCGACACCATTACTCACCCCCCCCGAGAGCCACCTCGCCGGGTCTGCTCTCACCCACAAACCCTAACTATTTACCATTTTAGCTGCGGCATCACAAACTGCCGACAGTGAAAAGAGTGGAATTAACGTAAGCCCACGTCGGCTGCCACACGGCAGTCAAGACAGCGGTTCACACCTAAAACTAACTAACAATGAAATTAATCAAAACCACCTTATGGATCCTATTCATCATGATAGGGTTCCACATGAACCTACAAGCCCAGACGATGGTGATATGGGAAAAGAACGGCTCAAAGACCTACTACGAACTCAGCGAAAAGCCCATCAGCACGTTTGCCTACAAGAGCCTCATCGTCACCACAATCACCGAGGGCGAAAAGGGTCAAACCTATTGCGTCAGCATTGAATACCCCGTGTCTCGCATCAAGAAATACACCTACGAAGACCTCTCGACCGGCATCGACCTGACGCGGGACGAGAGCGACGTGCGCGTGCGCTTCAACGGCAGCGACATCACATTCGACAACCTCAGCACCGACAGCCGCATAGCCGTCTATTCGCCCAAGGGCAACGTGCTCAGCCGCCTGCAAGGGCAGCAGGGAGCCACCACCACCGTCTCACTGAAAGACTATCCCAAGGGAGTGTATATCGTAAAAGTAGGAGATGTAACGTATAAAATAGCCAAGCAATGAAACACTTATTATATCTATGCATGGGGGTAGCCGTTGCAGCTGCCTCATGCGGCAACGTTGAAGCCCAGAATGTGTTAAACATTCATCGCACCGACCATGTGTCAAACATCTTCCATTTTGAAGAGATTAACCAGGTGCAGTGCAGCCGCACCGACCTCGAAGGGGTTGAGCACGACAACTATGTGGTGCAGGAAGTCTACACCACGGGCGGTGTCTACCGCGTGCCGCTCAGCATCATCGACAGTGTGAACTTTGTGCAAGATGCCGAAAACGTCACCACCGAGATTGAGCGTGACTATTTCACCATCACCGATGCTACGTTCACCGAAGATGCCTTCCCCGAAGCCACGACCACCGAGACGATTTCTAACATCAGCGTCAACCAGAGCTCATTGGCTGGTGGCATGAACTACATCACCGTCACCAGCACCAAGAAGTTGGTGAAGTTCTACATCGGTGTGCGCGGCAGCTTCGGCTACTGGTCGTATGAGGCTGTGCCCGAAACGTCACTCCCGGCTCAAGCCCCACAGACACGCGCCGCTGCCGACGAGCAGATTGACACCACCTACACCTACTTCATCCCGCTCACCATGAGCACCTCGTTCAGCTCAAGCTTCACCTTGGTGGTAACCGCCGAAGATGAAGACGGCAACATCATGGAGAAAGTGGAGAAAGTCATAGAGTACGTCAGCAGCCAGTCCGGCGACCTGAACATCAACCTCACCTTCAGCAATGCCAAAGACGTAGACCTGCACCTCTACATGCCCGACGGTCAGCATATCTATTTTGCTAATCGTGGAGGCTCGACAACACTCGCTGACGGCACAACGGTGAGCTACGGTCTCGACCACGACTCAAATGCCGCTTGTAACATTGACAACCTGAACAATGAGAACATCTACATTCCCGCCGAATTGATACAAGACGGCACCTATAAAGTTGTGGTAAATATGTGGCGCAACTGCGACAGCACCACCGCCACCACTTGGACCGTTGCCACTCGCTACAAAGGCGCATACGTAGACTGCACCAGCGGTGCCAACCCCGCAACAGGGGTCTACCCCATCGGTGCAGGCAGCGGTGATATGACCGTAGCCATGACCTTCACCATTAGCGGAGGCACCCTCAGCAGCGCAGAGCGCATCGACCCGAGCAAGCTCACGCCGCGTCAGCGCACGGAAATGGACGAATGGAAACTTCAAAATGAATAATCGAAACCAGCCAACGGCTTCTCAATGGCAGTAACAAATCGAGTAGGAGGTGAACACCAATCTGTGGTGTTCACCTCCTACTCGTATTAACTTATCTTCTCACTAAAAATCGGTGTTTGCCGCGCAAACAGCACTCTCGACATCAGCGCACGCAACATTTTGCCCGACGCTGAGCACTTGCGCTATATGAAACAAAAATAGAACACAATTCCCCTCTCCCACTTTCATATCCCTGCATGACGAGACCTCCGCCATCACCACCCACACAACGCGTGGTGCGCACAAGGCTGCGCTACGCTCCACCCACGCGAAGATTGCACCCCGCACGCCGCACGTCGCCCATCACCCACGAAGTTAGTGACGAGCGACGTTGCTCAAGCGGTAGCAACGGTGGCATAGGTGATGTGTGACAAGGGGGTGATGAGGAGGTCTGTTGATGTAAGTGGGAAGAATGGACTACGCACGATGACGGCGCAGACGAATCAGATCGCCGATGAGGAACACGGGGAAGGTGGCAACCAACAACATAAGCCACTCGCTCGGCGTGAGTCGCTGCTCAATGTTGAACATCTCGCCGCCACACTCCACAATTAAGAGCTGACCGAAGAAGATGGCGCAGGCTATGCCGATGAAGCTCCAGCTCCACTGCTCACGCCAATGGGCGCGCTGCTCGGGCTTGCCCAACAGCAACTCGCCAAGCAGGCTGCGATCCGTGCGGTAATAACGCGCATTGAAAAGGTTCCAGAACTGCAAGAACACAAAGATGGTAAAGAAGTATTTATGCGGCACACACAGCAGGCAAAGCATCAACACCACCGAGAGCGCCACGCCCCAGCCGATGATGTTCCGCCCCATGCGACGATCTATGATGTGAGCACGCGGACTGCGCGGCGCATCGCTCAACACACGTCTATCGGGCGGCAGGGCAGAAAGTGCCATAGCGGCAAACGTATCCATGATGAGGTTCACCCACAGCATCTGCGTCACCGACAGCGGCGACTCCTTACCCATGAAGGCACCCACCAACACGATGATGCACGCCGAGGCATTGACCGTCATCTGGAAGAGCAAGAAACGCCCGATGTTGATATAGAGCGAGCGCCCCCACAACACGGCATTGGTGATGCTGCTGAATGAATTGTCGATGATGGTGATGTCTGAAGCCTCTTTCGCCACCGCCGTACCGTCGCCCATCGACAACCCCACCTGCGCCGCCTTGAGCGCGGGGGCATCGTTGGTGCCGTCGCCGGTGACCGCCACCACGTGGTGCTTGCGCTGCAACAGCTGCACCAGTCGCTGCTTGTCTAACGGACGCGCTCGCGCCAAGATTTTCAACTTGCCTTTCGCCTCGGCTATGTGCGCAGCCGCATGGGCATCTTGGCGGCGATCGGGCACGTCGGGCAGACGCTTCATCACCTCCTCGTCAGTCAACGCAGCAAACTCCGTGCCCGTCATCACCTCGTGGTTCGAGGCAGCGGTGAGCAACCCAATCTGCCGCCCAATCTCGCTCGCCGTGCCCACAGTGTCGCCCGTCACGATGATGACGTTGATGCCTGCCGTGTGGCAGGCTTCGATGGCAGCGGGCACCTCCGGACGGATGGGGTCCATGATGGCAGCCATGGCAAAGAAGACGAGTCGGTCGGGGTCAGCCTCCGTGGCATAGGCAAAGCCTAACGTGCGCATAGCCTGCTGCTGGCAGCGTGCTATCCACGCCTCCACCTCGGCCGCGGTGTGACCGCCCGCCACCTCAGCACACTGCGCCAAGAGTAGCTCGGGGGCGCCCTTCACATAACGCACACGGCAGCCCGACAAGGGGCTCTCCACCGTGGTGCTCATCTGCTTCGTTTCGGCGTTAAACGGCTGCTGCTCGCACACCGCAGCGCCCTCACGCAGCGCCAAATAATCCGCCCCTTGGTCATCGAGCCAAAGCAACAAAGCGCCCTCGGTGGGGTTGCCCAACACGCGGCGGTGCCCTTCGTCGTCGGTGCCAATCCAGGCGGTGGTGTTCACGGCTATCGCCTCGGCCAACAGGGCGGAGGCATTCTCTGAAACAAGCAAGTTTTGCAGTTCACTCACCTGCATGCGGTTGCGCGTCAAGGTGCCGGTCTTGTCGGTGCAGATCACCGTGGCGGCACCCATCGTCTCGCAAGCATGCAGCTTACGCACCAAGTTGTTTTGCTTCAGCATCTTCTTCATGCTCAGAGCCAAGCTCAGCGTGATGCTGAGCGGCAGACCTTCGGGCACGCTCACCACAATCAGCGTCACGGCAATCATCACGGCATTCAAGACGTATTGCACAATCTCCAGCCACGTATTGTTGAATGGGTCACCCATCAAGAAGAGGTAGACCAGTCGCCCCACAAAGATGGCACCGCCCACCCAAAACGACATCTTCGAGAGGTCTTTGCCCAAGCGGTCGAGCTGCTTGGAGAGCGGAGTGCGCACATGGCTATCGAGCTGCACGGCATGGTAGACCTGACCATACTCGGTGGCATCGCCCACCTCGGTGACGCGCATCATGCCATGGCCCTCCAACACCACCGAACCCTTCATCAGGCGGTGAGCGGCATAGGCGGTCTTCGCCTCATCGGCAGCACCGCTATCTTGCGGATACTTATGCGCCATCGACTCGCCGGTCAGGGTAGACTCATCCACACCGAGCGACACAGCCTGCAGCAGGTCGCCGTCGGCGGGTACCTCCTCGCCCGTTTCGATGCACACCAAGTCGCCCACCACCACCTCGTGGCGCGGCACCTGCTGCATCACCGACCGCTCGCCACGGCTACGCAACACCTTCACGGGGGTGTCGTCGCTCACCGTGTTGAGCACATCGAAGGCACGCTCGGCGCGCACCTCGAAGATGAAGCCCACACCCGTAGCGAGCAGCAACGCCACGAGCACGCCCAACGGCTCCAAGAACACGCTGACAGGCTCGCCCAAGCGGAAATATTCAAAACAGGAAATGCCCGCCGAGAGACACATCACGACGAGCAAGACAATAATCAACGGATCGCTGAACTTTTTAAGGAACTCCCGCCACAGCGACTTCTTGGCGGGTGGAGTGAGGCGGTTCACACCGTGTGCTTGGCGCGAAGCCGTTACCTCAGCAGGGGTGAGTCCGCGGTGCGACTCACGGGGTTGTTGTATCATGTCAGGCAATAATTACAGTGCACAAAATAACAATGCGCGAATAACAGCGCGCCTATATTAACGAGGTATCAATAACAAGTGTTTCAATACCAAGGGGATAAAAACAGTGTGCAAATATATGCCTTTTTATTGTAAATGTCAACGAATGCCTAATTTAGTGAGCAGCGACTCGCGATAGCTGCCGCCAATGGGCAATTTTACACCTGCCACTTTCACGCTCACCTGCTCAATTTCTTGAATCTTGTCGATTGAGACGATGTAGCTCTTGTGAATGCGGACAAAGCGGTCGGCAGGCAGCGTCTCTTCGAGCGACTTGAGCGAATAAAGTGCGGTGATGCGCTTTCCGGTGGTGTAGAACGACACATACTCGTGCTGCCCTTCAATATAGAGCAAGTCGTCGTAGGCAATCTTGTAGAGCTTATAATCCGCCTTGACGATGATGTAGTCAGAGGTAGAAGCCATCGGTTGTGCCGCTGTCTCAGCCTCGTCCGTAGCGTCGGCAGTCTCGGCATCGGCAACTTGTTGCAACACCGCTTTGCGCAATATGTCCACACGCTTTATCGCCTTCTCAATAGCCTGCATAAAGCGGGGCAAGGCGATGGGCTTGAGCAGATAGTCGGTGGCATCCACCTCATAGCTGTCGAGGGCATACTCCGAATAGGCAGTGGTGAAAATAATGGCAGGCACCGTGGGGCAAGTCTTGGCAAAATCCATGCCGGTCATGTCGGGCATCTGAATGTCGAGCAACACAATATCCACCGACTGCGCGTTAAGCACCGCCATCGCATCAAGTGCATTGGCACAACTGCCCACCAACTCTAAGTCGGGGCGCTTCTCCACATAAGTGGTCAAGAGTTTGCGAGCCAAAAATTCGTCGTCAACAATCAATACTTTATACTTCATCTCAGCGTATGTTTTTTTAGCGTGTTATATATATACGTAGTGTTGTTAGATATATTATCTTTGAGACTCAGATATATTATGCATCCGGCTCAATCTCGAGGTGTTTGTGTTCACTCATCGAGGGTCAGCTCCATCTCCACGCGGTAGGTGTCGCCAAGGTTCGTCTCCTGCATCGTGTAGCGCGAGCCATAGAGTCCGTCGAGACGCTTGCGCACATTGCTCACACCGATGCCGTTGCGCTCTTTCGCCGCCTCTTTATGACCGGGCTGCACCGAGTTTTCGGCTATAAACGCCAAACGGTGACCCGACTGCTGCACACTGATGTGAATGAACCCATGCGGGTCGCTGTCGATGTGGCTATGCTTAAAACAATTCTCCACCAAAGGCTGCATAATCATGGGCGGAATCAGCACCTTGGCATTCGCCACATCTTGACGCAGCGTGATGTCGGGTCGCTGCTCCATGCGCGTTGATTGGAAGTCGATGTAGTTTTGAATGTAATGAAGCTCCTTGCTGAGCTGCACCTGGTCGTTCTGACAATCATCAATCACATAGCGCAACATCTCAGACAGTTGCAAGATGCTGTCAGGAGTCTTCTCGCTCTGGCTAATAGCCAAACTGTAGATGCAGTTGAGCGAGTTGAAAAGAAAATGGGGGTTAATCTGAGCTTTCAGATAGTTAAGTTCAAGTTGCAGATGCTCTTCTTTATTGCGCGCCTCGGTCTCGGAACGCTCTTTGAGCAGATAAGAAATGACAGTGACGACGTAGGAAGCCATCAACAAAAACGTGTACTTCAGCTGATTGAAGATGTAAACCGTCACCGCACCATCGGCTATATGCTGAAAATGGTCGGGATAGCGCTCTATATACACCTTCAGCAAACGTGCGTCAGCCCTTGTGGCAGCCACGCCCACAATCATATAAACCACCAAGCTCAACACATAAAACAGCCACAAGCGGTGCCGACGCAAAAAGCGAGGTATGAGCCAATAGTGCACAACCACCGAGAGCAATATCATCGGCAGGATGTTGGCCAGGCTCGACACCAACGAATCGACCCAGCTGAACCGTTGCAACTGCAACAACACAAAAAGCAGATAAAGACCAATCCACACCAACAAGTAGCGCGAACGCCGCACATGACTCAAAAACATAGAACAATCATTTTGCATGCCACGAAGATACGCCATCACCCCCATTCGTGCAACCGTCAAGGCTTTAATATTCACCCAATAAAATGAATACCTCACTCTTTTGGGGCATAACTCATAAAAATATCGGTGCGGGGTGATGCACTTTATCAGTTAACGACTATCTTTGTGCCGAGCGAGGGGGCAACAAAGCCCGCTCACCATAAAATACACCAAAACACACCTCACCCCCGCGGTGAGGCATCACCTTTAACAGACACATACACATGAAAAGAGAAGCATTCAAAATGTTTTTGAAGCCCGGCTTCAAAGAAGAGTACAAACGCCGTCACGCCAACCTTTTTCCCGAACTGAAGCGCCTGCTTAGCGAGAGCGGGGTGCGCAACTACAGCATCTACTTAGACGAGGAGACCAACATCCTCTTTGCCTATCAGGAGTTGGAGGGCGAAGGCGGATCGCAAGATTTAGGCGGCACCGAGATATGCCAAAAGTGGTGGGCATATATGGCTGACATCATGGAGACAAACCCCGACAACTCGCCCGTCAGCATCCCGCTGCCCGAAATGTTCCACATGGATTGACCCTACCGGGCGGAGCTTTGAGCACCGCTTCTGAAAAAAAATTACAGCCGTCGTTGAACTTTTTCTGCTGCCCGTCGTTTTAGTGGTGTAAGGCGATTAAAACACAAAGCCTCACAAACACAACGAACAAGACTTCATGTAAGTAGCACTAAAAGATATAGACTGGCTGTTTATGAAAGACCCCCTTCACGCAGTGATTGCGCGAGGGGGTCGATTTTTTTAGTACCCTTAAAGAGTTGCGACTTAACGCTGCGGGATGAGCAACCATGCGTCCGGCACATCGGTGTTGCGGATAGCGTCGCGCACCGACTCGGCAGCGTCGCGAGTGTCATAACCACCGGCCACCACACGATACAAGCCCTGATCGTTGCGCACGATGAAAGAGTTATAGCCCTTGCCCGACATCTTATTTTTAGTAGCCTCGGCATTGGTCAACTGACCGAACGAACCTACCACCACGTTGTAATCCTTCAGCAAAGCTGCATCGCTGCTATTGAGCGTAGAGACGCGCTCGGTGCGATCGGTAGCCTTAACGGGAGTCGTAGACGCGGGGCGTGTAACGGTAGTCGTGACGGGTGAGACCTCTTCGACGGCAGCAGCAGTCTCCTGCTCCTTGGCCTGCTCGTAGAGAGACTGCATAGACTTCTGGTTCGATTTGCAGCCGACAAAAGTCATAGCCACAACGATGGCGCTTGCCATCAGCAAATTCTTTTTCATGAAGAGAACTTTTAGATTTAACTATTTTACAGCCGCAAATATAACACAAAACCCGTGGCTATGCAAAAAAAGGTCTATCTTTGGGGCAAATTTATGGACTATCGCACAATATACTACACCCACTCACTTATCTGCTAACTCATTTCTAAAACTAACATACAGATGAAAGATTGTTTAATCGTCGTTTCGGGCGGCATGGATAGCGTCACCCTGCTGCATGAATATCGCCACCGCATCGCCCTTGCCGTCACCTTCGACTACCGTTCGCGCCACGCCGAACACGAGATAGCCTGCGCCCGCTACCAATGCGAGCAACTCGGCATTCGCCACACCGTCATCGAGCTGCCATTCTTCAGCCAACACTTCAAGAGCTCGCTGCTCAAAGGCGGCGAAGCCATCCCCGAAGGGCACTACACCGACCAAACCATGCAGAGCACCGTAGTGCCTTTTCGCAACGGCATCATGCTCGCCATTGCCGCCGGCATTGCCGAGAGCGAGGGACTGCACTACCTGCTCATAGCCAATCACTTCGGCGACCATGCCATCTACCCCGACTGCCGCGAAAGCTTCATCCGCCCCATGAACGAGGCGATTAAAGCCGGCACCTATGCAGGTGTAGAAATCTTAGCCCCCTACACCACCATCAGCAAGCGCGACATCGCCCTGCGCGGCAAAGAGTTAGGCGTAGACTATGCCCACACCTACTCCTGCTACAAAGGCGGCGACAAACACTGCGGCAAATGTGGCACCTGTGTGGAGCGCAAAGAGGCACTGCAGGGCTTCGACCCCACCCCCTACGAAGCATGACAAAAACGACTGTAACGGCACCTTGACAGCCCTTACAGTCGTTTTTTCATCCTAAAGCTTGTGTATGTTATACTTTTTCACGACTTTTGTAGCCGTTGAGAAATACTTCGGAACAACAACCACAAGAAATATCAGAAACCTTTATATCTGAATTACAATGAATTCAAAGACTCTTATGAACAAAGCAGCCGACAACATCCGCATCTTGGCTGCTGCAATGGTCGAAAAGGCCAAGTCAGGACATCCCGGTGGCGCCATGGGCGGTGCCGACTTCATCAACGTTCTCTACTCCGAGTTCTTGGAATACGACCCCGCCAACCCGTCGTGGGAAGGTCGTGACCGCTTCTTCCTCGACCCCGGACACATGGCACCGATGCTCTACGCACAGCTCTCGCTGATTGGCAAATTCAGCATGGACGAACTGGCTAACCTGCGTCAATGGGGTTCCGCCACACCGGGTCACCCGGAGCACGACCTGACGCGCGGCATTGAGAACACCTCAGGTCCGTTGGGTCAGGGTCACGTCTTTGCCGTGGGTGCCGCCATTGCCGAGAAGTTCTTGGCTGCGCGCTTGGGTAATGAAGTGATGAACCACACCATCTATGCCTACATCTCAGACGGTGGTGTCGAGGAAGAGATCTCGCAGGGTGCAGGTCGCATAGCCGGCTACTTAGGCTTGGACAACCTCATCATGTTCTACGACTCCAACGACATTCAGCTCTCAACCGAGTGTGCCGCCGTAACAGCCGAAGACACCGCTGCCAAATATAAAGCATGGGGCTGGAACGTCATCAGCATCAACGGTAACGACTGCGACCAGATACGCCAAGCCATCATCGATGCCAAGGCCGAACACGAGCGTCCTACACTCATCATCGGCAAGTGCGTCATGGGTAAGGGTGCCCTCAAAGCCGACGGCAGCAGCTACGAGCGCAACTGCAAGACGCACGGTGCCCCCCTCGGTGGCGATGCCTACACCAACACGATTAAGAACCTCGGCGGCGACCCCGAAAACCCGTTCGTCATCTTCCCCGAGGTGCAAGAACTTTATGCCAAGCGTGCCGCACAGCTCAAAGAAATCTGCGCCGCCAAGGCTGCCGCCAAAGCCGAGTGGGCAAAAGCTAACCCCGAGAAGGCTGCCAAGCTCGAGGCTTGGTTCAGCGGCAAGGCTCCGCAGATTGACTGGAGCAAAGTGCAGCAGAAGGCTGACGACGCTACGCGCAACGCATCGGCTGCCGTGCTCGGTCAGTTGGCCGAGCAGGTGGAGAACATGATCTGCGCCTCTGCCGACCTCTCCAACTCCGACAAGACCGACGGCTTCCTCAAGAAGACCCACG
>CAZBWT010000047.1:8502-13441 GCA_964495625.1 uncultured Prevotellaceae bacterium | reverse complement strand
TCCCCATCCCCCCGCTGTTCCGCACCATTCACGAGCAGAGCGGCACGGATTGGGCAGAGATGTATAAGGTGTTTAACATGGGTCACCGCATGGAGATCTACCTCTCGCCCGAACATGCCGACGAGGTGATTGCCATCAGCCGCTCGTTCGGCATCGAGGCTAAGATCATCGGTCGCGTGGAGGCTGACAACCATGCCCACGTCACACTGACTTCTGAATTTGGAACGTTTGAATACGAATAAACGCTTATGGCTACAGGCTCATTGTTAGAGCGCCTGGATGGTTTAAAGAGTCGGTTCGAGGAGGTTAGCCTCCTCGTAACCGACCCTAATGTTATTGCCGACCAGCAACGCTATGTGAAATTGACGCGCGAATATAAGGAGCTCGAGGATTTGCTTCGCGCTCGCGCCAACTATGTGCAGACGCTCAACGGCATGGAGGAGGCGCGCCAAATGATGGCAGACGAAAGCGACCCCGAGATGCGCGAAATGGCTCGCACCGAGTTGGCTGAATGCGAGCGCCGTCTGCCCGAGATTGAGGAGGAGATCAAGCTGCTGCTCATACCCAAAGACCCCGAGGATGCGCGCAATGCCGTGCTCGAAATTCGCGGCGGAACGGGCGGCGACGAGGCTGCTCTCTTTGCCGGCGACCTGTTTCGCATGTATCAACGTTATTGCGACCTGAAGGGTTGGAGCCTCTCGGTGCAGAGCTGCACTGAAGGCGCTGTGGGTGGCTTTAAGGAGATCATCTGCATGGTGACGGGCGAGAACGTCTACGGCACCTTGAAGTATGAATCGGGTGTACACCGCGTGCAACGCATCCCCGTCACCGAGACGCAGGGACGTGTGCACACCTCTGCCGCCACCGTGGCTGTGCTGCCCGAAGCGGACGAGTTTGAGGTCACGATCAACGAGGGTGAAATCAAGTGGGACACCTTCCGCAGCAGCGGTGCCGGCGGTCAGAATGTCAACAAAGTGGAGTCCGGCGTGCGCCTGCGCTACCTCTGGAAGAACCCCAACACGGGTGTGACTGACGAGATTTTGATTGAATGTACCGAGACGCGTGACCAACCGAAGAACAAGGAACGCGCCCTGAGTCGCCTGCGTTCCTACATCTACGACCGCGAGCATCAGAAGTATGTTGATGACATCGCCTCGCGCCGCAAGAGCTTGGTCTCGACGGGCGACCGCTCTGCCAAGATTCGCACCTACAACTATCCGCAGGGACGCATCACCGACCACCGCATCAACTACACTATTTATAATCTGCCCGCATTTATGGATGGTCAGATTCAAGACTGCATCGACCACCTCATCGTGGCTGAGAATGCCGAGCGACTGAAGGAGGCGGAATTGTAATAATAACCCACACAGCGTTTGCCCTGCCGCAGAGGTGCGAACGCTGCTTTTATCACCGATTTATGCCCATTAAGAATATTATCTTTGACTTTGGCGGTGTGCTCTTAGACCTTGCCCCCGAACGGTGCAAGACCGCTTTTCACCAACTAAACTTCACCGAGATTGACGAGATGTTGACGCTGACACATCAGAAAGGGGTGCTTGACAAAATGGAGCGTGGACTCTGCCGTCGCGAGGACTTCTGTCGCGAGGTGCGCCAATACATTGCCCGACGCTGTGCCGAGCAGGGCAGCGATGGGGCAAACACTCCCCTGCCCACCGACGAGGCGTTGCTGCGCGCATGGACCACGATGGCAGACGGCATACCCGCCTACCGTTTGCGTTTCATTGATGAGTTGAAAGAGAAAGGATATCACGTGAGTGCGCTGAGCAACACCAACGAGGTGCACTGGAACTTCTGCCGCCCGCTCTTCATCGAGGCAGGCTACCACCCCGAGGCGCTGTTTGAGCACCTATGGTTGTCTTATCAGATGCACTTGGTGAAGCCAGAGCCGGAGATCTTCGCCCGCCTTCTCGAGGAGTCGGGCTACGTGCCCGAAGAGACTCTCTTCGTTGATGACTCCGAGACGAACTGCCGCGTGGCTAACACCTTCGGCATTCGCACCTATCAGGCTCCGATACGCGCCGATTGGCGTGCCGAACTGACGCAGGTGTTGGCATCACTATCGTGATTGCTTGAATTTAGACAGCTGTCAGAATCTTAGTATCTCTGAAATTAAACAGCATTCAGGATCTTAGTGTCACTGAATTTAGACAGCTATTAGTGTCATTTCGACTTTGAGGTGCGTTCTTGCACGTTGGTAGGCGACTCGCCAAAGTAGTCGCGATAGCAACGGGCAAAGTAGCTGGGCGATGAGAAGCCCACAGCATAAGAAATTTCTGCCACCGTGCGCTCGGTGGTTTTGAGAAGCGTGGCTGCACGCTTCAGACGTATGATGCGCAAGAGCTCTGCCGGCGAATAGTTGGTCAGAGCTTTTATTTTGCGGTAGAACTGCACGCGGCTCAGCCCCATCTTTGAGGCAAGGTCCACCACACTCAGGTCGGGGTTGCCGATTTCTTCGTTGACGACTTTGAGGAAGTCGCGATAGAAGTCGCTCTCAACATCCATAGGCTGAGCGGCAGCTTCTCGAACGGCGGCATCATTCTTATCCGTCCCTTCGGCATTGGCGGCTGCAGCGGCAGCCTCGGGGAGTCCGTCGGGCGCGGTGGCGAAGAGGGCGCGCCGATTGGCTATCAAGGCATCACACCGCGACACCAACACGCGGTGGTCGAAGGGCTTCGAAATGTAGGCATCAGCTCCGCAGGCATAGCCTTCGATGCGTTGCTCGTCGAGGGCGCAAGCCGTGAGCAACAACACGGGGATGTGCGCCGTGAGGGGCTCGGCTTTGATGCGCCGACACACTTCCATGCCGTCGATGCCGGGCATCACCACGTCACACACAATGAGGCGCGGCAGATATTTCATCGCCATCTTGAAGCCCTGCGCTCCGCCCGAGGCTTGCAGCACGGTGTAATGGGGCGAAAGCAGCGTGCGAAGCAAGACGCGCATGTCGGCATTATCGTCAATGATGAGCACCGTGTCGGCATCTTCGTCGAGATCCACATCTTCGGGCATCTCCACCTTGGCGAGCTCGTCGGCAAACGTGGCATCGGAGACCTCCGAACGGTTATATGCCGGCTGCACGTCGGCGCGCTGACGGTCGTCGGTGTGTTGTATGGGCAATGTGACGGTGAAGGTGGCACCATGCCCCGCCTCGCTACGCACCGCAATGCGTCCGCCATGCAGCTCCACAAAAGCCTTGACGAGCACCAAACCTATGCCCGACCCCGAGGGGCTTTGGCGGTCGGACTGATAAAAACGGTCGAAGATATGAGCCTGCTCGTCGGGGGTCATGCCGGGACCGTCGTCACTCACAATGATTTGCAGACATTGCCGCCCGCGTATCTCTTCTTGCTGCAAACGCACCCAGACGTGCCCGCCCGCAGGTGTGAACTTGAGCGCGTTCGACATAAGGTTGAAAAACAAGTGCTCCACCTTCTCTACGTCAATCGCCATGACGTAACTCTCGGCGCTCACAACGTCGAAGGCAAGCGCAATGTGTCGCGACACCGCCGCCGCACGGAACAGGTTTCCCCACTCGTTGAAAGCTGCGCGAACGTCCACTTCGCGCAGCGTGAGGGTGAGTTCGTTATTCTCGAGCTTGCCGAAGTCGAGTATCTGCCCCATCATGCGCATCAAGATGTGCACGTTTTTGTTGGCGAGGTTCAAGAGGAGTTTCTGTCGGTCGTCAAGTCCCTCACTATGCATCAGCTCCGAGATGGGTTCGGCTATGAGCGTGAGGGGGGAACGCAGGTCGTGCGAGACGTTGATGTAGAACCGCTCTTTTGACCGTGTGGCTTCTTGCAGCTGCAGGTTCAGGCGATTCAGCTCTTGATAAGACGACTCGAGCGAGGCGTGCGCCGTGGTCAACTCGTTGTGTGACGTTTCGAGGGTGGTGTGCGCCTGCTCCAATTCGCGATGCAGGCGAGCCAACTCTTGGTTCTTACTTTCGAGATGCCTATTCTGGGCTGCCATGAGCCGATGCTGCTTCCTGTTGAACCACCAGAGGCGGAACAGCAAGATCAAAAGCACTACTACAAAAATAATAATCACCATCATAATGAGGTGCGGAGTGAAGTTCATAGATTTGGTAATAAATGGCAGCTTCGTCGCGCAAGGGTGCGCGTAGCAAAGACTGCTAAGGTCTTTCATATTTAACTTTTTCTGAGAGCGAACATAGCGTGGTGATGGTTAGGTTTGATGTGCATGGCTACGTGAAGCTCGCTCCTCTCAGCGCTGCAAATGTAAGACATTTCGTGATATGTTCATCGCCCCGCCTGCAGTTTTTGTTGCAAGCGGAGCGATTTTAATCATCAACGGGTTAAAACTCCGGATATGGGTTGTAATCGAAGAGCACCACATGCCCCTCTTTGAGCGAGCGTTGCACGTCCACCAAGCGTTGATTGGAACTGCCTCGAAAGAGCAGATTGGTGTCGCGCAACTTATATTCAAACCTACCGTCAACCAACACCTCAAGGTGGGGCAACAGTGCGCTCATCTCGGGGTCAGCCAGCACCTCTTCGAAGGTGAAGCCGGTGTAGCACCAAATGGTGCGCCCCAACTCCTGACGGATGCGACGCGCCAACTCGGTGAACGCTGCAGCTTGATACATGGGGTCGCCCCCGCTGAAGGTGATATTGCCTTCGGTCTGCGCCAACGAGGCAAACACCTCATCGACGGTCTCGTCATGACCTGCCTCAAACGACCACGTCTCGTGGTTATGACAAGCAACACAAGCATGCCTGCAACCGGCACAGTAGACGCTGGTGCGCCAACCGGGTCCATCGACCGTGGTGTCTACAACAAGGCGCATGATGCGCAAAGTGAGTGGTGTCATTTGATAGATATATGTTCTTGTTGAGAAATTCTTGTTGATAGATATGTTCTTATTGATAGATGCTTTGAGGATAGAAGACCTTAT
>CAZBWT010000047.1:0-8402 GCA_964495625.1 uncultured Prevotellaceae bacterium | reverse complement strand
CACTCCGATGATAGAAGCTCTTATGAAACATGTTCTAAGGAAAGATATTACATCCTCCGCCAAAGGAACCTCCCCGCCCCGAACCTATCGTTTGATGATATGTATGCTCACCTCATAGAGCAGGTAGAGCGGAATGCTGACGATGAACATGGTGAACGCATCGGGCGGTGTGACGAGGGCTGCCAACAGCATCAATGCCACCAAGGCATGCCGGCGATATCGCCGCAGTTGCGTCCCGGTGACGAGTCCGAAGCGACCCAACAGCCACACCACAATGGGGAGTTCAAACACCAAGCCCAATGCCAACGTCATGGTGGTGAAGGTGCTTAAATAAGAGGTCAGCGTGATGGCATTCTGCACCTCCGGACTCACCTCGTAGGTAGCCAAAAAACGAAGCGCCACGGGGAAGAGCAGGAAGTAGTTGAAGAGCACGCCCAACAGAAACAGAGCGTACCCCGCCGGCAGGAAGACGAGCGCGAACCGACGCTCACGCGCATAGAGAGCCGGAGCAACGAAGCCGAACATCTGCCACAACACGTAGGGCGAGGCTAAGAGCAATCCCCCCTCGAGCGACAACGTGAGGTGCGCCTGAAACTGTCCCGCAAGCTCTGTGTTGATGAGCCCCACAGTGAAGTCGCTGCCCCTGCACGGAGCCAACACCACACGAAACAGCCACTCTTTTGCCACAAAAACCGCCACAGAGCCTATCACCACCGCAATTAGCGAACGCCATACCACAGCACGCAGCACCTCTAAGTGCTGCCAAAAGGTGAGCGGTTCGTTGGCTGCACGCGATGTCATGACTCGTACGGCTTAAACGGTTTCACCCTTTGGGGTGTTTGAGGATGCATCCTGCGCCGAGCTGTCGGCAGCTTTCTTATCTTCTGCAGCCGCGTTCGACTTCGGCTCTGCCGGTGCATCATCGCCTGCCAAGCCCTCTTTAAAGCTGCGCACACCGCGCCCCAGACCGCGCATCAGTTCGGGTATCTTCTTGCCGCCAAACAGCAACAAGACAATCACTGCAATGACAATTATCTCTTGAGTTCCCAAAAACAATAGTTTCATAACACTAATAGTTTTGTAAGCGTATTATTTCGTAAGAGTGTAGCTACCCCCGTTGAACAGACTCGTGGTCAGGGATAATAACAAGCCAATGAATCTGTCTCGAGCGTAGAGTGTGCCAAGATATACTGACGAGCCGCCTCGATGATGTCATCCCGATGATCGGTGAACATGTGGGTGGAGTCGAGGTCAACACGCAAATCCGGGTCAATGCCCTCCTCAGTCTGCTGCTTGCGGTGGTCTAAGAGCGGCGAGGCGGAGAAACGGAGCGTCCAGCCATTGGGCAACACCGTGGAGAACGGCATACCGCCACCGCCACCCGTGCGGTCGCCCGCCACGCACACCTGAGCGCCGTCTACACCGGATATGGCGCGCATCGCCACCACAAAATTATTCGTGGCGCTATACGACTGACGATTGGTGAGCACCACCACCGGCGACTTTGCGGCATTCCAAAGCACGCGCGTGCCGTTGGTCTCCGGCTCCAAGTAGAGCGGCGTAGGGTCTGAGAAATCGGAGTGACCGGTGCCCGTCTTGTGGCAGATGTAACCATAGCACATCTTATTGCGACAAAAGCGCGACGCAATGCGCGTCACGTTGGTCAAAGAGCCGCCGCCATTGTTGCGCACGTCAATAATCAGCCCCTTGGCACGACCTATGGCAGCCAACATATAGTCTAAATTCGTCTCACCCGGAGTGGTTGAAAACGACTCATAACGCACGTATGCCACCGTGTCGGCAAACATCGTGTATTTCAAGCCGGAAGCCATACGATAGTTCGTGCCTAAATAATAATTGCGCACCAAGCCGTCGTCATAATTATCGGGGTAATCTTCAAACCAAGCCCAATAGCGAGCCGTGTTAAACGAAGAATAAAGGTTGACGTGACCGTCACGCACCGAGCCCAACATCTCCCCCATCAGGTTGAACTGTTGCACCACGTTGAGCGTAGAGTCGGCAAAATAAGGTTTATATTGAGCGTAGACCGAATCCCAGTCCACCTGCTTCTCATCAAAGAAACAATAATGCTGATCCATTGCCTGCCAACAGGCTTGGAAGTTGCCCCACTGAGTGTCAGACTGTTCCAACGAGTCATCGTCAAGACACGCAGCAAAGAGCAGCGGCATCCCCACAGCGAGGAGCGAAATGCAAAGATACTGATACTTCATCACCATGGCTCTATTGAGGGACGGCTCGACCTGCCGCTCCGGGTTGGATGATAAGGCAGCTGCTGATAGGTCCACCCTATCACAGCCTCGATGGTAGAAAAGCGACGAACTATGTGGTTCACCTTCATCGTCTCAATGCGGTAGTCCACACCCAAAGTGAGTCGCGAGTCAAAACGGCGCAGGCAGGGCACAAGAGCCACCGGCAGATCGGTCGTGAGACGCACGTCTAAGTTCTGTTCGTTGTGGAGCGAAGTGAAGATGGCGGTCTTTGACCCGGCATAGTCGTCCAGATAGAACGTCTCGTAATAGGAGCCTCCGAAATCGGGCATCAACGTTGACCCCGCCAACGGAGCCTGCACGCTCAGCAGCGCCAAACAACTGTGATGCCCGAGGCGGTAATGCCAAGCCGCTGTCGCCGAAGCACCCACAAAGGTGACATCGGCATGCACCGTGGCGGGGTTATTAGCCGTGGCGAGCTTCAAATTGTAGTCAAAGCCAACCTCCGCCCCGCTATACGGTCCCACCGCGAGCGACCACAGCTCCGAACGCCACACACCGAAGTGCAACGCATAGTGATAAGACGCACGTGCCGCCCAGCTCTCGCTGTGGTTGCCCTTATCATCGCCCGTCATCAGCGTGCCGGTGATGGTCTGCTGATTAGACAACAGCGAGCTGCGCAGCCTGCGCGCGCGGTCATAGCGCACCGTGTTTGCACGTCCGCCATAGAGCAGCGGGGTGAGATACGAGTCGCGCATCTGTCCATAGCCGAACTGATAGGCAATGGTGTTGCTCACCGGGCGCAGGACGGCTTCGTCCGCCTCCACCTCATCGGCAAAGGTGTAACCATCCGCCTCCACCCCGTCGGCAAAAGCGTAACCACCCATGCCGAACCGGGCAAGTAGCATCACCAAACATACTCTTCGTAGCATCATATTTTACAGTCTTTTATGCACCCCAATGGCAAAGTTCTCAGAAGAGCGACTCGGCATCGCCGCCCGGCTCATCGTCGCCATGTTCATTAGGCTCATCAGGAGCGGGTTGCTCCGGCTGGCGTGTCGGGGGCAATTCCTCGATGCTTTCCACACTATAATTGCTAATGCGCTTGCCCTTGGTGCCCACCGAACGGAGCTGAATAAACTCCTCGGCTTCAATCTCGAGCGGAGCGCGGAATGAGTCGCCGCCGCCGAACTTCACACCAATGCGCGCATAAGGCGTGTCGGTCAAAAGATCCAGCGAGAAACGCTTGGCATCGCCCAACAAGTTCTGCTTGCGCGGAGTGGCATCCAGACAACAACGCTTCAGGTTGTGGCAGTTGTTATCCCAATCGGTCATCACCACCGTCCACACCTTCGTGGGGTCATACTTCTCAATGCGCATCAAGTCGGGCTCATAGTGATTATTCTCATCGAAGTCGGTGAGATAATAGTCGCAGTTCTTCAGCACCACCAAGATGCGATCGTCGCTTTGGAACTCGCCCAAATAGCGACCCTGCTTATCGTAGTTGATGCGACACACATCCGGGTCGTACCACACCGGGCGACCGCCCAACGTGGAGCCGCCGCGTTCCTTCACCACAATCTTCGAGATGTCCGCTTTGGTCAAGATTGAGCCGCGCGTGCCGCGCCCCTTGATGGGTATCTCGGCAAAATTCTTCTCGAAGGTGAAGTTCTTGATGTGGATGCGTGGCTTCAGCGTGATGCGCAGCACCTCAGCCTCGCCGTTCAGATTGGCGCTGAGATATGCCACACGGCTGCCCTCGGTGCCCTGCGTCATGTCATACACCTTGTCGCGCTGCACACTGGTGATGTTGAAACGCTTGATGTAATAGGGACCCGTCTTGCCGTCGCGATACACCACATTATAGATGGTGCGCGCATCGCTCTTGCGGAACACGTTCAGATAGAGCAAATCTTTGCCCACAAATATCTTATCGCTCACACGCACAATCTTGTACGTGCCGTTCTTATAGATCAAAATGATATCGTCAATCTCCGAACAGTTGCAAACAAACTCGTCATTCTTCAAGCTCGTGCCGATGAAGCCCTCGTCGCGGTTCACATAAAGCTTCAGATTCGACTCAATCACCTTCGACGAGTCGATATTGTTGAAGTTGCGAATCTCCGTCAGGCGCGGATGGTTCTTGCCGTACTTCTCCTTGAGATGTTCAAACCAGGCAATGGTGTAATCGGTGATGTGCTTCAAGTCGCGCTCCACCTGCTTAATCTTCTTCTTGGTGTTGGCAATCTCTTCCTCCGCCTTCTCGCTGTTGAACTTCAAGATGCGAGCCATCTTAATCTCCATCAGCTTCAAGATGTCGTCATGAGTCACCTCACGCACAAACGAAGGCTTCCAGGGCTCCAAACGGAGGTCGATGTGAGCCACAGCGGCATCCATGTTGGGGGCCTCTTCAAACTCCTTATCCTTATAGATACGCTCCTCAATGAAGATCTTCTCGAGCGAGCACGACAGCAAATGCTCTTGCAACTCGCTGCGCGTAATCTCCAGCTCCCGGCGCAACAGCTCGCGTGTGTTGTCGGCACTGCGGCGCAGCACCTCGCTGACGCAGAGGAAGTGAGGCTTCTTGTCGAAGATCACACAGCAGTTGGGCGAAATATTCACCTCACAGTCGGTGAAGGCATAGAGGGCATCGATCGTCTTGTCGCTCGATGCACCCGGAGCGAGATGCACAATAATCTCCACATGAGCCGCCGTGTTGTCGTCCACCTTGCGGATCTTGATCTTGCCCTTCTCGGCAGCCTTCATGATGCTTTCAATCACCGTGCCGACCGTCTTGCCGAAGGGTATGTCGTGAATCACCAATGTCTTGGGGTCGAGCTTCTCGATGTGCGAACGCACCTTCACCACGCCGCCGCGTTCGCCGTCGTGGTACTTGCTCACATCAATCAAGCCTCCGGTGGGGAAATCCGGATAGAGCAAGAAGTCCTCGCCGCGCAGATATGCCACCGAGGCATCGAGCAGCTCGTTGAAGTTGTGAGGCAAAATCTTGGACGACAGACCCACGGCAATACCTTCCACGCCCTGAGCTAACAGCAGCGGAAACTTCACGGGCAGGTTTATCGGCTCCTTTTTACGACCGTCGTAGCTCAGCTGCCACGGCGTTATCTTGTTGTTGTAGACCACCTCGAGGGCGAACGGCGAAAGACGCGCCTCGATGTAACGCGGAGCGGCTGCATCATCGCCTGTCAGGATGTTTCCCCAGTTACCCTGCGTGTCAATCAGCAACTCCTTCTGACCCAACTGCACCAAGGCATCGCCGATTGAAGCGTCGCCGTGGGGGTGATACTGCATGGTCTGACCCACGATGTTTGCCACCTTATTGAAGCGACCGTCGTCTATCACCTTCATAGCGTGCAAGATGCGTCGTTGCACCGGCTTCAAACCGTCTATCACGTGCGGCACGGCACGCTCCAAGATGACGTAAGAGGCATAATCCAAGAACCAGCTCTGATACATGCCGCTCAGGTGGTGTATTGTGTCGCCCGCCTCGTCATCGTTGTGCGGCTGATAGCCATTACCCTCTGCCATTGCCTCGGTGTCGTCGCCTGTGTCGGTTACGTTGTCAGTGGCATCGTCAGAGGCAGCGTTGTCGGCGGCATCAGCGTCAGAGGCAGCGTCGGTAACGGTGGCATCATTATCGTTATGCAGAGGTAAATCGTTCTCTTGGATTTGATTATTCAATTCTTCATCATCCTCTTTCATAGTATCTACTCAGATCACTTTTATGTTTTAGCAGCCCCCGCCAATAGCAGTGCTGCGGTTGTACAAAATCTTTATTGCCGCAAATGTATGCATAATTTTCGACATTTCCCAAACAGCAACGCTTTAAACCGCATGATTGGGTGTTCAGCATAAAAAAAACTCCTCCCGATGCAGACGTGATTATCCACATCGGGAGGAGCATAGATCTTAACAATCGGTGGGATTGCCGGGCTTCTTCATGCTCATAGTGATGTTATTCTCCGTTTTGAATATATGAAATCGCCCTATCCATCCATGTGTCGTTGCCATTGGTCAATTCCGTCTCGCGGAAGGGCAAGGTGATGTCCGGCGTGACACCGATGCCTTCCAAAATCTGACCATCTACCGTGCGAGTGGCATGATTCGCCATGTAGCAATAATGCGCACCATTTTCATTTCCGAATGTGCCCGAATAAAAAGTGGCGAAATTGGTGTTTAATGAGCCATGACCACCAAAGGTACGTTCACCTATCACAATGCCATTGGGCAAATTGCGGATCGCCATTGCGTTTTGTTCCGCCATGCTGATCGACCATATGTTCACCAAGGCTACTATAGGCTTATGGAATCCCTCGCGATGCAGGGCGGACGGATAAAAGCGGAATGGTGTCCAAGGGGAATAGTCATACATTCCCAACCCGATTTTGTAACGCGCTTCACTAACCGTCAGAGGTTCGTCAATGAGCAAACCCAACAGATACTGTTCATCGGCTATAATTCCGCCGCCATTGCCACGCAGGTCGAAAATCACTCCATCTATTTCGTCATCGGTTCTTTCAATCACGTTATCGCGGAAGCTTTCCCAAGCTTCAAGAGCCCGTGAAGCCTCCTCGTCCATTTCCACATAACCCTGAATTAATTCTGAGAGGTTGAAGCTGGAGAAATAAAAATAAGGGATACGATCCTCAATGACAGCAGACACAAAATCAACTATAGAGCCCTCTAAATCGGTGAAATAGCCATACTTCACCTGACCGGCTTTGCCTTGTTCTTCGAGTTGGAGCAGATGAGCCACCACAGGGTGCACCTCCATGCTGTCACGATGATAGAGATAGTTGTCATGATAATAGTCGCGGGATGCCACTTCTCCCCAGCCTGGGACTATATAAAAACCACGACTCGTTTCATCGGGACCCATCCATAGGTTCGACACTTTCAGATTCAAATGGTGATCGCGAATGTTTTTGAAGGCTTCCTCATATAGCATCTGCAAATCATCGGTCGCCACATATTCTTGTTCGTCAAGCGCCTCAAATTCAGGCATATACTTTTCGTACACAGCGCCCCAGTCGGTGGAATCAATATCCCACATCACATAACTGGTCAGCATTGATTGCCAGATAGCCTTAAACTGCTCCGAAGGAGTCTGATAATTCAATAAATTATCCGGCATGTTCAGTTCTGTTTCATCCTCGCGACACGCGCCCATCAGGCTTACGGTAAGCATCGGCACGATATACATCCAAAGTCGTTTCATCATATCCTCCTCCTTCATTTGTTTTTCTGTTTAAAATAATAAGCCACACCCAAACGCATGGAATAAGTGGTATCGTAGCGTGGTGCCACATTGTAGTCATTGCGCGCGCGATCCACCAAACTATACCAGCAAACGCCCTCCAAGCGAGCCTCGAGGCTTGGGTGGAAACGCCATCCCACGCCCACCACAGCCGTCAATCCGGCATCCAGGCGATTATCTCTTTCGCTCATAAACTTCACCTTTTCGTCGAACTTGTAGGCTATTGAAGGGTCCTGAAGGATTGAGAGGTCCGTACCATTAGGCGATGTCGTCATCAAAGCCGCTCCCTTCCAGTAGCTTGACAGCCAATAGCCTACGTAACCGCCCGGATTAAACCAGCCTCTCACCTTGTCACCTCCGAACGAGAACGAAGCCATCAGCGGCACTTGCAGATAATGGTCGCGCGTGCTGAATTCCATGCCGGTGGCCCAGCCTGTGCGATGCATCGTGTGACCTTTTTGCACGTAGGCGAGATCGGCGCGCACGCCCAGCCAGTCGTTGAAGTTGTATTGTACGGGGATTGTCAGTTCCAGTCCGCTCTTATTTCCGAAGCGCAAGTCGTAAGCATACCCCTTTTCGTAGGTGTACACATTACGGTCGCAGCCCGCCATCAAGCCGACACTCCATTGTGCTTTGGCACTTACCGAACAGAGCAACACGAGCATTAAAATAATCTTCTTTACCATCTTTATATTCTTGTTTTTTATGATATGTTTTTCAATAAAACGAAGCGCGCAACTGCATGACACGTTTCTCTGTCAAAGTGTTAGGAGAACTATTATATACGCGGCAAATGTACAATTATTTTTTATATTAGATTACAAAATGGTTATTAAACATACTCATTTCTTAAATGATATATGTTTATTCCTTAAAAACTGTACAAATGGATAGAA
>CAZBWT010000046.1:0-13489 GCA_964495625.1 uncultured Prevotellaceae bacterium | reverse complement strand
CCTTCTCCTTGTTCTTCGGCTGGTCGCGCGTCTCGGTGTTCTCAATGAGGATTTCCTCCTCCACACCGGTATATGGGTCTTTAAACATATAACGCAGACGCACGCCGGACTCCACCTTGTTCACATTCTGACCACCGGCACCACCGCTGCGGAAGGTATCCCACGACAGGCGGGCGGGTTCGATCTCGATGTTGATAGAGTCGTCGATGAGCGGGTAGGCGAACACCGAGGCGAACGAAGTCATGCGCTTGCCCTGGGCATTGTAGGGCGAAACGCGCACCAGGCGGTGCACACCGTTCTCCGACTTCAGGTAGCCGTAAGCCATATCGCCCTCTATCTGCATCGTCACAGACTTGATGCCGGCCTCATCACCGTCCACCAGGTCGCTGATGGTGGCTTTGTAGCCGTGGTCTTCGGCATAGCGCAGATACATACGCTGCAACATCGAAGCCCAGTCTTGCGCCTCGGTGCCACCGGCACCGGCGTTGATCTTGAGCACGCAGCTGAGGTGATCTTCCTCGCCTTGCAGCATATTCTTCAACTCGATAGATTCAAACAGGTCGATGGTCTTCTTATATTGAGCGTCCACCTCTTCCTCGGTCACCAACTCCTCTTTAAAGAAGTCGAATGCCAACGACAGCTCGTCAACGTGCGACTTCGCCTCGTTGTACGACTCTATCCACGAGCGGATGCCCTTCACCACGCGCATCTGTGCCTCGGCAGCCTTCTGGTCGTCCCAGAAGCCGGGCACCTGCGTGCGCAGCTCTTCCTCTTCGAGTTGGATGATCTTCTGGTCGATATCCAAATATCGCTTCAAGTCTGCCAATCGCTCTTGCGTAGCTTTGAGTTGTTCAATAGTAATCATAAATAAGAAATATACGTTTAGCTTAGACAAATAGGGGGTTGAACGGGGGCTTACCAGATGTTCACGCGCTCCTCCTTAGGCAGGTAGAGCTTATCGCCGGGCTTGATGTCGAAAGCCTCATACCACGCGTCGATGTGCGGCAAGGTGCCGTTCACGCGGAGGAAGTTGGCAGAGTGCACATCCATCAACGTCAGGTAGCGCAAAATCTCGTCTGAGCTGACACCGGCCCACACGTTGGCATACGACAAGAAGAAACGCTGTTCGGGTGTGTAGCCGTTCTCTTCGGCGAGCGGGTTTTGCTGCATAGCCAACTGCAAAGCCTGGAAGGCGATGTTCACACCGCCGTGGTCTGCCATGTTCTCGCCCAAGCAGAGGCGACCGTTGCTGTTCAAGCCGGGCAACACCTCCAACTTATCGAAGTAGTCAGCCAAAGCGTTGGCGGGAATCTGGAACTTGTCGATATCCTCCGGAGCCCACCAAATGTGGAGGTTACCATCCTTGTCATACTGGCGACCCTGGTCATCGAAGCCGTGAGTCATCTCATGACCGATCACCACGCCGATGGCACCATAGTTGCAAGCATCGTCGGCCTCCATGTTGAAGAACGGGGGCTGCAGAATGCCGGCGGGGAAGCAAATCTCGTTGGTCGTGGGGTTATAATAAGCATTCACCGTCTGGGGTGTCATGTGCCACTCGTCGCGATCCACGGGCTTATTATAAGTCTTCTCCTTGTTGAGGTTCCAATAGAACAAGCTTGCGTTATACACGTTGTCGAGCAACGAGAGCTTCGGGTCGATGGTGAGGGCGCTGATGTCGTCCCACTTATCGGGGTAACCAATCTTCACATAGAAAGCGTTCAACTTATCGAGAGCCACCTGCTTTGTGCTGTCGCTCATCCACTCCTGAGCCTTGATGCGTTCGCCGAGCACGGTCTGCAAGTTGCGCACCAAAGCCAACATACGCTCCTTATACTCAGCCGGGAAGTACTTCTCGACATACATCTGACCCACGGGCTGACCCAACAAGCCGTTCACCTTGCCGATGGCGCGCTTCCAGCGGGGCTGCATCTCGCGAGCACCGGTGATGCACTGGTTGAAAGCAAAGTTCTCGGCAGTGAAGTCATCGCTCAGCATGCTCGATGCCCAAGAGATGGTCTGCCACTCATAGATGGTCTTCAAATCGTCGAGCGAAGCCGTTTGCAGCAACTCGCAAGCCTTAGCCACAGGGGCAATCTGACCCAAGTCAACCTCGGTCGTAGCGTCGTAGGTCATAGCCTTGAGGTAAGCGTCCCAGTTGAAGCCGTTGGTAGCAGCCTGCAACTCGCTGATGCTCATCTTGTGGTAATTCGACTCGGGGTCGCGCAGCGCCTCTTTGTCAATCGAAGCCTTGGCGATCTCCGTCTCGATAGCCATGATGGTCTCCATCTTCTTTGTGGCAACCTCCTCGTCGAAGCCGCAGAGCATGTAGAGGTTCACCACGTGCAGCTTAAATGCCTCGCGGATAGCTGCGGTGCTCTCCTCGTCGCTGAGGTAATACTCACGGTCGCCGAGCGACAGACCGCCCTGGCTGATGCAGACAATGTTCTGCGAGCTGTTCTTCTCGTCGCCGCTCACAAAGATGTCGAAGAGCAAGTTGTCATGCTCCTTAGCGCTCTGCTCAATAAGCTCCTCGCGCGTAGAGATGGCATAGATCTTCTCAAGATAAGGTTTCAGCGGGGCAGCACCCTCGGCGTTGAGGCGGGTAGAGTCCATGCAGAGGTTGTAGAGGTCGCCCACCTTCTGAGCCACCGAACCGGGCTCATTCTGCTGAGCTGCCAAGCCGGTGATCAAATCGTTGAGCTGCTTGGTGTTGTCGTCGCCAAGCTTGGTGAAAGAACCCCAGCGGGGGAAAGAAGCCGGCTGCGGGTTGTGGTCAATCCAGTGGCCGGTGGCAAAACGGAAAAAGTCATCGCCCGGAGCGACGGTTGTGTCGAGGTTAGCATACTCAATGCCCGAACCTCCAACTGCGTTTGGCTTAGAACAAGCCGTAAACGCAGCGGCGCAGAGTGCGCCAAAAAGCACTTTGTTCATAGAAGTATTATTGATTGTATTCGTTTCTTTGATCATGTTAGTTTGTAAGATTGACTGTTACTGCCGTCATCCTCGCGACAATCGGCGGTTGGTGCCCCGTTGGGGCGACTAACGGTTAGAGCCCCTTAGCCTTAGCTTCGTTCCACAAGCTATCCATTTCGCCCAAGGTCATATCCTTCAGGGCGCGCCCCCGGTCGTGAGCAGCTTGCTCCACATAGTTAAAGCGGCGGATGAACTTTTGGTTGGTGCGCTCCAGCGCGTTGTCCGGTTTGATGTGATAGAGGCGGGCGGCATTAATCAGGCTGAACATCAGGTCGCCGAACTCGGCTTCCATCTTGTCTGCATCCATGTGCTCCACCTCGGTCTGAAACTCGCCGATCTCCTCCTTCACCTTATCCCACACCTGCGTGCGCTCCTCCCAGTCGAAGCCGGCGTTGCGCGCCTTGTCTTGAATGCGATAAGCCTTGATGAGCGACGGCAGTGCCTCAGGCACACCCGCCAACACCGTCTTGTTGCCGCCCTTCTCGCGCAGCTTCAGTTGCTCCCAGTTCTCGCACACCGTGCCGGCATCCTTAGCCACCACCTCGCCATAGACGTGCGGGTGACGATAGATGAGCTTGTCGCACAGCGCGTTGCAAACATCGGCAATGTCGAAGGCATCCTTCTCTTCGCCAATCTTGGCATAGAAACACACGTGCAGCAACACGTCGCCACACTCCTTGCGGATCTCGTCATTATTGCCTTTCAGCAGCGCGTCACAAAGTTCATACACCTCTTCAATCGTGTTGGGGCGCAGACTCTCGTTGGTTTGCTTCGCATCCCACGGACACTTCACGCGCAGCGTGTCCAAAACGGTGAGCAGTCGCTCGAAGGCGGCTTTCTTTTCTTCAATAGTATGTGCCATGAGCATATTTGTTTCAGCAGTCTAAGCTACTCGCCCCACCCTAAAGGTGATGGGGGAGTAGCTTAGACGTATGGGTCTCCAATTAGTCCTTCAGACCTTTCTTCAAGAAGTTGACATAAGCCTCAACGTCCTCACTGAAGGCATACGAGCCGGTGAGGGGTTCGCCGTCGGCATTCAGCAACACATAATAAGGCTGAGCGTTGGCACCGAACTTATAGCGCTGCAGATAGCTCCACTTGTCGCCCACGGTCTTCAGCGTGTGCTGCTTGCCGTTTTCGGTCACGGTGATAGGTGCGTCGAGCGGAGTCTTGTCGTCCACCATCAGCGACACCAAGATGTAGTCATTCTCGATGATCTGCTTCACCTGCGTGTCGGTCCAAACGGCAGCCTCCATCTTGCGGCAGTTCACACAGCCGAAGCCCGAGAAGTCCACCAACACCGGTTTGCCCGAGCGGCGAGCGGCAGCCAAGCCCTCGTCGTAGTCATTATAAGAAGCCTCAACACCGTCGGCATAGAGGTTGAAGTCTTGCGTAGACATGGGCGGAGCGAAAGCGCTGATGGCTTTGAGCGGAGCACCCCACAAGCCCGGCACCATATAGACGGCAAAGGCGAAAGAGCAAAGCGCCAACACCATGCGCACGGTGGAAAGATGACCGTCGCCGTCGGTGTCGTGAGCCAACTTGATCTTGCCGAGCAGGTAGAGACCCATAAAGGCGAAGATCACCACCCAGAGGCAGATGAACGTCTCACGGTCGAGCAAGCCCCAGCCGTAGGCCAAGTCTGCCACCGAGAGGAACTTCAGCGAAAGAGCCAACTCCAAGAATCCGAGCACCACCTTCACCGAGTTGAGCCAGCCGCCCGACTTGGGCATAGACTTCAGCATGCTGGGGAAGACGGCAAACAGCGTGAAGGGGATGGAGAGCGCCAAGGCGAAGCCGAACATGCCGATGGCGGGGTAGATGAACGAACCGCTGGTGGCAGCTTCAACGAGCAGCGTGCCGATGATGGGACCCGTGCACGAGAACGACACCAAACACAGCGTGAATGCCATAAAGAAGATGCTCAGCAATCCGGTGGTGGCATCAGCCTTCTCGTCGAGCTTCGTGGTCCACGATGCCGGCAGTGCAATCTCGAACGCGCCGAAGAAAGAGAAGGCGAAGATCACCAACAGCAAGAAGAAGATGATGTTAAACACCGCATTCGTGGCGAGGCTATTCAGCGCCGAAGCACCGAAGGCAGCCGTCACCGCCAAGCCGAGCAACACATAGATAACGATGATGGAGATGCCATAGGTGTAGGCATCGCGGATAGACTTGCGGCGGTCTTTGGTGCGCTTCAAGAAGAAGCTCACCGTCATGGGGATCATGGGCCACACGCAGGGGGTCACCAAGGCAATCAAGCCGGCAATGAAGCCCGCCAAAAAGATATACCAGCCCGAGTGAGCCTCGCCCGAGTTGTCACCCTCGGTGCCCTCGGCAAAGCTGTTCAGCTCGTCGATGACGGGGGTCCAGGTGGCAGCCGTAGCGGGGTCTACACCCGCAGCCGGCTCAACCGCGATGGCTTCGGCATCAGCGTCGGCGGCTTCCACAGCCGTAGCGCCCTCGCCGGCACGACCCTTCAGGCAGAACTCCTCGCGGGTAGGCGGTGTGCACATCTCGTCCTTGCAGCTCATGTAGGTGATTTCGCCCTGCACGGTATATTCGTCAGCCGTCACCTCAAACAACTGCGTGAAGGTGGCGCTCTGCTCGTAATAAGTCAAATCCATAAAGAAGGCATCGTCGTAGTGAGTGATTGGGGTGCCCTCGGTGAGCTGCGGCGTGCCCACCAAGCTGATGCCGGTGGAACCCTCGAAAGAGAACTCTGTGCGCTGCGGACCGTCTTCCGGTGTGTCCATACTATACAGGTGCCAAGGCTCTTCAATCTCAGCCTTAAACACTATGGCTTGTTTGCCGTCGTCGGCGGTCTTGACCGTGGTGGTCCAGGTCACCGGGTTCACAATCTGAGCCCAAGTGTAGCAGATGCAGCACAACAGCATCAGCGTTGAAATGATTCGTTTCATTCGATTTCTTGTAACGTTTATAACTTCTGTTTGATAAATAATTCACTATGAACGTGCAAAAATACGCATATTATTTGTCATTTCAAACAAAATGACAGAAAGCGGCACTCCGAGCACCGCTTTCTGTCAGTCAATGTGTGTTGCACACAGCAGTTTATATCTTTTTCTTATACGTCAAAATGCCATAGACGGCTATCACCGCAAAGCAAATCAGCGGCACGCAAAACGACACGTTCACCGCCGGCATCGAGCCGATGGTGCCGCAGTCGATGATGCTTGCCTGCACCGGGGGCAACAGCGAACCGCCCACAATCGACATAATCAAGCCCGCTGCGCCGAACTTGCTGTCTTGCTGCACATGTTCGAGCGCGATGCCATAGATGGTGGGGAACATCAGCGACATGCCTGCCGACACGCCCACCAAGCAATAAAGCCCAAAAGCCTGCTGCGAGTAGATGGCACCCAACGAGCAGCACCCGGCAAAGATGGCCAACACCGTGAGCAAACCGCCGGCATTGAAATACTTCAGCAAGAAGGTGCAAACAAAGCGGCTCACAAAGAAGACCACCATAGAATAGAGGAAGAACTGCATAGCAGCACCCTCGGCTTCGCCTTCACTCATGCCCTGTTGTGTCATGAAGTAATGCGTGCCGTAGTGAGTGATGAACGTCCAACACATGGTCTGCGCACCCACATAAAAGAACTGCGCCACCACGCCGAGTGAATAGCGCTTGTTGTGCAGCAGGCGGCTGATGGACTCACGTGCCGAGCCGGCAGTGTGCTCCTCGACACTCTCTTCGCGGGTGGGAATACGCATAAAAGCCAAGATGACGAACATCACGGCAATCACCACGGCTATGCCTAAATAAGGCTTGATGAGCACCGCCAAGTCTGCCGACTTCATTGCGTCGAACGCTTCGGGCGACAGCAGCGCACGCTCCTCACTCGAGGCGGCATGCACGTTGGGCTGAATGAAACGCTGCGCCACCAAGATGCCGCACAGCGCGCCGAGCGGATTGAACGCCTGCGCCAAGTTGAGGCGGCGGGTAGCCGTGGCGGGGTCGCCCATAGCCAGGATGAAGGGGTTGGCAGAGGTCTCGAGAAAAGACAAACCGCACGTCAAGATGAAATAAGCAAAAAGGAAGGGGTAGAAGTTGCCGATCTGCTGTGCCGGGAAGAACAGCAGCGCGCCTATGGCATAGAGCGCCAAACCCATCAAGATGCCCGCCTTATAACTATAGCGGCGAATGAATAGGGCTGCCGGAACCGCCATCGCAAAATATCCGCAATAGAAAGCCACCTGCACCAACGTGCCCTCGGTGACGCTCATGCGGAAGATGCGCGAGAAGAGCTTCACCATCGGTTGAGTAATGTCGTTGGCGAAGCCCCACAAGGCAAAACACGCCGTCACCAAACAAAATGGCAAGACGTAATTAATGCCTTTGAACTTAAAAATTGAACTCATAATGTTATTTGAATGAATAGTGAATAGTGTGCTTTTCGTTAAGTTTAGCCTCACTCAATGCCCCACGTGGTACTGATCACTTTGAACTCTGTGCGTCGGTTTATCTGGTCTGCCACGCTCTGTTGCTCCTCGCTCAGGGTGTTGACAAACGCTTCGTCGAGCACCTGCCCCTCGGGCAAGAACTCATAGCGCTCATGCATCTTCTCGTCAACCACCTTAGGTTCCTCCTTGCCGTAGCCCACGGGCTGCAGGCGGTCGGCATCAATGCCTTGGCTCACCAAATAGTCGCACACCGTCTGCGCGCGACGCTGCGCCAGGTCGAGGTTGAAGTGCTGCGAACCCACACGGTCAGTGTGCGCCGACAGCTCAATAGCCACATAAGGGTTATCGTTGAGCAGCGACACCAAGTCGTCCAGACTCGGCATGGAGCTATCTTGCAACGTAGCTTTGTTGAAGTCGTAGAACACGTTATCCACCAACACCGGTTCGCTCACCGAGGGCAGATAGAAGTCCACCTCATAGTCGGCATCCTCCTCCTCGGGGTCGGAGGTGAACTGCGCCTTGCGGTTCAGGTAGCCTTTCTTGCCGCTCATCATCACATACTCCGTGCTGCGGTCAATGCTGCACTGATAAGTGCCGTCGGGCTTCGTCACCGACTTGAAGTTCATGCCGTTGCGACCCACCACGCGCACCACGGCTTCCGCCACGGGCTCCTCGTCCATGTCATAGACGGTGCCGCTGATGGTGATCTTGATGGAGGGCAGGCGGAAGTAATAGATGTTGTCGTAGCCCTTGCCCTGGTTGCGGTTGCTGCTGAAGTAGCCCTCTTGCTGCTCTTGTGTGGAGCGCATAAAGGTCATGCCGAAGTCGTCGGCAGATGTGTTCATCGGGGCACCCAAGTGCGTCACGTGCCACGTGCCCCAATCGTCCAGACGGGCGGCAAAGAGGTCCAAGCCACCCATGCCCGAACGACCGTTGCTCGAAAAATAGAGCACCCCGTCAGGCGCAAACGTGGGGAACTTCTCGTCGCCCGGCGTGTTGATGTCGGGTCCCAAGTTCTCCACCGGACCCACCTCTTTGCCCTTCAGCGGCGCGCGCCACAGGTCCATGCCGCCCTCGCCGCCCGGCATGTCGCTCACAAAATAGAGCCAGGCACCGTCGGGCGTGACGGCGGGGTGGGCAAACGTCGAGAGCGTGTCGCCTCCAAACTTCACCAACTCGCCCTTGCCCCACGAGGCATCGGCACGCGCCGAGGCAAAGATGGCGGGAGCCGTGCCGTGACCGGCTGCCCCCGAGGCTACGGTGTAGAACATTGTGTTGCCGTCCGGCGAGAAACAGGGTGTGCCTTCATCATAGTCGGTGTTCAAACTCGAACCCGCCGACTCGGGTCGCCCCCAGGCACCTTTGTCGTCTTTGCGCACCACCCAAATGTCACAATACTTCGTGCCGGTGATGTCGCTCTTCTCGTCGCCCGAGGCTTTATCGTTGCTGGTGGTGAAGTAGAGCGCCTCGTCCGCCTCGCCCCACAAGGCAGGCGAGAAGTCGGCGCGGCGGCTGTTCACTAAGTTGAAACGGCGCACCTCATAGCGACTGCCGTCTTGCTTCCACTCGGCGGCATGCTGCGCTCCATACAGTCCGCTTTGGGCGCGTTCGTCGTTGGGGTTATCTGCCAAATATGCCTCATACAGCTTCACAGCGTCGGCATACTTGCCCTCCTGGTGGCGCATCATGGCATAGTGCAGCAGCAGTTCGGGGTCGTCGTAGCCATAGCGCACGGCATTCTGATAGCCCGCAGCTGCCTGCGACGCAATCATCAACCGCTCGTAACACTGCCCCATATAGAAAGCCACCTCACCCCGTTTGGCGCGGTCTTCGCGCGGATTGGTGTGACGGTACACTTGTTTCAGCGTCTGTGAAGCTTTGTAATATTCCCCGCGATCCATCTCTTCGAGCGCAGTGCTCAGCTTAGCCGTTTGGCAAGCTGTGGCTGTGAGCAGTAGCATCAGCAGGCTCAAGGCAATCGCGGATGTGTGAGGTGTTTTCATTGAGTATGGAAAGTTCAAATTAAGACTCCTTCTTGCGGGAGGCTGACGCACGGCGGGCACGAGCCCGCTTGCGCTGATTGCGGCGCTGCACGGTGCGTTTGTGGCGCTTCGACTCGGCGGAGCCTTGCGCCGGGGTTTCGCCCTGAGGTGTGGCGGCTGCTGCCGACACCGATTTGAGCGGTGCGGGCTTGGCTGCGTTTGTTGCTTTGCCGCCGCCCGCGGCTGTTTTGCGCGGGTTGCTGTAGAGGCGGTCGTAGGGCACCTGCAACTCGTCCGGCAGGTCGATGTTCGTCATGCGCACCAACTGGCGGAAGTTGTCGATGTTCTTGCCCAAGGCGGTGAGAAAGTGTGGCAAGCAACGCGGACGCGCCACGTAGGCACCGTGGTCGAAAAACGAGCGATAGCGTGCCAACATCTCCACCGTGTGGAGCACGGTGCCCTGCTTCTCTTTGCCAATCTGTGCGTCGCGCAGCAGCACCTCGGCGCGCTTTCTGCCAAAGGCTCCCACCACGTGCCACAACAGCAGCACCAACTTTGCATTGGTGTCAGCGTGCGGGTAGGCGGCGGTCAGCTCATCCAACATGCGGCGCGTGTGCTGCCAAAGGGTGGCGGGCTCTTTCAGCCCGGGCACCAAGGTCGCAGCCGTCACCATCTCGTCCATGCCGGGCATCACATATTGCAGCAAGCCGCAGTCGTGCAGGTCGTCAATGGCGGCAGCCATTGAGTTGCACTTCACAATCTTGTTCAGCTCGTCGCGCACACGCTTGGGGGCGGCAAGGCGCATCTCGTCGTGGTGACGCACAATGGCTTGCCACGTTTCGGGCAAGAAGTGAAACCCCTTTTGGTGTTTGAAGCGCACACCTCGCAACATGCGCACGGCATCTTGGCGGAAAATCACCTCGGGGTCGCGCGGCGTGCGCAGCAGCCCCGCCTTGAGGTCCTGCAAGCCGAAACCCGTGGGGTCGAGCACCTCGCCCGTGGCTAAATTCTTATAGAGGGCATTACACGTATAGTCGCGGCGGCAGGCATCTTCTTCGAGCGAGCAGAAACTCGTCTCAATCAGCGTCAGACCGTCGTCGTCATAGACCTCAACATGCGGCTCCACACACTCCACCAACGTCAAAGTGCCGTCAATGATCACGTCCATGGCAGTGGTGCCATAGCGCTGATAGTAGAACGGACCGTGACACGTTTCGGGGTAGGTGGCACACATAAACTCCACCCACTCACGTTGCCCGTTGGGCAGGTCGATGAGCAGGTCGAGATCCTTATAGCGTTCACCTAACAATTCGTCACGAACACAGCCGCCTACGAGATAAATCTTTCCGTAATAAGGGGAGTCCGGTTGGATCTTTTGACTGATAAACTGTAATGTCTTCTCAAATTTATTCATCAAGCGGGATAGTAATCACACCTTTGGTTAGAAGCGACCCGCCCGCGGGGGCAGATCGCTTTTTAATCGAGGCAAAGATATTTAAAAGTTGCCTTATATGCAAATTTGTGACTTATTTGTGGCGCATTGATGCGCATTTTGAGGCTTAATACTCAGCGAGTTTAGCCTCTACGGCATCAAACTTAGCCTTAAATTCGGTGTCGGTAGCCAACAAGTTGTCTACATTTTTAATGGCGTGCAGCACCGTGGCGTGGTCACGATTGCCAATCACCATGCCGATGCGAGACACCGACTGAGTGGTGTGTTTCTTGCACAAATACATGGCAGCCTGGCGTGCCAACACAATCTCGCGCTTGCGGCTCTTGGAGTGCAACTGCTTCTGGTCCACCCCGAAGTCGGTCAACACAGCGTTGATGATGGCTTCGATGGTGATGGCGCGCTTCTCCATCTTGATAATCATGCGCATCACCTGAGCTGCCAACTCCTGGTTGATGGGGCGATTGCGCACAATGGAGTGAGCCAACAGAGAGTTGATGATGCCCTCAAGGTCGCGCACATTATCGTCGGCAATGCGGGCAATATAGTCGATGACCTGCGGCTCGATGTTCAAGCCCTCCTTCTTGCACTTGCCTTCAAGAATGCAGCGGCGAAGCTCGTAGTCGGGGTGTTCAATCTCGCCGGTGAAGCCCCATTTAAAACGGGTCAAGAGGCGGGGCACCAAGTCCTCGAGCTCCACGGGCGGGCGGTCGGAGGTCATGATGAGCTGGCAACCACGCTGATGCAGGTGGTTGAAGATGTGGAAGAACGTATTTTGCGTCGAGATTTTGGTCTTGCCGGCAAACTCCTGAATGTCGTCAATGATCAACACGTCGATGCTCTGATAGAAGTTGATGAAGTCGTTGACCAAGTTGCGGCGCACAGCGTCGGTGTATTGCACCTGAAAGAGGTGGCTCGTCACATAGAGCACACGCTTATCGGGGAAGAGCTCCACAATCTTCAGACCGATGGCCTGCGCCAAGTGGGTCTTACCCACGCCTGAGGCACCGAAAATGAAGTAGGGGTTGAACGCCGTGTGACCGGGCTTTTGCGCCACGGTGATGGCAGCACTCAAAGCGAGCTCGTTACTCTTACCCTCGCAGAAGGTGGCAAACGTAAACTGAGGGTTCAAATAAGAATTGAACTCCGGCTCTTGTTTAACCTCCGGGCGCGGCGGGGTTTGCACATTCATATTCGCGTCTTGCGCAATCTTCACCTCATAAGAGAGGTGGATGTTTTCGCCATAGACGCGTATCAGTGTTTTTCGGAGTAGATCAAAATACTGGCCTTCGAGATTCTCATACACATAATGGGAGGGGAGCTGCAACGTCAACTGATTATCTTGATAGTTGATAGCCTCCACTGGCGCGAAAAACGCCATGTAGGCTTCCCTATCAATATTATCTTGGATGATGCTGCGGCACTGATCCCATTGTTGCTGGAACTGAGCTTTCATACTTGAAATGTAGTAGTAGAGTCTATTTAAAAATTAGTCATATCGTCACACCCATCGTCGAGACGATAAGGTGCCGTAAAAAGTCCGTCTGAAGTTGAGATTCGATACTTAGTTCAGATTTCCGAGTGCAAAAGTCTAAATAATTTTCTACACTTCCAACCCCTTTTTTTCTTTGAAAATCGTTGCATAATCATAACTGGCTGAATATCAGTGCTGATGCTGCTGTTTGGGTGGTCGTGACGGCACTCATCGGCAATTTCTCATAACGGTTAGATATTCAGCAGTTTATCAATTTTGCCTCAAAATGGCACCGCAGAGTTATCAACAATCTTTTGCGCAATCGGTTGGAGCCTGATAAATGGTCAATTAGATTGTTGATAACTGCTATTCTCACATTAGAACCATTCTAAATATAAGCAATTTTGCAATCTAAATAAGTTGTTGATAACTTCGAGATAGCAAAAGCGAAATCCGTGGCTATAGTGTGTGCTGCTCGACGTTTGCTCGCCATTCATCGCCGTCGCCGTTTTTCTGTCGGCTGCCGCCAATCTCGCTTCACCCATGTTGCGGTCGCCGCCGCCGCGGTGCTCGCCACGTTCCGCCTCCGTTGTGGGTGCACCCCGCCTTGCGCTCGTTTTCGCTCCTCCGGGCGCGTGCCGTGTTTGCTTGTCGCTCAGCTACCTGCGTGCTCGCCGTCAGCGCACCCCGCCGAGCGTTCGGCGGGGTGGTGGTTGATGCGGGCGGGAATATGTGCATGCCCGGCGGGGTGGTCGGGCGGCGTTGGTGGGGTGTGAGGGGGGGATGGGGGAAATTTTGAGTGCGCACTTTTTATCGCAAAACGTTGCATGATAATACACAATCGCTTATATTTGCGGCATAACAAACGAAGGTTGCATCATGAACGAAATAAACACACTGCCTGCGCTGAAGTACCCGGTGGGGATGCAGGACTTTGCATACATACGTAAAAACGGCTTTGTGTATGTCGATAAGACTGCCTATATCTATCGGTTGGCACAAACTTCCAAATATGTCTTTTTAAGCCGCCCGCGGCGGTTCGGCAAGTCACTGCTGTGTAGCACAATCAAATATTATTTTGAAGGGCAGCGTGAACTATTTCATGGCTTATCCATTGAGCAGTTGGAGCAAGAATGGACGACTTACCCTGTGATTCATTTGAGCTTAGGTGGTGTGAAA
>CAZBWT010000045.1:0-13826 GCA_964495625.1 uncultured Prevotellaceae bacterium | reverse complement strand
TGAATTATCTCACTACGACCTTCTTTGAGCTGACGCTGCCATCGGTGTAGACGGTGCGGATGATGTTCACACCGGGGGTGGCAACGCGGATCTGCTGACCTGCCAAGTTGTACATGCGAACGCTCTTCACCGTCTTGGCGGCATCGGTCATCACTTCGGCAATGCCGACTGAGGGACGCTCGGCTGTGGGACCATAAAGACGTACATCGAAGATCATCGTCTTCTGCTTGTTGCTGGTCTTGGCGGGGTTAGCACTTGCCACCTTCACATAGTAGTTGCCGGTGCCGGCAACTTCGGCGGTTTGGTAGCTCATCAGCTTCATGTAGTTGGTGGCAAGCGTGTCAACCAACGTCCATGTCTCGCCGTCGGCAGAAACAGACACTGCCAAAGCTTCGCGGTAGGTGCCGTCCAACTTGCCGTCGCCACTCTCTGCCTGACCGGTGAAGTGTACGCCAATGACGAACGGAGCTGCATAGGTGGTCGTTGAAATCAAGGCTGCGGTTGCGGGGTCGCCCGATGCACCTGCCTGGAGGAACGAGAGGGCATTCTTCGTGGCACCTGCGTCGAGAGCCGTGGCAGGACCGTAGCTGCTCATGACGTTCTCAGACGTGCCTGTGGTCTGCACCAAGATGCGCTGACCGTATGACTGAACCTTCCAGCCTTCAATCGTCTCAACCTCATAGAGTTCACCAAGGGGCTGATAGGTGTAGGTGGTGTCTTGTGTGCCATCTTCGTTGACGGTGATGGTGGAGTCAGCCTTGATGTCGCTGAAGTATTTGGTCTGAGCCACGAGGTTCGTGCCGGGGGTCCAACCCTCTTCCTGGAAGGTGAGGTGTACCAACGTGTCGTTGTAGTAGGTCTTGTCGGCGAGGTCTACGGCAAACTCGATGAGTTCAGAGGGCAACTTGCCATCGGCAGCAGCAAAAGCGGTGAGGATGGTGGGACGTGTGATCTGTAAGCCCGTCTCGGGGTCGAACTTCGACGACTTCAACGTGTCTGCTGCGCCGGTGATGTTGTAATAAACATTGCCTTCGGCAGCCTGCAGGGTGACTTCGGCAACACCGCCGTTGACCTGCACGCTGTAGGTGGGCTGTGCCAACTGCGTCTTGACGATGACCGTCTCGGAGAGCACGGCGCTCTGGTTGTAGGCGGGAGCGGTGACGATGGCGCTAATCACACCCTCGGTGGTGTAGACGAGCGGCTCGGTGTAGCGCGTAGAGGCTGTGGTGGGTTCAGTGCCGTCGGTGGTGTAGAAGATCTTGGCACCGGTGATGCCTGACGAAAGTGTAACGGTGGTCTTGCCGTCTTCGTAGGTGAATTTCACAGCGGGCTTAGAGGCGGTCTGCACCTTTGCCTTGCTGTCTGCCAAATAGCTGATGGCATTGTTGAAGATCTGAGTGTCGAACAAGAGGTCGCCGTTGTCATCGAGTGCAAACTCAGCCGAGAAGGGGAGGAGCATGTAGGTGTTCTTTGTGCCGTGTACGTGGATGGCGTTGGCACCGTTCACCGTGGCGAGCACTTCGTCGTCGGCAAATTCCGAACCTTCGTTGAGTTGGTAAGCCAACACCTTGGTGCCTTCCACTGCGCCTTCTTCAATAAAGAAGGGATATTCTGTGCCCGTCACGCCACAGCCCTCGAAGAGTGTGCTCTCGGCGGCAGATTCGCTCAGCGTGAAGTTGCTGCTCGAAGGTGAGGGAGTGACCACCGAGCCTTGACCCCATGCTTCATAGAGCGAAGCGTTGAGGTTTAAGATCGGCACGCGGTTCAGCTCGCTGAAGAGCAAGTCTACGTTGGGGGTAGCGCCGGTGATGTTTTGCGAATAAACAACCACGCCGAAGGTCTCGAGGCTGTCTGCCAAGCTCTTCTCGCTGCTGTCGTAGTTAGCCAAGTTGATGGTGGATGTCTCTAATTCGCCGATGGCGGTGTAGAGGTAGATGGGGTCAGACTCCACGTCATAGCCCTCGATGGTGCCGTCATAGAGATATGCCACGCGGGTAGCCTCGTCCATGTCACCCTCGTCGCCGCGGTCAATCTGAATTAAATAGATGTCGACACCGCCGTTCACAATCTTGAAGCTGACATCCACTGAGTCTTCGCTCTCGGTGGCAACGTGCCAAACCCAAGTTTGGTGACCTTCGGAACCGGGGGCTACGTCGCCTTCCGGACCGGACTCTTTCACAAGCACGTCGGTGTTGGCAGTGATGCCTCGGGCATCGGTGCCATTGGCGGACTTAGCCTCGATGGTCACCTGCTGACCGTTGGCTAACTTCGGCAGGTTGACAACAGAATTGGCGCGGCTCATGCGGATGCTGCCCGGGTCGAGCAGGAAGTTGTTGCCACTCTTGCTGAGCGATGCGGTGCCAAACACCAAGCCCTCGAGCTCGCTGATGACTTCGCCGTTGGCGGTCAGTGTGCCGCTCAGCAGTGTGCCATCCTTCCAACCTGTGGTTTCGCCGGTGTTAGAATCGGTGCGGTTTGACAGCCAGTTGGCATCTGCATTTAAGTTCTCTTTGGTGGCATCGCTCCAGCCCTTGGTGAAGTCCCAAGTCTTGCGGCTCTGCGCCCACACGGCATCGACTGAGGCAAACAGCATCAGTGCGCTCAATGAAACAGCGTAAAGTTTTTTCATCTTGATTAGTGTTAATGGTTAATGGTTATTTTGATTGTGTTTTTATGTTCGGTTGTTTCGTCATGGTGTCTTCTATCATCACATTGGGCAATAGGAGCATCGCCGACAAAGATAGCGTAATTTTATTATCATGAGCCGATTGAGGTCGAAAATTTAATAAAAACCGTGATAAAGGGCTGATAAAGAGCGGAGCGGTGACACAAAACAGCACTTTTGCATCATCGCTCCGCCCGACACTCCTTGGGGTGTTATTTTTTGCGCTCTGCCTTCTGTTCGCGGCGACTCTTGCTGGCGGTGACTAAATACACACCGCCAAAGATGAGTGCCACGGCACAGCCCTTCACCCAGTTGAATGAGTCCATGCCCCAGCAGATGGCTACGATGCATGCTACGATGGGCTGTATGTAGTTATACATGCCCGCCACGGTGGGACGCAGGTTTTTCTGCCCAACGATGATGAGCATGTAGCCCACAAAGGTGGCTCCCACCACAATGAAGGCGATGGCAGCCCACTGCTTCAGGTCGAGCAGCGACCATTGCGCCGCACTGAGTTCGCCCACCGAGAAGGGCACCACGCAGAGGGCTGAGAAGGTGAACATCCACTTCATGATGGTGACCAGCGAGTAGCGGCGCACGAAGTTTTTATAGATGACGATGTAGAGCGCGTAGCTGAGCTGGGCGGCGAGCACCAAGAGGTCGCCCAACAGCGGGTTGTTGCCGGGCGTTTGTGCCGCGGCGGTCTGTCTGCCGCTCAAGATGAGCAACAAGGCTCCGGCGGCACCCGCCACGATGCCCATCACCTTCTTGCCCGTGATGGGCTCTTTCAAGATGACTGCCGCTAAGAGCATTGCCCACAGGGGCATGCTGGTGGTGATGATGGAGGCATCGCCCGGAGCGGTGAGGCGCACACCAAAGATGAAACAGCCCTGGTTGAAGACGATGCCGAGCAGCGCCGCTCCCAACAGTCGCAGCAGGTCTCTGCCCGACACGTGTTCACGCGGTGTGAACAGCGATGCCACCCAAAAGAGCACGGCGGCTCCCACGATGCGAAGGTTGGTCATGATGAGCGGGGTGATGACTCCGCACGCCATGACCATTTTTGCCAACGGAGACATCAGTCCCCACATGGCGTTGGCTGAGAACATTGAGACGTGTCCCCGCCACGAAATCTTTTCCATAATAATGCAGACTTATATAAAAATGAATTAACGACCGTCCATAAAGAAGCCCTCAGAACCGTTTTAAAGTTCGAGGGCTAAATAAAATGTTTGTGTGGTGCGCGCCACCTTTCGGCGGGCGGCGCGAGCGCTTATTCCTTGACCTTTTCAATCAGCTCGGCTGCCGTGACCTTGACTTGCTCGCCGGTGGTCATATTCTTCAGCGAGAGCTGTCCGCTCTTCACTTCGTCTTCGCCGATGATGACCACATAGGGTATCTGCTTGTCGTTGGCATAGCCCATCTGTTTTTTCATCTTGGCTTTAGCGTCGGGGTAGACTTCGGCGCTGATGCCTGCGCGGCGCAACTGCGTCAACACGGGCAGGGCAAAAGCCTGTTCCGCCTCGCCGAAGGTGACGAAGAGCACGCGCGTGCTGCGCAGTGCATCTTTGGGGTAGAGGTCTAACTGGTTGAGCACGTCGAAGATGCGGTCGGCACCAAACGAGATGCCCACGCCTGATACACCGGGCATGCCGAACACACCCGTCAGGTTGTCATAGCGACCACCGCCGGTGATGCTGCCAATGGTTACGTCGAGGGCTTTCACCTCGAAGATGGCTCCGGTGTAGTAGTTCAAGCCGCGCGCCAAGGTCAGGTCGAGATCTAACTGCGCCTCGATGCCGAGACCGCGCACCTTATCTAAGATGAAGGCGGTCTCTTCGATGCCCTTCATGCCCGTCTCGGAGGCTGCCAACACGGTGCGGAGGGTGTCGAGTTTGGCTTCGTTGGTGCCCTGCAACAAGAGGATGGGCTGCAGGCGCGCCAATGCCTCGTCTGAAAGACCCTTTTCGCGCAACTCGGCGTTGACGTTGTCGAGACCGATTTTGTCTAACTTGTCGATGGCTACGGTGATGTCAACCAACAGTTCGGGGGCACCGATGACCTCTGCCATGCCTGACAAGATTTTGCGGTTGTTCATCTTGATGGCGACGCGTATGCCAAAGCGGCGGAACACCTCGTCCATGATCTGTATCAGCTCCACCTCGTTGAGCAGCGAGTCGCTGCCCACCACGTCGGCATCACACTGAAAGAACTCGCGGTAGCGACCCTTCTGCGGACGGTCGGCACGCCACACGGGCTGTATCTGATAGCGCTTGAAGGGGAAGGTGATCTCGTCGCGATGCATCACCACGAAGCGGGCAAACGGCACCGTGAGGTCGTAGCGCAAACCCTTCTCACAAAGCTTGGCTGCCAACTTGCCCGTGCCGCCTTCGCTGAGGTCTTCAGGGGTGATGCCGCGCATGAAGTCGCCCGAGTCTAAGATCTTGAAGAGCAGTTTGTCGCCCTCTTCGCCATATTTGCCCATCAGGGTGGAGAGCAGCTCCATCGACGGGGTTTCAATTTGCTGAAAGCCGAAGAGGTGATATACGTCGCGAATGGTGTTGAAGATATAGTTGCGTTTCGACATCTCGATGGGCGAGAAGTCGCGTGTACCCTTGGGGATAGAAGGTTTAACTGTCATTGTTATAGTGTAGTTGATTGATTGCTAAACAGTGGCGCGAAGTTAGGGCAAATTTATAAAACATCAAAATTTTCGTCGAGATAACGCCCGCTGATAGAGCAATAACCACTATTATCAAAACAAAATCAACAGTTTGCAGGGGCACCGTCGCGCTGTGTGATATTTTTTTGTTACCTTTGAACCCAAAATTTTGAATTTGGCGATATATATTCACGCATATGCTCCTTAGAATGTTCCTGAATGACCTGCGCTCGTTGCGGGTTGCTTTGTCCGATGCACGTCAGCGATTGTTATCACTCATGTGGCTCATGCTGCTCTTGCCTTTGTCTGTGTTTGCCGCCGGCGATTTGAAGACCGGTGGTGAGGCTGATAATGAGTATGGCATCAGCGAGCGGCTCTATCAACTTTATAGCACGGCGGTCAACAATAACGACAGCATCTATATGCTGCAAGTGGCTGACTCACTCGATGCCTGCACCGACAGCAAAAACACGGCTGTCTGCAAAATGTTGGCAGCAACGCTGAGGGTGTATTGCTATTTCGATGCCGACATCGACGAGAACTTCGACAAGGGGGTTGCCGACATGAAGTATTGGAGCCGCAAGGCAGGCTTCGAGAAGGTGTATTATCGCGCCTATCTGAACGACATACGCTTCCAGTTGAACCGTCAGCGCACGTTGGAGGCGCTGAAGAAGGCGCGCAACATGATGGTCGAGGCGCAGCAACAGCGCAATCACGACGGCATCTTTTATGCCCTTTGTGCCATTGGCGATATCTACACCGAGCGCAGCAATTCCTCCCTCGGTTTGGAGTATTACACCAAGGCTTTGGAATATTCTAAGCAGAACACCCCCAATCGCGACTTGGCTCCGATTTACGCCGAGATGGCGGTGACCTACACCGACCTGAAGATGTATGATCGCGCCGTGGCGATTTGTGACAGTGCTTTGGTGGAAGAGACCGACCCCGCCATTCGTGCCCAGCTTTTCGCCACCAAGTGTTTGGCACTTTATGGTGCCGACAAGAAGGAGGAGTTTATGGTGTGCTACAGCCTTTTGAAGCTGTTGGCAGAGGATTTGTCAGAGAGCATCGTCTCGCTGGACTTCGTGACCGTGCATAAGCTGATTTTAGAGGGGCAGTATGTGGAGGCTCTGAAGCTCTCGTCACGCCTGCACAACGTGTCGGATCGTTGGCACGTGCAGGAGCGCATCTATGCGCGTTCGGGCAACTTCGAGAAGGCATATGAACGTTTGCAGTGGATTGAGGCAATGAACGACTCGCTGCACGACCGCATGCAGAACGAAGATTTGGCAGCCATCAGCAGCCAGATGGATAACACGGTGTTGTCTCAGAAGGCTGAGGAACTTGAGGAGAAGACCCACGCTATGGCTTATCTGAACACGATGATTGTGTTGGCTGTGATTGTGGTGCTGCTCGGCATCTTGGCTTTGGTGCGCATGCGCCTGATGCGTCAGCTGAAGACAAAGAACCGCCAGTTGGAGGAGACGAATGCCAACATCAAGTTGGCGCAAGATGCCGCCGAGCAGGCTTTGCAGAAGTTGCAAAAGGCAAGCCACATGCGCACGTCGTTCATCCACAACGTGACGCACGAGTTGCGCACGCCGCTCAATGCCATCATCGGCTTCGCGCAGGTGCTGACGGATAAGACGATGAATCTTTCACCTGCCAATCAGCAGGAGTTGGTCAACAAGATGCAATATAATTCCGACCTCTTGATTCGCCTCATTGATAATGTGTTGGAGCTGTCGGATCTTGAGAATGAGGCGAAGGAGTTGAACCTGTCGAAGGTGCACTGCAATGAGTTGGGGCGCCGCGCCTTAGAGGTGAGCAACTGCCACGGATGTTCGACCGACAAGGTGCAGGTGGCATTCACCTCGGCACTCTCGGAGAGCGATACGTTCCTCTCGAACTTCGACAAGGCTTGCGCCGTGTTGACCCGTTTGCTGAACAACGCACTGAAGTTCACGCAACAGGGGTCGGTGACGTTGCACTGCACGTGCAGCGACGACCGTTCGCGGGTGATCTACTCTGTTTCTGACACCGGCATCGGCATTCCCGCCGAGAAGTCGGAGGCAATTTTCGAGCGCTTCACGCAGCTCGACTCTTTCACCCCGGGCATGGGCATCGGGCTCTCTATTTGTCGCCTCATCGCCGAGGAGCTTGGCGGCAAGGTGGTGCTCGACACCGATTATAAGGGCGGTGCCCGTTTTGTCTTCACCCTGCCTATGGAGCGGTGAACATGTTTATTTGATGATTAAGACTATGACGATATCTTCTTTGCGCCGCGCTATGCAAGAGCGCATCTTGCTGCTCGATGGCGGCATGGGTACGATGATTCAAGCCCGCCACCTGAGTGAGCAGGCTTGGCGAGGCTCGCAGTTCGTCGGGTGGCAGGTGCCGCTCACGGGCAATAACGATGCCTTGGTGCTGACCTGCCCCGAGGTGATTGCCGACATTCACCGCCAATATCTCGAGGCGGGTGCCGACATCATTGAGACGTGCACGTTCAACGCGCAGCGCATTTCTCAGCACGAATATCACATGGCAGACCGGGTGGAGGCGCTCAACCGTGCCGCCGCCCGCTTGGCGCGTCGTGAGGCGGATGCCGCCACGCGCCGCAATCCCGAGAAGCCGCGTTTCGTGGCAGGGTGCATCGGTCCGACCAACAAGATGCTTTCTATGTCGGCCGATGTGAACGACCCTGCCGCTCGCGACATCTCGTTCGATCAGCTCGAGGCGGTCTACTTCGAGCAGATGTGCCCCTTGATTGAAGAGGGGGTGGACGCGCTGCTCATTGAGACGATTTTCGATACGCTGAATGCCAAGGCTGCCCTGAGCGCCGCGCAGAAGGCGATGGAGCACACGGGCAAACGGGTGGAGCTGATGCTGTCGATGACGGTGTCGGATGCCAGCGGACGAACGCTGTCGGGTCAGACGGTGGAGGCTTTTGTGGTGTCGGTGGCGCATGCCGCCCCGCTGAGCATTGGTCTGAACTGTTCGTTGGGCGCAGCGGGGTTGTTGCCCTATCTGCGCCGACTGGCTGCGGTGGCTCCGTGTGCGGTGACGGCGCACCCCAATGCGGGTTTGCCTAATCAGTTCGGCAGCTACGACGATACGCCCGAAGATATGTGCCGACAGATGCAGGCTTATTTGGATGAACAGCTCGTCAACATGATTGGCGGCTGCTGCGGCACTACACCCGCCCATATTGCTGCCATGCACGAGATGTTGCAGCACGGCGATGCCGCCCGCCGCGCGCGTCGCCCTTGGGCTGAGAATGCCTCCACGGGCGGCTGGCTGGCAGGCTTGGAGCCGGTTAATATTGCCACGGCTTTCTTTAATGTGGGCGAGCGGTGTAATGTGGCGGGTAGCCGCAAGTTCTTGCGTCTGATTAGTGAAAAGAATTACGACGAGGCACTCGAGATTGCGCGTAAGCAGGTCGATGACGGTGCCATGGCGATAGATATTAATATGGACGACGGTTTGCTGGAGGCGGGCACCGAGATGCGGACGTTCCTCAACTTGTTGGCTTCGGACCCCGCCATCAGTCGCGTGCCTGTCATGGTGGACTCTTCGCGCTTCGAGGTGATCGAGGCGGGCTTGAAGTGCGCCCAGGGCAAGTGCATCGTCAACTCCATCTCGCTCAAAGAGGGCGAGGCTCCCTTCTTGGAGCATGCCCGTGTGGTGCGCCGCTTGGGTGCTGCCGTCATTGTGATGGCTTTTGACGAGCAGGGGCAAGCCACCGACTACGATCGCCGTGTGGAAATTTGTAGCCGCGCCTACCGCCTCCTGACCGAGCAGGTGGGCTTCGACCCCGCCGACATCATTTTCGACCCGAATGTCTTGACCATTGCCACGGGCATTGCCGAGCATGATAATTATGCGCTCGACTTTATTCGCGCCACGGCTTGGATTCACGAGAATTTGCCGGGTGCCAAGGTGAGCGGCGGTTTGTCAAACTTGTCGTTCGCCTTCCGCGGCAATAATTATTTGCGTGAGGCGATGCATAGCGTCTTCCTCTATCATGCCATCCGCGCCGGCATGGGCATGGCTATTATGAATCCCGCCGCGGCAGTGTCGTATGAGGATATTCCCGCCGACCTCCGCGAGACGATAGAAGATGTAATCTATAACCGCGATGCGGAGGCTTCGGAGCGACTCATTGCCCATGCTTCCGCCCTGCTGCAGGCGCGTGAGGCCGCCAAGGCGGGTGGCAGTGTGGCTGCCGCACCGGCTGCCGACACGGCTCAGCTCAGCGTGGAGGAGCGTTTGATTCGCGCTCTGACGCAGGGCAATCCCGCTTCGCTCGAGGGGGATATTGCCGAGGCGCTGACGAAGTATGAACGCCCGCTGCAGATCATCTCGGGCCCGCTAATGGAGGGGATGAATACGGTGGGTCGCCTCTTTGGCGAGGGCAAGATGTTCTTGCCGCAGGTGGTGAAGACGGCTCGCACAATGAAGCGCGCCGTGGAGCTGTTGCAGCCGCACATCGAAGCCTCGCTGAGGGGCGGTGCCGACGCGCAAGAGGGCAAGCTGCATCATGCCGGACGCATCTTGATTGCCACGGTGAAGGGCGACGTGCACGACATCGGCAAGAATATCGTGGGCGTGATTTTGTCTTGTAATAACTTCGAGGTGATTGACCTCGGTGTGATGGTGCCCGCCGATAAGATTGTGGAGACCGCAGTGGAGCGCGCGGTGGATATTGTGTGCCTCAGCGGTCTGATCACTCCGTCGCTCGAAGAGATGTGCCACGTGGCTGCCGCCATGCAGCGCGCCGGTTTGCACATCCCGTTGATGGTGGGCGGAGCTACGACTTCGGCTATACACACGGCGGTGAAGATTGCTCCGTGTTATGACGGTCCGGTGTTCCATTTGCGCGACGCGGCTCAGAACCCCGTGGTTGCTACTCGCTGGCTCGACCCCGAGCAGCGTGGTGCGCTGCTTGCCGAACTTCGCGCCGAGCAGCAGCGTTTGCGCGCCGAGCAAGAGTCGCGTCAATCTGATCGTGAGCGCCGCATGGCTCAGTCGGCTTCGCCGCTGTCGCGTCGCCTGCAACTTGTGTGGGACGGCTATGTGCCGGTGGCACCGCCTTTCGTGGGGCACCGTCTGAGTGCTCCCATTGCCGTGCGCCACCTCGTGCCGCTGATTGACTGGGGCTATTTCTATTATGCCTGGAAGGTGAAGGCGGGCAGCGACGAGGCTTTGAAGTTGCGCGCCGATGCCGATGCACTGTTGGCTGAGATGGCTGCCGACCCACGCTACGACCTCCGTGCCGCCACCGCTTTCTATCGCTCGTGCGGCGGGGAGTCGGCTATTACGCTTCACACCGAGTGCGTGTGTGAGTGCGGCATGAACCACGGTCCGGCGACTGAGGTGGTGATTGAAACGCCCCGCCAGCAGCTCGACGGCACGGCAACGTGTCTGGCGCTTTGCGATTATGTGGCTCCGGCTCGTGCCGATCAGCCTTATCCGGACTTCACCGGTGCCTTTGCCGTGACGGTGTCGGAGGCATTCGTGGCTCGCTTGGAGCAGCTGAAGCAGCAGTCGGACGACTACGCTTCGATTTTGTTCCAGACCGTGGGCGACCGTCTTGCCGAGGCGGGCGCGGAGTATCTGCACCGCCAACTCACAGCCGCCACAGGCTGGCAGGGCATACGTCCGGCTGTCGGTTATCCCGTCTTGCCGAGTCAGGCGGAGATGTTCCGGTTGGCTCAGTTAGTGGACCTGAAGGCTATCGGCATCACCCTCACCGAGAATGGCGCTATGTATCCGCAGGCTTCGGTGGCGGGGCTCTATATTTCGCACCCCGAGGCGAAGTATTTCAATGTTATCTGAAGCCCGTCGCGCGGCTCTGTGGGCTGCATGGGGGTAAGGGTAGTGTGTGAAAATATAATCGAACAACGACAACATCCTAAAGATCTAAAAATATGGAAAGAACTATTATTACCGTAGTGGGAAAAGACACCGTGGGCATCATTGCTGCGGTATGTAGCTACATGGCAGACAAGCAGGTCAACATTCTCGACATTTCGCAGACCATCGTGCAGGAGTATTTCAACATGATGATGATTGTAGACACATCGAAGTGTGCTGTCCCCTTCGATCAATTCTCAACCGAATTGACCCGTATCGGCGAAGCCAAGGGTGTGCAGGTGAAGTGCCAACGCGAAGATATCTTCGACAAGATGCACCGCATCTGAGCGCACATTGTTATTCCGAAAGAGATTATTCCACGGTTATTCCGGAGGGATTATTCCAAAGGGATTATTCCGAATGGGTTATTCCAAAGGAATTATTCCGAATTGGTTATTCCGACAGTCACATCAAATAATACATCACTCTTATGATCAATATAGCAGAGGTCGTAGAGACCAACAAGATGATTGAGCAAGAGAACCTCGACGTGCGTACCATCACGTTGGGTATCAACTTGCTCGACTGCGCTGACAGCAATTTGCAAAGCACCTGCCAGAAGATTTATCAGAAGATTACCACCTTAGCCCATAATCTGGTGCAGACGGGTGAAGAAATATCGCGCGAGTATGGCATCCCGATTGTCAATAAGCGCATCTCGATTACTCCCATCTCGTTGGTGGGCAACGCGTGTTGTCACACTCCCGAAGATTATGTGGAGATTGCCAAGACGTTGGACCGCATCGCCTCGGAGGTGGGCGTTAACTTCATTGGTGGCTACAGTGCCATCGTGTCGAAGGGTATGACCCACAGCGATGAGCTGTTGATTCGTTCTATCCCCCAAGCCATGGCTTGCACGGAGCGTATCTGTAGCTCGGTGAATGTGGGTTCGACCAAGACGGGCATCAACATGGATGCCGTGCGCTTGATGGGCTCCATCATCAAAGAGACGGCTGCCGCCACTGCCGACCGCGACTCGTTGGGCTGCGCCAAGCTCGTGGTGCTGTGCAATGCGCCCGACGACAATCCGTTCATGGCGGGCGCTTTCCACGGTGTGTCGGAGGCTGACGCTATCATTAATGTGGGCGTGAGCGGTCCGGGCGTGGTGAAGTATGTGTTGGAACAGATTCCCGATGCTAACTTCGAGGTGCTCTGCGAGACGATTAAGAAGACGGCCTTCAAGATTACACGCGTGGGTCAGTTGGTGGCGCAAGAGGCTTCGCGCCGTTTGGGCGTGCCGTTCGGCATCATCGACCTCTCGTTGGCTCCAACGCCTGCGGTGGGCGACAGCGTGGCAGACATCTTGCAATGCATCGGCTTGGAGCGCGCCGGCGCACCGGGCACTACTGCCGCCTTGGCATTGCTCAACGACCAGGTGAAGAAGGGCGGCGTGATGGCTTCGTCGTATGTGGGCGGTCTTAGCGGTGCCTTCATTCCGGTGAGCGAGGATCAAGGCATGATTGATGCCGTCGAGGCTGGAGCTCTCACCATCGAGAAGCTCGAAGCTATGACTTGTGTCTGCTCGGTGGGCTTGGATATGATTGCCATTCCCGGCGACACCCCCGACACCACCATTGCCGGCATCATCGCTGACGAGTCTGCCATCGGCATGGTGAACCAGAAGACGACGGCTGTGCGCATCATCCCCGTGGTGGGCAAGACGGTGGGCGACACCGTGGAGTTCGGCGGCTTGTTGGGCTACGCACCAATCATGCCCGTCAATAAGTTCGATTGCAGCACCTTCGTCAACCGTGGCGGTCGCATACCCGCGCCGATACACAGCTTCAAGAACTAACTTTTTGAGCGTATTCTTGTTGCATCGAAAAAGAAAGCCTATATTTGCGCGGTTAAAACCGACTATAAGTCGTGAGTTTAATCGGTCTGATATTAGTCTTGGAATTAAGACTTGAATTAGAAAGCTTGCAAACAACTAACTAATCATTGGCAGCGTTTCATTGCATAGAACCTGCCTTAATTGTAATAAAACACAATGATAGATCGCATACAGCAAATAGCATCAGAGATATCTCAGCTCTCAGCCTCGTCGCTCGACGAGATAGAGCAACTCCGCATCAAATATCTTAGCAAAAAGGGTGTAATCCCCGCGCTCATGGCTGAGTTCCGCAACGTCCCCGCCGACCAGAAGAAAGAGGTGGGTCAGGCGCTCAATCAGCTCAAGGAGTCTGCCACCGAGCGTATCAACGCTTTGCGTGAGCAGTTTGCCACTCAGGATGCGTCCACCGAAGGCATCGACTTGACTCGCCCCGCCTATCCGCAGGCATTGGGCACACGCCACCCGCTTAGCATTGCCAAGCAGGAGATTATCGACATCTTTTCGCGCTTAGGCTTCTCGGTGGCTGAGGGTCCTGAGGTGGAGGACGATTGGCACGTCTTTGGAGCGCTGAACTTTGCTGACGACCACCCGGCTCGCGATATGCAAGATACCTTCTTCATTCAGCGTCAGCCTGATGTGTTGCTCCGCACTCACACCTCGTCGGTTCAGGTTCGTGTCATGGACCGTCAGAAGCCGCCGATTCGCGTCATCTGTCCGGGTCGCGTCTACCGCAACGAGGCAATCTCGGC
>CAZBWT010000044.1:8527-13844 GCA_964495625.1 uncultured Prevotellaceae bacterium | reverse complement strand
CGGCAGGGGTGTCGGGCACCCGGGTGCTCGCCTCCCACTGCACTCCGTCGGTGGTGTGCAGCAAGATGAGGTCGGTAGCCGCCGTTTGCTCGGGCATCACGCCTAAGCTTTCACCCCAAGCGGTGCGATATTCAATCTGAAAGGTTAGTTCCATTTTTAGCAAGGTATTATTGGGTAAGTATTTTGTTTGTCAAGCTTATTCGCCCGGTAAGTATATTTATGGGTCTATATATCTGTTCGTTAAGATTTTGTTTATTCTTGGTCGGTAAGTATATTTTTGTCTATATATCTGTTTGCTAAGATTTAGTTTATTCTTGGTCGGTAAGTATATTTATTGTCTATATACCTTTTTGCTAAGATTTTGTTTAACACATAATCGTCTTATATACAGCTGTTTTTATACATCTGTCTGTTCGATGTATCCATCAGTCAGTTCTGTGTCTGTCTGTTTCCGAAAATTCATTTCAGCAGGATTACCTCCCCATCTCACCGCTGCATTGCCTGATAGAGCACACTCTGTATGCGCGTGCGGTAGTTGCCGCGCGACAGCTCTTTGTTCCAGCGGTGGGGGTAGACGCGATTGCTGAGGAAGATGTAGATCATGCGGTTGTCGGGATCGACCCAAAAGCAGGTGCCGGTGAAGCCGGTATGACCGTAGACGGTGGCGGGGCACTCGGGTGCGGTGGGACTCTGCGACGGACGCGACGTGTTGGGCTTGTCGAAGCCTAAGCCGCGGCGCGAATTGGGCGATTTGGTGGAGGTGAAGAGGCGGCACGTCTCGCGCTTGACATAACGCTGCCCGGCATAGGTGCCACAGTTGAGCAGCATCTGAAGCACCTTCACCACGTCTTGCGCCGAACCGAACAGACCGGCATTGCCCTCTACCCCACCGTTGAAGGCGGCAATCTCGTCGTGAACGTAGCCACGCAGCAGCTGTCGGCGCACGGCGGCATCGTCTTCGGTGGGCATGATGTCGGCACGAGCGGAAGCCCCAAGCGTGGTCAGCGGGTTGTAGCAGAGCGTGGAGGCTCCGAGCGGTGCGAAGAGCTTGGAGTGCAGATAGTCGTCGAGCGAGCGGTGCGACACTTGCTCCACCACGCGCCGCAGCAGCACGAAGTTCAGACAGCTGTAGCGATATGCCCCACGCTTCACCAAGGGCAGCGCCAGGATGCGATTGAAGACGGTGTCGCGAAACGCGGGGTTCAGATACATGCCTTCAGCCACCGCCAAGGTGTGCGTCGCATCTTGACGCGTGGAGACCCAGGCGGTGTCGTAGCGATAGTTGCGATTGAACCAGAGGTTTTCATCTTGCTGCAGGGTGTAGGGGTCGCCGCGTTTGTTGCTGTAGAGGCGCTGCACCGACGTGGAGTCGATGGCCCAGGTGTAGACGGGGTAGCTCTCGCGCATGCCCGTTTCGTGGAAGAGCGCCTCGCGCAGCGTGAGCGTCTTCTTGTCGGTGTTCTTCATCTGCGGCACGTAGGCACTGATGCGGTCGGTGAGGCGCAGGTTCGCCTCGTCATATGCCATCATCACGGCGGGCACAGTAGCCACGGCTTTGCTCATTGATGCAAGGTCGTAGATCGACTCGGTGGTGACCGGCTGCCGATGTTCGTAGTCGCTATAGCCGAAGGCTTTGTTGTAGATGATGTAGCCGTCTTTCGCCACCAACACCTGGCAGCCGGGGAATGCCTGCTGCGCCAAGCCTTCGGCTACGATGGTGTCAATGCGCTGCATGACGACGGAGCTCATGCCGGTGGCTTCGGGTTCAGCAGCCGACAAACGGAGGCGATGGGTGGTGTGTCCGGTGCCGCGCGCATACACACCGGGCAACTCCACGCTGAGCCTGCCGCTCACCGCCACGCCGCCAAACAAAGCCTCGGCAGCCACCTCGTTGGAGGTCACACAGTCGTCATGCGCCAACAAGAGGGCTGAGGCACGGTGGAAGAGGTCGGCATAGAGGGCTGTGCGATAGGGTGTGGTGAAGAAGCACAGGATGTACTCGCCCGCCACAGCGTCGCACACCTTTTTGGCCCAGGCAAGGCTCGAGGGTTTGGCATCGTAGATGGCCACGATGCAACGCCCCGCCGAAGCCACCTTGCCCAATAGGGCGCTTTGCTGCTGCGCGCTCATGCCGTCGGTGGCGGAGAGTCGCTGCACGGAGGCATACTGAGCCACACGGCGCGAGAAGCTGTTCACCGCCGGCTCGCCGATGTTGACACACACCAAGCTGTGCGCATCGAGGTGTTGCAGGGGCACGATGGCTGCGCCGTGGCTGTGTTCGTTTTTTAGCAGGCAGAGCGAGGCGGCATAGAGTTCTCGCGCCAACTGCCGGGCGTGCGGTGTGTCTACGCTGTCGGGCTGTGCCTCGCGGCGTTCGCCTGCCAAGCCGAGGGCGAACTTATAGCGCAACACACGGCGGCACTTCTCGTCCACCACGCGCTGCGGCAACTTGCCCGATGCCACCGCTTTGAGTAGCTCCTGACGGCGTTGTTCGAGGGGCACGGGGTCGAGCAAGATGTCATCGCCCGCCAAGAGGGCTTTCACGCCTACGTCTTCAATGCGGCGCGCCCCCTCCATGGCAAGACCGTCGGTAAACACCAAGCCGTCGAAGCCGTAACGGTCGCGCAGCTCACCGAGCACGATGCGCGCCGAGATGGAAGCCGGCTTGCGGGTGTCGCTCTCGAGGGCAGGCACCGCCAAGTGACCCACCATCACGCCGCCCAGTCCGCTGTTGATATATTCGGCAAAGGGCACCATCTCGAAGTGGCGCAGACGGTGCTCCTTGTGGAGCAAGGTGGGCAGCGTTTTGTGCGAGTCTTTGTCGGTGTCGCCATGCCCGGGGAAGTGTTTCGCCACCGACAGCACACCGCCCGCCTCGAGCGCCTTGGCGTAGGCTATGGCAGGGGCATATACCCCCTTGGGGGTGTCGCCAAACGAGCGGGTGCCAATCACGGGGTTCTTCACGTTGCTGTTGATGTCCATCACGGGGGCGAAGTTCACGCTGATGCCCATGGCGCGACACTGGCGCGCCACCTCGGTGCCATAGGCGGTCATGAGGCTGTCTCTGAGGGTGCTGCCGTCGGCAGTCTTCACCTCGGTGCTGATGCAGCCCAACGCCATGTTGCGCGGGTAGCGCGGAGCCTCCTTCATGCGCATGTTCAAGCCCCACTCGCCGTCGAGGGTCACCAACAGCGGCACGCGGGCACGCTTCGCCGCGAGGTTGGTGAACGCAGCCTGCTCCTTCATGGAGCAGCCCGAGAAGAGCAGTCCGCCCACGTGATATTGCTCCACGTCGCGCAACAGCACCTGCCGCTGCGCCGGGGTCATCCCCTTGGCATCGACAATGGGCACAATGAGCTGCCCCAAGCGTTCTTCGGCGCTCAGGGTGTTAAACACCGAGTCGACCCACTGCTCCATGCGCGCAGCATCGGCTTGCTGCAACAAGGTGGGACGCACCGAGGCAGCGAGCGGCGAAGACGCACTCAACGTCCCCGCCGCTATGATAAGAGTTTGTAGTAAGTTTCTCATCGAGTCATGGTTTAGAAGAAAACCGTGTGTGTGTGCTTATTCCACCGTTACACGCCCGTCGAGCTTAGCTGATACGGGCGCCCCTTCAGCCGAGAGGCGACGCACGTAGTCTATCATCAAGTCGCGCAGGCGCAAGCCGATGTCGTGCTTCTCGCCGTTGAGCAAGGCACCCATGCCGCTGTTGCCCTCAGCCAAGTAGTCAATGGTGGAGATCCAATAGGTCTTGGCGGGGTCTATCGGCTTGCCATCGACCAAGATTTTGGTGGCTACGGTCTTGTGGTTCTCGTCGGTGTGGAGCGTGACGGTGCAGCCCGACAGTGCTTCTAAGCCCCTGCCCGCCAAGCTCTGCAGCAGCTGCTCTAAGTAGTCGCCGCGCAGGGCTATCAGCGTCAAGGCGTTCTCGAAGGGATAGACTTTATAGATGTCGCCTAAGGTCACCTCGCCCTCGTTGATTGAGGCGCGCAGACCGCCGTTATTCATCACTGCCACCGACACGTGGTCGCCCAAGCCGCGCTCGCGCAACACAGACTCGCCCACCTCACGCAAGGCATCGGCGGTGAAGTTGCCCAAGAGCGACTGCGGATGCCCCTTCTCGAGTGTTTCGGGCGCAAAGCCTACACACTCCTGCATCTGCTGTTTCAGCTGGTCGCGATAGGGTGTGACGAACTCCGTAAGCTCGGTTTCGTGTGCCGAATAGTCGAACGACTGGGGGTGCAGCTTGCGGCAGGTGATGGTGTCTACCATCCACTTTGTGCCGTCGCCGCGGGTGCTCTTCTTCATCTGAATGTCGATGGCTCCGATGGGGTTGGCTTTGGCTCCCGTCTGGGTGATAGCCACCGGATTGCCCTCGGCATTGAGCGCCACAAAGCCGGTCTCGATGTTGGTGTGGGTGTGACCACCTATAATCAGGTCGATGTTCTTGGAGTGGGCTGCAATATATTGGTCGCCCATCACCGTGTCGGTGCCGTAGAAGCCCACGTGTGAGAGCAAGATCACCAAGTCGCACTTAAAGTAGTTGCGCAAGCTGTCTGCCATCACATTGACTGACTCTGAGGGGTCATTATAGACCACACCCTTCACGTTCTGCATGAAGATGAGGTCGTGGGGGTCTACCGTGGCACCGGTGATGCCAATCTTCACGCCGTCTTGCTCTTTGATGATGTAGCGTTTCACCTGACCGCTGAGGGCGCTCTCGTCGAAGTTATAGTTGCACGAAAGTATGGGGAATTCCGCCCACTGCATCATGTTCTTCAAGAAGTCTACGCCGTTGTCAAACTCATGGTTGCCGAAGGTGGAAGCCACCAAGCCCTGCTTGTTCATTGCCTCCATCTCTACCCTACCGCTGAAGATGTTGAAGTAGGGGGAGCCTTGCACCATGTCGCCTGCGTCGAAGTAGAGCAGACCGGGGAAGCTGTCGCGCATGGTGGCGATGATGGCGGCACGCTGTTCCACACCACCTTCGCCGGGGTTGTAGCGGTCGTTAAGGGCAGCCGGGTCTATCTGGCTGTGGGTATCATTGGTGTGTACTATCACCAAATGCGGGGGCTGAGTGGCGCATGCTGCACACAGCAGCACCGTGCCAAGCGTGGCACACCCCATGACGGATTTATTAAGCAATTTCATTTTATTTTTTGGTTTGATTGTTCTGAAAGGTTGCATTAGATGCTGAAAAGGTTGCATTAGATGCTGCAAGTTTACAACTTTTTGCAAGATTGTCAACGTTTTTCCCATGTTTTTTGTCAAAAAATCTTATCGTGACAACGATGGCACAGCGGCTCATCGCCACATG
>CAZBWT010000044.1:0-8427 GCA_964495625.1 uncultured Prevotellaceae bacterium | reverse complement strand
CAGGGGCAGCCTGCATGGGCGAGGCGGTCATCTCGCCCGCCAAAGAGGTCATCATCTGTTGCTCCACCTCGTGCTGGCTGTAGCCCTGACCGAGCAGGAACATCAGTTTGGTGACGGTGGCTTCGGTGGTCATGTCGCCCGAACCAATCACACCCACCTGTGCCATGCAGTTGCCGGCATCGTAGCGCCCCATCTCTACGGCACCGCCCACGCACTGGGTGACGTTGACGATGACGATGCCGCGTTCTATGGCATGTTTCAGAGCTGCGACGAACCAGTCGGCGGTCATGGCGTTGCCCGTGCCGAAGGTCTCCATCACCACGCCACGCAGACCGGGTATGTGCAAAATGCCCTCAACCACGTCGCGACTGATGCCGGGGAAGAGCATCAGCATCACCACGTCGGTGCTCATCTTGAAGTGAGGTTTGAGGGGTGTGCCGTCTGCCGTGTGGTGTATGTAGTGGTGCGCATAGTTGATGTGCACACCAATCTGGGCTATCTCGGGGAAGTTGGGCGACGAAAAGGCATTGAAGCGCTCGGCGTTGATCTTCTTGGCGCGATTGCCGCGCAGCAACGACGACTGGAAGTAGATGCACACCTCGGGCACCATGGCACGACCGATGCGGTCGCGCGCGGCAGCTATCTCGACCGCCGTGATGAGGTTTTCTTTGCCATCGGTGCGCAGCACGCCCACGGGCAACTGCGACCCGGTGAAGACCACCGGCTTGTTGAGGTTTTCGAGCATGTAGCTCAGCGCCGAGGCGGTGTAGGCCATCGTGTCGGTGCCGTGCAGCACCACAAAGCCGTCATACATGTCGTAGCTATCGGCAATGATATGCGCCAAGCGGCTCCAGTGCTCGGGTGTGACGTTGCTCGAGTCGAGCGGAGGGTCGAACTGCACGGTGCGATATGAGACATGCGTCAAATCCAACTCGGGCACATGCGAACGCAGGTGCGCAAAGTTGAGCGGTGCATGGGCTTTCGTCACCGGGTTTTCGACCATACCGATTGTACCACCGGTATATATGATCAACACACGAGGCTCAGTCTTCTCGGGGATGACAGCTGAGGGATGATTGATATATTGCATTTAATGTGTAATAGTCTGTAAAAGAGCAGGATTACTTATGCACCTCCACGCGGTGCGACTTAGGTAGCGTCTCGTTGCGTAACCGCGTGCGGGTCACCACAGCTTGAGCCAACGAGAGGAATGACTGCCCCACGGGGTGTTCGTCGTCGAGCACCACGGGGGTGCCTTCGTCGCCGCTCTGGCAGACGCTCTCCACCACCGGTATTTGTGCCAACAGCGGCAGGTGCATCTCTTCAGCAAGCTGCTTCACACCTTCGCGACCGAAGAGGTAGTATTTGTTGTTGGGCAGCTCGGCGGGCGAGAACCATGCCATGTTTTCGACCAGACCGAGTATCGGCACGTTGATCTTTTCGTTTTGGAACATGTCGATGCCTTTGCGCGCATCGGCAAGAGCCACCTGCTGGGGGGTGCTCACCACCACAGCACCGGTCAGCGCCAAGGTCTGCACCAAGGTGAGGTGAATGTCGCTGGTGCCCGGGGGAAGGTCGATGAGGAAGTAGTCTAATTCGCCCCAATCGGCATCGCCGATGAGCTGCTTGAGGGCGCTGCCCGCCATGCTGCCGCGCCAAATGGTAGCGTTCTGCGGGTCGACGAAGAAGCCCACCGAAAGGAGCTTCACGCCGTATTTCTCGGCGGGGATGATCAGGTCGCGACCGTCTTTGTGCTCAGCCATGGGCTGGAAGTCTTCGAGCTGAAACATCTTGGGCATGGAGGGACCGAACACGTCGGCATCCAACAAGCCCACCTTGTAGCCTAAGCGCGCCAAGCCTACCGCCAAGTTGGCAGAGACCGTGCTCTTGCCCACACCACCTTTGCCCGAGGCAATGGCGATGATGTTCTTCACCTGCGGCAACAGCTTATCCGGTTCGGGGCGAGCGGCTTGACGGCTCTGTGTCTCCACCTTCACCGCCACCGCCTCAGAGTTTTCGTTGGCAGCCTTCTCGATCATCACCTCGGCAGCCTTCACCACCGAGCGCATGAAGGGGTCGTTGGGCTTCTCGAAGATGATTGTGACCGCCACCTCACCGTTGCCGATGCGGATGTTGTCTGCCACCATCTCCATCTCCACCAGGTTTTTACCCGTGCCGGGATAGCGCACCTGCTGCAGCGCTTCTATGATTTGTTCTCTTGTCATCTTTTTTGTAAGAGGGTTTGTTGTTACACATGCGTCTCGAGGGCGGAACGCTTGTCGCGACCGAAGCTGCGATAGGAGTCTAACTCTATCTCGACTTCAGGCTCCTGCCACGGAGCCGACGGCTGCAACTTCCAGCCTAAATATTTGATGTTGATGCCTCGCGCCAACCATTGGCTCTCGTAGTAGGTGCGTATGGAACGCAGCGCCTCGAGGTCTACGGCGGCGGGCACCTGCGCCTCGTCGATGGTACCATAAAGGTCGGTGGTCTTCCAGATGAGCGGCAGGGCATTGCGCTCTATCATCGCCTCAGTGTAGGTGTAGAGGAAGGGTGAGTCGCACTTCAGGTGAATCTGTCCGCCGGGCTGCAACACGCGACTGTAGTGCTGCATGAAGCGCGTAGAGGTGAGACGCTTATTCACTTTGCGCATCTGCGGGTCGGGGAAGGTGATCCACACCTCAGCCACCTCACCCTCGGCAAAGAAATAGGGCAACAGCTCTATCTTGGTGCGCAGGAATGCCACATTCTGCATGCCGCGCTCGCGAGCCTCGGTGGCTCCCGTCCACATGCGGGCTCCCTTAATGTCGATGCCGATGAAGTTCTTGTGTGGGTATCGCTGCGCCAAGCCTACGGTGTATTCTCCGCGCCCGCAGCCTAACTCGATGACTATGGGGTTGGTGTTGTGAAAGAACTCTGCGCCCCACTTGCCGCGCATGGGGAAGCCCCCCTGCTGCAACTGCTCGAAGCTGTATTGAAAGACATGGTCGTAACTCGCCATGTCGGCAAATTTCTCAAGTTTGTTTTTAGCCATAACTACTGTTGTATATCGGTTTCTTTGGGGCGGTCTGCGACCTCAGCGGGAGCTGACCCTTCTGCAAGAACTGATGCCGGAGCGTCCGCTGCCTTGTCGGCATCCTCCTCTTCAGCCGGGGCGGTGTCGGTTGTTTTTGGCAAATCCACCACCAGCCCCTCTTGGGCTGCCACGGTGTTGGGGAAGATGGAGCGCGCCTCGCTGAGCAATGCGTCCACCGTTTGGTAGCGCGCCGAATAGTGTCCAATGCAGAGCTGCCCCACGTGGGCATCGCGCGCTATCATCGCCGCCTCGAGGGCGGTGCTGTGCCAACGCTCGTATGCCAATGCCTGCAACTCGTGCAGGTAAGTCGCCTCGTGGTAGAGTAAGTCCACCCCCTCAATGAGCGGCACCAGGGCGGGATTGTATCGGGTGTCGGAGCAATAGGCATAACGGCGGGGTGCCGCTGCGGGTGTGGTGAGTTGATTGTTGGGAACTACCCTCCCGTCGGCTGTGACCCAATCTTCGCCCTCTTTGATGCGCCGGTAGTCGCCTCGCGGTATGTTCAGCGCCTCCACAACCTCGGCTTTGAGGTGTGCGGGGCGGGGACGCTCCTCAAAGAGGAAACCCGCTGTGGGCACGCGGTGTGTGAGCGGCAGGGTTCGCACCGTCAAGGAGCGGTCGGCATATATCACCTCCGACACGTCGGGCGAGAAGGATTCAAACCGGATGGTGAACGGCAGGTTGTTGCAAAAATAAGCCAACTGCCCGCCAAATACCCGCTCGGCATCCGGCTCGGCATGTATCACCACCTCGCCGCCTCGCTGCACCAGCCCTAAGGTTGAAAGGAAGCCCATCAGACCGAAGCAATGGTCACCATGCAGATGCGACAAGAAGATGTGGCTGATGCGTTGAAACTTCAGCTTCTGCCTACGCAGTTCTAACTGAGCACCCTCGCCGCAATCGACCATGAACAGGTTGTCGCGGAAGTTGACCACCTGTGAGGTGGGCAAATGTCTCAGCGTGGGTGTGGCTGAACCACAGCCCAAAATGGTGACATTGAAACAATCCATATTACAAAAGAAAAAATCTATGCCCGGTTTTGTTATTTAAACGCTGCCATCGGCGTGCCGGAGTCTATGGAGAGATGATTGGTATGCCGAAGTCTATGGATAGACCATCGGCATGCCGGAGGGGGTTAAAGATAGACAATCTCTTCGGTAGCCTCGCCGGTGACGCACTCCACACCGTCGGCATGCACGATGTAGGTGTTTTCGATGCCCACGGCACCCACGCCGGGCAGCACGAATTTAGGTTCGAGCGCCACAACCATACCCGGTGCCAAAACATCTTTTGAGCGACCGAAGATGACGGGCAGTTCGTTGATCTGCAAGCCCACACCGTGACCGATGAAGGCTGCCTGCTGCAGGTGACCCATAAAATACGGCTCCAAGCCCTGCTCGCGCACGTATGCGAGCGCGTCATTATATATATCGGCGCACGAGGCTCCGGCTTTGGCTTGCTGCTCGAAGCGGCGGTGCAGCTGCACGGAGCACGCATGGGCGCGCAGTGCCAACTCTGGCAACGTGCCGAGGGCGAAGACGCGCGACATGTCGGTCATGTACGGACCGAAGCACCCGCCGCCGTCAACCATCATGGTCTGACCCGGGCGCAACACCGTGCCGTTGTCGCCCACAGGCAACAGCGGTGTCATGCCGGCACCGCCCAAGGCGAAGTCGTAGGGCGAAGCCGCGTCGGCATTGTCGCCCACCAAGATGCTGCTGCCCATAAACGACTCCATCTTCACACCAAAGGTGCGGAAGATGCCGATGTGCCCCTTGCGACGCAACAGCGCCTCGAAGGCAAGGGCGAACTCGTGGTCGCTCATGCCCGGCTTGTACAGCTCGGGCACGGCACGGAAGGCTTCGCAATAGAGGCTGCCGCAACGGCGTATTTGGGCTAACTCCTGCTCCATCTTCACGGCGCGTGCCGTGCGCAGCAGGGTGTCGCCGTTTGCCACCTTTGCACCGGGCAGACAAGCACTGAGGCGCAGCACTTCGGCATACGACAGCGTGTCGACCTCCATAGCCACCGTGGCAACACGGTCGGAGTCTAAGCCCATCAGCGCGGGCATCTCTTCAGGTTTGCGGAAGTAGACCACACGCTCGCCTTTCAGTCCGGCAGGGCGGCGTACAAACACCCACGGTTCAGCTTCGTCTTTCAACACCACCACGTAACCGTTGATGATGTAGCCTAATAAATAAAAAATATTGACCGGGGTAGCTACGATGCAGAGGTCAATGCCTTGCTGCTGCATCAGCTGCCGACACTTCAGCAGACCCGTAGTTTGTTCATTCATAAATCTCAATTATCGTTTTAAATTATGGCTTGGCCTGCTGTTGTTGTGCATTCAGCAGTACCTCCGACGTGGAGGGTTGGTCAAAGTTCTTGCGGATGAAGTGGAAGTTGCGACCCAAGTAGCGCTCACGCACCATCTGGTTCTCAGCCAACTCCTCGCTGGTACCCCAAAAGAGTATCTTGCCCTCGAAGAGCAGGTAGGCACGGTCTACAATACTCAGCGTTTCGGGGGCATTGTGGTCGGTGATGAGGATGCCGATGTTCTTCTCTTTGAGCTTGTAGACGATGTATTGGATGTCTTCAACCGCGATGGGATCCACCCCGGCGAAAGGCTCATCGAGCATGATAAACTTAGGATTGATGGCAAGGCAACGCGAAATCTCGCAGCGGCGGCGTTCGCCTCCCGACAGACGGTCGCCTAAGTTTTTGCGCACCTTTTGCAGACGAAATTCGGTGATGAGACTCTCAAGTTTCTCGCGCTGTTCTTCGCGGCTCATGGAGGTCATCTCGAGGGCGGAGCGGATGTTGTCTTCCACCGTCATCTTGCGATAGACCGAAGCCTCTTGTGCCAAGTAGCCGATGCCGCTCTGCGCACGTCGATATACAGGAAACTTTGTGATGTCATTATCGTCAAGGTAGATGTGCCCCTCGTTGGGCGTAATCAGTCCGGTGGTCATATAGAACGTGGTGGTCTTGCCGGCGCCATTGGGACCCAACAGACCCACAATCTCGCCCTGCTTCACGTCAATTGACACGTGGTTCACCACTGTACGTTGACCGTAGCGCTTCACCAAGCCTTCGGTGCGGAGCACACTATGGTTATCTTCCATTTTTAACTTGCTATATTTTGCGGCAAAGATAAGAATAAAATCTAAACCCTCAGCCCTAAATAATTCATTTATACCCCGACGAGGGTGAATTTATTTTTGACATTCACGAAAATAACATATATTTGCCGCACCCAATCAATTACAACGACATGTTTGTCTATAATTACCTCACGCACTTTGGGCGATATCTGCTGCTGATGAAGCGCGTCTTTACCCGCCCCGATCGTCCCGGAGTCTTCGTTCGCCAGTTCATTCGTGAGACACAAGCCTTGGTCATCGACTCGATCGGCATTGTGTGCCTCATATCGCTCTTTATCGGTGCCGTGTGCTGCATCCAGATACAGCTCAACATCTACTCCCCGCTCCTGCCCAGCTACACCGTGGGCTTCACCACGCGTGAAATCTTGATACTGGAATTCTCGTCAGCCATCATGTCGCTCATCTTGGCGGGTAAAGTCGGCTCGAACATCGCCTCTGAAATCGGCACCATGCGCATCACCGAGCAGATTGACGCGCTCGAGATTATGGGCATCAATTCTGCCAACTACCTCATCTTGCCCAAGGTTTGCGCGTTGGTGTTCTTCATGCCCATCTTGGTCATTCTCAGCATCGCCTTCGGTTTGGTGGGTGGCGGCATCATCGCAGCTTTCACTCACGCTCCGTCTATCGACGACTATATCTACGGCATCCAGACGCTGTTTCGCGAAGGCAACATCTACTACAGCCTCGAGAAGTCATACGTCTTTGCCTTCCTCATAGCCAGCATATCGTCTTACTGGGGCTACTACACCCAAGGTGGAGCCCTCGAGGTGGGCAAAGCCAGCACCAAGGCGGTGGTCACCAGCAGCATCATGATTTTGCTTAGTGACATTGTGCTCACCAAAGTGTTGCTCTAACCTCACGGCAACGGCAACTTCACTCACCCTCCCATTGCAACATGATAGAAATTAAACACATCCGGAAAGCCTTCGGCGAACAAAAGGTGCTCGACGACGTTAGCTGCACCTTCCTGCCCGGCCATAATAACCTCATCATCGGGCAGAGCGGCTCGGGCAAGACCGTGCTCATGAAGTGCCTCATCGGACTCCATGCCCCCGACAGCGGCGAGGTGCTCTTCGACGGGCAAGACCTGCTCTCTATGTCGCGCTCCGAACTCAAGTCGCTGCGCAGCCGCATCGGGGTGCTCTTTCAGAGTGCCGCACTTTTCGACTCGATGACCGTCACCGAAAACGTCGCCTTCCCCCTGCGCATGCTGTCGAACCTCACAGCCGCCGAACTCGATGCGCGCGTGAAGTTCTGCCTGGAGCGCGTCAACCTACCCGCCGCCGGTGCGAAATATCCGTCGGAACTCAGCGGCGGCATGAAGAAGCGCGTCGCCATTGCCCGCGCCATTGCCCTCAATCCGCGCTATCTTTTCTGCGATGAACCCAACTCGGGGCTCGACCCGCAGACCTCTATCGTCATCGACCAACTGATTGACGACATCACCAAGGAATATAACATCACCACCATCGTCAATACACACGACATGAATTCCGTGCTCGGCATTGGCGACAACATCATCTTTCTGCACCAAGGGCACAACCTGTGGCAAGGCAATAAAGACAACATCCTCACCGCCGACTGCGCCCCGCTTCACACCTTCCTCTTCTCCTCGCCTATTCTGCGCAAGATTGAGGGTAAGTAACACCATCATCACCACATTATGGAAGAATTTAATGCCGTTCTGTCAGTCATCAATAGCTATCTCTGGGGTTGGCCCATGATTATCTTGCTTTTAGGCACCCACATCTACCTCACCATTCGGCTGCGCGTTCCGCAGCGTTATCTGTTTCGAGCCATCCGCCTCTCGTTCAAAAAAGACGGCGATTCGGACGGCGATGTGAGTCAGTTCAGCGCGCTGACCACCAGCCTCGCAGCCACCATCGGCACGGGCAACATCATTGGTGTGGCCACTGCCGTGACGGCGGGCGGACCGGGTGCCGTCTTTTGGTGTTGGCTGACGGGTGTGTTGGGCATCTCGACGAAATATGCCGAGGGACTGCTCTCGGTGAAATATCGCGTCCATGCCGCCGACGGCAAGATGTTGGGCGGTCCCATGTATGCCATAGAGCGCGGCATGGGCTGCAAGTGGTTGGCGGTGCTCTTCTGCATCTTCACCTTCATCGCCAGCTTCGGCATTGGCGGCATGGTGCAGAGCAACACCATCGCCACCATGGCGCGCGA
>CAZBWT010000043.1:0-13923 GCA_964495625.1 uncultured Prevotellaceae bacterium | reverse complement strand
CCGCAGCAAGGCAAGACTCAACTGTAGCCGCAGCGGGTAAGTCAACCACAACCACAGAGAAACATAACCACATCCGCAGCGAGGTAAGACTCAACTGTAACCGCAGCGAGAAATAGCTCAACTACATCCGCAGCAAGGTAAGACACAACTACAACCACAACTACACATAAAATGTTTAAAACAACAGAAGGAGACAAACACCTCTGACTGAGGTTGTTTATCTCCTTCAAATATTATGGAACGTATTAAAGACACAGCTAATAGGGCATGTGCCTAATACTTCTGCTTGGCTTAACCTTTAACAGATTATTCCTGACCGATCTTCGAGAACTCCTCGAGCGTTACTTCCTTCTTGTCGAGGCTTACGCTCTCACGAATCTTGTCGAAGACCTTCTGATCCTTAGCATACTCGCGATACTGACCCACTTCCTTCTGGTCGTTCATAATGTTGGTAACGAACGAGTCGATGTACTCCTGCGGGATAGACATCATGCCATACTGCATCATGCGGCTGCGGAACACCTTAGCGATCATAGCCTTAACATCGTCGTCGTTGATGGCGAGCTTGTTATCTTCGTAGATCTTCTCTGCGATGAGCTGCCACTTCAAGTCTTCGAGCATCTTGGGCATATCTTCGTTGAGCTTCTCAGCGTCCTTAGCCTTACCGGTCTGGATGAGCCACTGCTTCAAGTGCTCCTCGGGGAACTTGAGGTCGCCAACCTGAGCCTTCAAAGTCTCGGCAGCATCAACAGTGAAGCGAGCCTCGCTATTCTCGGCGAGCTGACCTGCGATAGCCTCGCGGATCTTAGCCTTGAAAGCCTCCTCGGTAGTGCACTCTTCGCCGAAGACCTTCTTGAAGAGATCCTCGTTGAGCTCAGCGCTCTGGTGACGCTTAATCTCGTTGATAGTGAAGCGGAAGTTTGCGGTCAAACCACCTGCCTTCTCCTTCTCGATCTGGAGCATAGAAGCCATCTCGTTCACGTTGTTGTTAGTAGCGGCGGCGGGGTTAAAATCAACCGAAGCGAACTTCTTAGCGCCGACGAACTTAGCCTTCTCGTCGTCGTTGCTGAAGTAGCGGGGATAGATAGTAGCGCCTTCAGCCAAGATGCCACCCTCAACGATGTTGCCTTCGAGGTCGAGCTCAGCCACGTCACCCTTCACGATGTCGTCAGCCTCAACTTCCTCAGCGTCAACCTGCTCGCCGAACTGGCGACGGTAGCCTTCGATCTGGTTGTCGACGAGCTTGTCTTCAACCGTAATCTCATAGTAAGGCACCTTCACATCTTGGTTCAACGTAACGTTGAATTCGGGAGCGATAGCGACCTTGAAGGGCACAGAGAAGCTCTCGACAGTGGCGAAGTCAACCGGAGTCCAAGCCTCGTCGATCAACGGCTCACCAAGCACGTGGAGGTTATTTTCGGTGATATATTGAGCAAGTGCATTCTGGAGCACGCGGTTAACGGCATCGCTCGTAACGCGGGGACCAAACATCTTGCGCAACAATGAAATCGGAGTCATACCTTTGCGGAAGCCGCGCATGCTGTAGTTGTGGCGGTATTCCTTCAAAGCCTTTTCTACCTCTTCAGCATAATCTGCCTTTTCAATCTCGATATTCAGGAGCAGATTTACGTCATCTACGACGTTCTTTGTAATATTCATTACGCTTGAAAATTGATTTATAAGTTAATAATTCGATTGTCTAACTCGGATTGTCTAAATTCGATTGTCTGCCTGCTAAACTTCATTACGTGCGCAAAAAGCTGTGATAAATCTTCTTGCATGCGCAAGACTGAGCGTGCGCAAGACTGACATTTCTTCTTTGCGTGCGCAAAGATAGTTGATTATTGTCTAATGGCAAAATTTAGCACCTAATAATCTCATTCTATCACCTTTATAGTCATGCGCACATCGGTCTTCGGGCGGTCGCGCGTGTCGGTCTCGAGTTCGGCTATTTTGTCGATGACGTTCAAGCCGGAGATGACCTCGCCAAAGATGGTGTAGTCGTTGTAGAGATGCATCGAGCCGCCCACCGTGCTATACGCCTCGAGTTCGGCGGGGGTGAAGTAGCGCGTGCCCGGCGTGGCGCGGCACACCGAGTCCATCTCGTGGTTGAACTGACGCACGCGGGCATTGTAAGCATTCACGTCGGAGGCTTTGAGGTCGGCGAGTTCTTTTGCCACCTCGGGGGTGTACATCTTCTTCTTCACCGCCTTACGCACCGCCTCGTTGTGTTGCTTTTCAAAAGCCTTCATATACTCCATGGTCAGCGTGCGACCTTGCACGATGAAGAACATACTCATGTCGGAGTTACGCTTGGGGTTGACCGAAGTGTCGCGGCGAGGCGAACACAAGGCACCCTTCTTAGGTATGTGGTTTGCACGTATCTCGTGAGGCATCTCCATGTTGATGTCGCCCCAACCGATGCTTGCGCCCGGAGGCGCTGTGCGCGAGTCGGGAGCACCGCCCTGAATCATAAAGCTCGGAATGACGCGACCGAAGAGCGTCTGGTCGTAATACCCCTGGCGCACCAACTGCAAAAAGCGGTCGCGATGGCGCGGAGTGTCGTCATAGAGCATGATGGTCATGTTGCCCATATTGGTCTCAATCAGCACCTTCTTGCTCTGAGCCATGGCGGGCAAAGCCGACATCAGCGCAAAGAGCGACAGCAGAAGTTTTGAAACAAAAAGAAAGCGTTTCATGTTATCGAATTTTTGTTTTCAGGGGGAGCAACCCCCGTTTAGGTTATTGCCACAACAAGTGGCAAACATATAATATCCTCGCACACCGCATACATACATTGCCGGTGAGCCGCAAGTCCATATCACCCGGTCGGCATAGACACACATTGCCCGGGGTGCAGGCAATCAAAAGTAAAACGTTCCGAAGGGGAGGAACTGACTCGCAGACTACCCTTCGGAACGTTATATTGAGCTGTGTAATTACTCGCCGCGCGAATAGTTCGGAGCCTCTTTGGTGATGGTCACGTCGTGCGGGTGGCTCTCCAAGATACCGGCATTGGTGATGCGGGTGAAGCGAGAAGTTTCGTGCAGTGTGGGGATATCCTTAGCACCGCAGTAGCCCATACCGGCGCGCAAACCGCCAATCATCTGGTAGATTACCTCATAGAGGTTGCCCTTGAACGGCACACGCGAAACGATGCCTTCCGGCACGAGCTTGCGCACGTCCACTTCGCCGTCCTGGAAGTAGCGGTCTTTAGAACCCTTCTCCATAGCGTCGAGCGAACCCATGCCGCGATAAGACTTAAACTTACGACCGTTGAAGATGATGGTGTCGCCGGGCGACTCCTCAACACCGGCCAACAGACCGCCGAGCATGACGCTGTAGCCACCGGCAGCGATGGCCTTCACGATATCGCCCGAGTAGCGGATGCCACCATCGGCAATCAACGGAATGCCACGGCTCTTCAATGCCTTGGCAACGTCATAAACAGCCGAGAGCTGCGGCACGCCGATACCTGCCACGATGCGGGTGGTGCAGATAGAACCGGGACCGATGCCCACCTTCACTGCGTCGGCACCGGCGTCGGCAAGATAAGTGGCAGCCTCGCCGGTAGCGATGTTACCCACCACCACGTCGATGTCCGAATAGTTGCTCTTGATAGATTCCAAAACGCCTACAACGCCCTTTGAGTGACCGTGAGCTGTGTCAACCACCACAGCGTCTACACCGGCTTCCACCAATGCCTGCACACGGTCGAGCACGTCGCCCGTCACACCGACACCGGCAGCCACGCGCAGACGACCCTTAGCGTCTTTGCAAGCATACGGTTTGTCTTTTGCCTTTGTGATGTCTTTATAGGTGATCAAGCCCACCAGGCGACCTTCGTCGTCGACCACGGGAAGCTTTTCAATCTTATGTTCCTGCAAGATGTCGGCAGCGGCAGCCAAGTCGGTGCCCACGTGTGCAGTGATGAGGTTCTGGCTGGTCATCACCTCGCTGATTTGACGGCTCAAATCCTTCTGGAAGCGCAAGTCGCGGTTCGTCACGATGCCCACCAACTTACGAGTGTCGTCCACCACCGGCACACCGCCGATGTGATACTCACTCATGATGTTCAACACGTCACGCACGGTTGCCTGAGGCGAAGTGGTGACAGGAGCATAGATCATGCCGTTTTCGGCGCGCTTCACCTGGTTCACCTGGCGAGCCTGAGCTTCAATCGACATATTCTTGTGAATCACACCGATACCACCCTCACGAGCAATGGCAATAGCCATCTTAGCCTCGGTCACCGTATCCATGGCAGCCGAGACGATCGGGATGTTCAAACGAATATTGCGTGAAAACTGAGTTGAAAGATCCACAAAGCGTGGCAAAACTTCCGAGTAAGAGGGCACGAGCAAGACATCATCGAAGGTCAAGCCGTCCATCACAACTTTATCTGCAATAAAAGACATAATGTTAGGTCGTTTAGAATTTTATTGCCTGCAAATATAGGTCTTTTTCTTGAAACCTTTGGCAATATGCTATTCTTTTTTCTAAATTTAACTGAAATGGGGTCAGCCGCACGTGTTGATTTGCCGCAACTTCTCGATATCGACTATCTTTATGCGTCTGCCGTCGAGCAAGAGGATGCCTTCGTCGGCAAAAGCCGACAAGGTGCGGATGGCATTGTTGGTGGTCATGTTTGACAGCGATGCCAAATCTTCGCGGCTCAGATAGATGTTGAGCGTCATGCCGTCTTCTTCAAAACCATATTTGTCTTTTAAGAAGAGCAAAGAGTCTGCCAACCTGCCGCGCAGGTGCTTCTGTTGCAGGTTCACCGAGCGGCGATCGGTCTCACCCAAGCGGAGCGAGAGGCGATAGATCACGTAGAGAGCCACCTCGCCGTTGTGGCGCAGCAGATCGTCGAAAGCGCGCAAGTCTATCGCCAGGATCTCAGAGTCTTCGGTGGCGACAGCCTGCGTCTGTCGGCGCTGCTTGGCAAAGTAAGAGCGATAGCCGAAAGCCTGACCGGGCAGCAACATGCGCATAATCTGGAAGCGTCGCCCCGCCCCCATGCGCTCAAGCTTCACGTTGCCCTTCATCACAAACATGATGTGTATGGGCAAGGTGTCGGCATGATAGATAAACTCGCCCTTGCGGAAAATCCGCTTGATGGAGTTTCGACGCATCAGGTCTTTCTCCTTGTCGTTGAGATGACTCCAGATGTGCGAAAAGCCTATTTGAAACTCTTCGTCGGTGACTACCGGCTGATTATTTCCATACATAATTAAAACCGAATGTGAGCATTTCCTTCATTTGCCAGGGGTCGTAGGCAGTGCCGTCGTCGATGCGCGGGTAGAGCATCACGTTGGCAGAAAGGTAGCGATTTACCCTGAACGTAAACGTATTTTCAAACTCGCCTAAGAACGAGTCGTAGCTGGTGAATGCATACAAGCGTGAACTCCACTCAACGCTGTTGCAAATCTTCCAGGTGAGCTTGCTGGTGAGCGACGAACCGAGCTGATTGAGCACGCGGTGGTTGGCATCAATGCCATATTGCGTCACCGAGACTTTGTCGTTGTTGACATATTTCATGTAGTAAGAGAGGGGGGCTAACATCAGCGAGTAGCTCACGGTCTTCTTCTTGTTTTCATACGAGTAATCCATACCCACATTGACGTTCAGCTCGGCAGGCGACAAGAATGCCGACTTCACGGTGTGTGAGTTGGCGGGATAGAAGTTGAAGATAGGGGTCTTGAAGGTCATGGAGGTTGAATAATACCAACGCTTCCAGGCCTTGTAGCCATACTTCACGTCGATAGACAGCTGATTGTCGTTGACGCGCATCTCGTGGATGGTATCCGCTTTGGTGTAGTAGAAGCCCAACTTGAGCTGTATGGTAGACTCGAACGTGGTGATCTTGTCGGCATCATAGCGCTTAATCTGCAACTTCTGGTCGCTATAGATGGTCATGTTGTTTTCGCCACCCTTATACCAGTTGTCAGACATGGCGGTCTGCGTCATCTGATAGGTGCTGTAGCCATGATAATGCCACTTGTCGGCACTCGGCTTGCTGCCCTTGAGCGGAGCGTAGTTGATGTCGAAGCTCGCCACGTCGACCTGAGAGCCCCGCAGCAAGTTGTCATTCTTCATCATCTCCTTCTCAGGAGCCTTCAGCATGCGTCCGCGCTGATATTGCACCTCAAAGGGGTGAGCGGCGAAATAGGTGTCGATGGTGCGTTGGCGCTCCTTGTCGACCTCATTGCCGCGCGTAAACTCCTGCGCAGCAACATTCTCCGGCTCAGAACGGCGGCGAGGCTGCGCCTGCAGCGATGCCACGTCGCAGGGCTTCAGTGGGTCCACCGGAGCCGAATTAGAAATGATGAGCGGCATGCGCAAGTCGATGTTCGCACCTTGAGGGGCGAGGGCAGCCTGGCGGTCGGCCACAGCCTTGAGCGTGTCGATGCGTGCGGCAGCCGCAGCACGCAGCTGAGCCTCCACGCGGGCGGCACGCGCCTTGGCGGCAGTCGTCTTGGGTGCCACCACCGTGGTGTCGGGGTGCGGCTGCGCGTCATACCACTCGGTCCACGCCGTTTGCAACACATCGGCGATGTGCCGCTGTTGGCGCAACGAATCGGCTTGGCGAACCATGCGCAACGAGTCGGCAAGGCGAGCAGCTTCAGCCAGGCGCTCGGCTTCGGCTAAACGCAAAGAATCCGCAACGCGGAGTGAGTCTGCGATGCGGAGTGTATCTTCTAATCTTAAAGCGTTTGCTTGGGGCTGGTTAGGGTCTTCAGCCAAAGAGTCAATCTGCATGGGGGCATCATCAGCCACCGCCTGCGCATACGCAGCCGAGGTACCTGCCACACCCATAAAAAGACCTATCAAAGCAAACAATCTGTTACCCATAATACGTAAAATAGTGATGATAGAATAAAGGCAGATTAAGCGAACAAAAGAACTGCCTAACGAGATTTAGAAGCCGCCAACAGGCAGCAATAGTGCGCCCCCTTTGACCGGGAGGGCGCACTATGCAAATGATTAAAGGATGATAGACTCCGGAATGGCGCGGCAGTTGTACTGACTTGCCATAATCTGACCGTAGGCACCCGCACTGCGCAGAGCCACAAGGTCGCCGCGATGAGCCACGGGCAACACCTCGTCTGTGCCGAAGCAGTCTGACGACTCACAGATGGGACCCACCACGTCGTAACGTTCGGTGGCACCCTCGGGGTCGGCAGTCAGCACCTCAATTTTGTGATGAGCGCCATAGAGGGCGGGGCGAATCAAGTCGCTCATGCCGGCATCGAGTATCACAAATTTCTTATTCACACCCTCCTTGACGTAGAGCACACGGCTGATGAGCGAACCACACTGACAAACCACGGCACGACCCAACTCGAAGTGCAGCTCCTGACCGGGGCGCAGCTTCAGGTGTTCGTGATAAGTGGCGAAGTAGGTGGCGAAGTCCGGCACGGGGTGCTCGTCGGGGTTCACATAGTCCACACCTAAACCGCCGCCCACGTTGATCGTCTTGAGTTGAATGCCACGCTGCTCAATGCGGTCTTGCAAGTCGTTGATGCGCTTGCAAAGCATGGCATAAGGCTCCAGTTCGAGCAACTGCGAACCGATGTGGAAGTGCAGACCAATCAGATTGACGTGCTTCAGCTCCAAGGCATGAGTAATCACGTCGTCGAGCTGCTCCATGCTGATGCCGAACTTATTTTCAGCCAAGCCGGTGGTGATGTACTTGTGCGTATGTGCATCAACGTTGGGGTTCACACGGAAGGCGATGTTCGCCGTCAATCCCAAGCGCGCAGCCAATTCGTTAATCACCTCCAACTCGGGCACCGACTCAACGTTGAAGCAGGCAATGCCCGCCTCCAAACCTAAGTTGATTTCCCAATCAGCCTTTCCCACACCGGCAAAGACGATTTTCGACGGAGCAAAACCGGCATTGAGGCAGGCGCGAATCTCGCCACCGCTCACGCAGTCGCAACCGATGCCGCTGCGGCGCACAATTTGCAGCACACCGGGGTCTACATTAGCCTTCACGGCGTAGTGCACACGGAAACCTTCATACTTGCCGGCTTCAGTCACAATGGTCTCGAGTGTTTGGTCGAGGAGCGCCTTGTCGTAATAATAAAACGGTGTCTGGAGTCGCTGAAATTTATCTATCGGAAATGATCTCATAAGGGGGAGGATGTGATAAATCTATTATTAATTGCTTATTTTCGTAGAGACGAGTCGTGTCTGTGGGGGCACGGACGATTAAAACAAGTGGTCTTGCAAAGCCTGCAAGGCGCGCTTCTTGTCGTCAGCCTTCACGAGCATCGAGATGTTGTAGTTGCTGCCACCGTAAGAAATCATGCGCACGGGCACGTCAGACAAAGCTTCAACCACACGGCTCTCGAAGCCGAGGTTATCCCACTTCATGTCGCCCACCACACAGATGATCACCAAGTCTTTGTCGATGGTCACCGAACCGAACTTCTTGAGGTCGGAAACAATTTCGTCGATGTGCTTGCTGTTGTCGATGGTCAGTGACACACCCACCTCAGAGGTGGTTACCATGTCTACCGCCGTCTTATATTGCTCGAAAATCTCGAACACCTTGCGCATAAAGCCGTAGGCCATCAGCATTCTGCCGCTCTTAATCTTGATAGAGACGATGCCGTCTTTAGCAGCCACAGCCTTAATCTTGCCGCTCTCGGTCTGGTTAGAAATCATCGTGCCGGGAGCCTCGGGCTCCATGGTGTTCAACAAGCGCACCGGAATGTTGTACATGCGCGCCGGAGTGATGCACGTGGGGTGCAAAATCTTAGCGCCGAAATATGCCAACTCGGCAGCCTCGTCGAAGTTCAGTGTGCGCACCGGCTTGGTGTTTTCAACAAAGCGCGGGTCGTTGTTGTGCATGCCGTCAATGTCGGTCCAAATCTGAATCTCGTCAGCACGCAAAGCGGCACCGATGATTGAGGCAGAATAGTCTGAGCCACCACGCTGCAGGTTATCCACCTCGCCATAAGCGTTGCGGCAGATGAAGCCCTGAGTGATGTAGATCTGCATGTCGGCATTCTGCTTCAGCTGGTCAGCCAAATGTGCCTCGATGAACTTAAAGTCGGGTTCGGCATTCTTGTCGATGCGCATATAGTCGAGCGCAGGCAACAGAGCCACCTTCACACCCTGCTGACGCAGGTAGTAGGTGAAGAGATTGGTCGAGAGCAACTCGCCCTGAGCCACCACGCAACGCTCTTCAAAAAGAGTGAACTGTGTGCTCGAGAAAGAGCGCAGATAGTCAAAGATGCCCTTCACCGTAGCCGTAGCCTGGGCTTTGATCTCATCGTTGGTGTAAAGCTCGGCAATAACGCCGCTGTACTTCAGCTCTAACTGATTGATGACCTCCGTAGCGCCTACGGGGTTCTGTGAGCGATAGTAATCAGAAATTTCCAAGAGCGTGTTGGTTGTGCCGGACATAGCCGATAACACCACAACTTTTGTTTGACCATCGGCCAAAATCAAGGAGGCAACGCCTCTCATGCGTTCTGCTGAACCTACAGACGTGCCACCGAACTTTAATACTTTCATCTTTATAGAATGTGGGTTAAGTACCTTAAAATATATACCTTACGAATTGCGATATACCTTAAACGAAACATATCGGGCGACAAAGATATAAAAACTGTTTCAAAAATGGCACACTTTGACTTAGCTTTTTCTGAATGATGTTAAAAAATCTGCCTATTTTTGCCCAATATGCGGGGTTTATTTTGCCTTCGACAGCGTCCGCACTTCTAATTTTTCAGTCGCCCCTCGCCTACGCCATGCGTGGTGTTGGCAGGGAGGCATTTTTCAGCACTCACCATGCAATAGCACCTCGCAGCCCACCCGGCACACCGGCATGGCATCGTGGGTGAAGCGAGCCGGGGCATCGGCAGGCTTCGCCCGCGTCAAACTGACACGTCACTCTCCACAAGCCACCGACCGCCAACCCTATGGGTGCCGACAGCGGCATAAACGGCGAGCTATGCTCATGATGTGGGCGGTCTCAGCATACCGCTCCGCCACGGTTGCGATGCCGGCGGTGCCCGGCACAGAGGCGACTATCGGTGCCACCGACGGCGTGGGTGGAGGTCGGCGAGAAATGGATGGTGAATGCCCCCTATTCCAACGGGTGATTGAATAATAAGGTCTGTTAGGGTGGGCTATTTCGAGCATTTGGCGAAAATTAGTTGTCTATACCAAATAGTTTTGCTATTTTTGCGCTGCTTTTAAGAAGGTGGACGTTTTCTGACGTAGACTTTCAAAACGCATCACAAAACACAGACTTATTTTTAAACGCTTATAAAAGTATGACATTTACAGAGCTTTGCAACCCTATATTTGTGCAAGTCATTGACGACTATCACAAGACGGATAACGTGGATACGCCTATTCAGAACCCCTATGAATTGAAGTCGATTGAGTATTATCTCTATCTGAAGAACTGGATCGACACCGTGCAGTGGCATTTTGAAGACATCATCCGCGACCCGCAGATTGACCCCGCCGCAGCCTTGGTGCTGAAGCGCCGCATCGACAAGTCGAACCAAGACCGCACGGATCTTGTGGAGCTGATTGACAGCTATTTCTTGGATAAATATAAGGACGTGAAGCCGCAAGCTGACGCAACAATCAACACCGAAAGCCCCGCTTGGGCGGTAGATCGCCTCTCGATTCTCGCGCTGAAGATTTACCACATGCGCCAGGAGGTGGAGCGCACCGACACCACACCCGAGCATCACGCTCAGTGCGAAAAGAAGCTCAACGTGCTGCTCGAACAGCAGAAGGATCTCTCGGCTGCTATCGACCGGCTCATTGCCGACATTGAGGCAGGTCGCAAGTATATGAAGGTGTATAAGCAGATGAAGATGTATAACGACCCGGCGCTCAACCCGGTGCTTTATGGCAAGAAGTAATCGGCAACGACTACACACAACTCAAGACTTATAAATTCAGGCAGGTTCCGGCATAGAGCCTGCCTGTTTGTTTGATAAATATGCTCCCCCAATCCACACTCCAACCGGAATGAAAAAAATTCTGATAGTCCGCTTCTCGGCACTCGGCGACGTGGCAATGACCGTGCCCGTGGTTTATGCCTTGGCTACACAATATCCCGACCTCGACGTGACGGTGCTGAGCCGACCCCATTTGGCAGCACTCTTTGAACGCATGCCCGGCAACGTGCACTTTATGGGTGCCGACCTGAAAGGCGAATATGCCGGCTTTAAAGGCTTGAACCGACTGTGTTCGCGCTTGCAAGCCGAGCACTTCAACCTTGTGGCAGACTTCCACGACGTGCTGCGCTCAAAATTTCTGCGCCTGCGCTTGGCGCTGTCGGGCGCTAAGGTGAGACACATCAATAAGGGGCGCGACGGCAAGAGGCAGTTGGTGCGCCCCGAGCATAAGGTGATGCAGCAGCAGCCCACGTCGTTCATGCGTTATGCTGAGGTGCTGCGGCGGTTGGGCTACCCCACGCAAAGCTCTTTTCAATCGCTGTTTGATGCCCCCGCCCCCCTGCCCGACCGCATGCAAGACCCCGCCGACACGGGACATCTCTGCCGCATCGGCATCGCCCCTTTTGCTGCCCACCCGGGCAAGATCTACCCCCTGGGTAAAATGGAGCAGGTGGTGGCTGCGCTGAGCGGACGCAAGGACGCGCGCATCTACCTCTTCGGCGGCGGCAAGCAAGAAGAGGCTGTGTTTAACGACTGGCAGCAGCGCTACCCGCACGTGGTGTCGATGATCGGCATGGGCGGCATGATGCGTGAGTTGGAGGCAATGAGTCACCTCGACGTGATGCTTTGCATGGACTCCGGCAACATGCACTTGGCTTCGCTGACGGGCATCCCGGTGGTCTCGATTTGGGGGGCGACACACCCTTATGCGGGCTTCTTGGGGTGGCATCAGCGTGAGGAGAACATCATTCAACGCGCTGAGCTGCAGTGCCGCCCCTGCTCGGTGTATGGCAACAAACCGTGCCGCCGCGGCGACATGGCTTGTCTCAACAGCATCTCGCCCGAGGTGGTGGTTGAGAAGTTAGACGACGTGCTGATGCGCGTCGGCAAGAAATAGTGTGTGTCTTTTTTTTTAGAACCCCCTCTTTGTGAGCATGAAACTTATTGTAGACCCTTCATATAAGCAACTCGAGACATTTGTGCGCCAACTGCCTGCATCGTTCAACACGGGCGGTGAGGTGCTCTATGCCGGTCGCAACACGGTGAAGCGTTTTGTGATCGACTCGTTGCCCGTGGTGGTGAAACGCTTTAAGCGCCCAAACTTGGTGCAACGCATCGCCTATACGTTTTTTGAGAAGAGCAAGGCGGCAAGGGCTTTTATCTTTGCCGGCATGCTGCGCAAGCGCGGCATAGACACGCCGCACGAGATAGCTTATTTAGAGCTGAAGCAGGGCGGACTGCTGAACGAGATGTATTTCGTCTCGACGGAATGCAACGACCCCGAGATTCGCGACACGCTCAACAGCGAGCAGTGCCCCGAGGAACTGATTTGCGCTTTGGCGGAGTTTTTGGTGCAGGTGCATCGCCAAGGGGTGATGCATGGCGACCTGAACTTGACGAACATCTTGTTTCGCACCAATGCCGACGGCAGCTATCATTTTACGCTCATCGACACCAATCGCTCAAAGTTTCTCCACACCCCAACGCAGCATGATTGTTTGAGCAATCTGCGCACACTGACGCACAACCGCGCCCTGCTGCAACGCATCATCACCGTCTATTGCGGTCTGCAAGGCTGGAAGGCGGACGAGTGCCTCAGCGAGGTGCTGCGACAGCTGCACGCCATGGAGCAACGACGCGCCACGAAACGAAAATTCCAAAAGATGTTGGGATTGAGGTAATGGTTTTATCAGAATGCAAAATAGGTCGCACCCCGTGTCGGGTGCGACCTATTTTGCGTTTATGCGGTCTGTTGGTGTTTCGTCCGCCCTATTGCGGGTTGTGTTTCACGGAGTGCGCTTGTTTGATGCCGGGTGCGAAAAATGCATAGAGGCACAGGGCGGTGACGAGCGCACTGGTCACGATGAGCCACGACGGGAAGTCGGCGGTGAACTTATGGTCGGTCTTATATTCGACCAGCGCCACAAGGTTGTTGAAGGCATGCGCCACGATGGGAGCCCAAAGCGAACGGGTGGCATAGACCAGATAGACGAACAGCGTGCCTAACAGCCATCGGGGCAGGAAACCGAACGGGTCGAAGTGGATGGCGCTGAAGATGAACCCCACTAACCACGCCACAACGTGGCGACTGAGACGGGTGGTGAGCAAGAGGTTAAGCACCGCACCGCGAAACATCAGCTCCTCACCTACCGCCGTGCCGACCGACACCAATAGGATGAGTGCCACCCACGAGCCGAAGCTGTTGCCGTTGTCGAACATGAGGTGCATCAGTGCCTCCGACTCGGCTTGTCCGGCTCGGAGCACACCCTCTACTGCCGTGGGGAGCGGCATCGCCTCGTTGCACTGCGCCAACCACTCTAAGAGGGGTGTGGCAGCAATCATCAGGCAAAGCGTGCAGAGCAAGCCCCGCACCGGGGCACGGTCAAGACGCAACGTGGTGAGCACCGGGCGACGCAGATGCAGGCGCGTCCAAAGCACCGGGGGCAGGATCATCAAAAAGATGGTTTGCGCCCACTGCACCGCCTGCAAACCGACCGAGGTGGTGCCGGAGCAACCACAGAGGGGCAAGAGGAGCGTAAACAACAGTGCCGCCGAAAAACCGGCGGCACAATAGAGCAGAAAGCGAAAGAGATCAGCGGTTTGCATACATGCTTTCGTAATACTTCTCATACTCACCGCTGGTGATGTTATCCATCCACTCCTGGTGGTCGAGATACCAACGCACGGTCTTCTCAATGCCTTCTTCAAACTGGAGCGAAGGCTCCCAACCGAGTTCACGCTGCAACTTGCGCGAGTCGATGGC
>CAZBWT010000042.1:5901-14132 GCA_964495625.1 uncultured Prevotellaceae bacterium | reverse complement strand
CCGAAGAAGACGACCGTGCTAAGGAGTGCTTGTTTGTGGTTCGGAAGCGGTAGTACGCAAAACACCCCGCCAAGGAAAACTTCCTTTGGCGGGGTGTTGTTGTTTCGGATTGTGACTTCCGCTGAGAGATTATCGACGGAGACCGAGTTCCTTAACGATGGCACGGTAGCGCTCGATATCGATCTTAGCAAGGTAGTCGAGCATGCGACGACGCTTACCAACAAGCATCTTCATCGAACGGCTCGTAGCGTAGTCCTTGTGGTTGGCACGGAGGTGCTCAGTCAAGTGGCTGATGCGGTAAGAGAAAAGTGCAATCTGAGCTTCCGGAGAACCGGTGTCTTTTGCGTCCTTACCATACTTTGCGAAGATCTCTTCTTTCTTAGCTGAATCTAAATACATACGATAGTATTTTTAAAGGTGAATAATAGAGGTTGAGCCGAAACTCTTCCAAATTAGTGCCCTTGCCGCTCGCCCTGCAAGCAGGGAGGGTCGCGCAAAAAGCGGTGCAAAGGTAGGCGCATCGCCTGATAAATGCAAACTTTAGGAGCTCTTTTTATTGGTTTTCAGCCATTAGGCTTCGGATTATGCCGTGTGGAAGTGCAATTTCCGGATATATTCTCTATCTTTGCGCAGTATTATTTATCCCGATTCGGTTATGAAAACTCCTACTGAAGAAGCGTTGACCTATGATGCTGCCATGGCAGAACTGGAACACCTTGTGGCTCAGTTGCAAAGCCCGGAGTGCGAGGTGGACAAGTTGTGCGAGTTGACGAAACGCGCCATCGTGTTGCTGAAGTTCTGCAAGTCTAAGTTGACCGACACCGACGAGCAGCTCTCCGCCTTGTTGGAGCATTTGGAAGAATGAGCATCTCTCCAACCGAGAGCTTTAGGTGAAAGCGCATTGGATTAAATGTATGTTTTTGAAGCATGCCCATTTAGGCAGACGGAAGGCTTAGATTGGCGGGAATAATTGAATATATTAAACACTCTATATAATTATGTCAGAAAAGAAAGTTCGCGTGCGCTTCGCACCCAGCCCGACGGGTCCGTTGCACATTGGCGGTGTGCGTACGTGTTTGTATAACTATCTCTTTGCTAAGCAGCATGGCGGCGAGTTGATATTCCGCATTGAAGACACCGACTCGCAGCGTTTCGTGCCGGGTGCAGAGCAGTACATCATCGATTCATTCAACTGGTTGGGAATCCACTTCGACGAAGGTGTGAGCTTCGGCGGTAAGTATGGTCCCTATCGCCAGTCGGAGCGTCGCGACATCTATAAGGTGTATGTGAAGCAGCTGCTCGATGCGGGTCGCGCTTATGTGGCATTCGACACCCCCGAGGAACTCGATGCTGCTCGTGCCGCAACTCCCAACTTCCAATATGATGCCTCTACGCGCGGCAGCATGCGCAACTCGCTCACCTTGGGCGAGGAGGAGACGCAGCGACTCATCGCTGCCGGCACTCCCTATGTGGTGCGCATCTTAATCGAGCCGAACGAAGATGTGACGGTGGACGATATGATTCGCGGCAAGGTGACAATCAACTCAAGCATCTTAGACGATAAGGTGCTCTATAAGTCTGCCGACGAACTCCCCACTTATCACCTGGCAAACATCGTAGACGACCACCTGATGGAGGTGACGCACGTGATACGCGGCGAGGAGTGGTTGCCGTCGGCTCCGCTCCACATCTTGCTCTATCGCGCCTTTGGCTGGGAGGCTCCCCGCTTTGCCCACCTGCCGTTGTTGCTCAAACCCGAAGGCAACGGCAAGCTCAGCAAGCGCGACGGTGACAAGTTCGGCTTCCCGGTGTTCCCCTTGGAGTGGCACGACCCGCAGACGGGTGCCGTGTCGATGGGTTACCGCGAGGCAGGTTATCTGCCCGAAGCCGTGGTGAACTTCTTGGCGCTGCTCGGTTGGAACCCCGGCGACGACCGCGAGTTCTTGTCGATGGATGACTTGATTCAACTTTTCAACATTGAACATTGTTCTAAGAACGGCGCGCGCTTCGACTATCAGAAGATCCGCTGGTTCAATCATCACTACCTGCAGCTCTGTGACGAGCAGCTCTTGGTGGATACGCTCCACGCCGACTTGCTGAAGCACGGCATCGAAGCCGCCCCCGAGAAGGTGAAGGCAGTGGTGCACCTGATGAAGGAGCGCGTGGACTTCCCGCAAGACTTGTGGGCAGAGTGCGAGTTCTTCTTTGCCGACCCCACGGAGTTCGACGAGAAGTCGTTGAAGAAGTGGTGGAAGCCCGAGGCTGCCGACTACGTGCGTGAGCTGTGCGACTTCCTCGAGGCTCAGGAAGACTGGAACGGTGCCACCCTCGAACCGAAGGTGATGGCATGGATTGCCGACAAGGGCTATGCCACGGGCAAGGTGATGAATGCCTTCCGCGTGACGTTGGTGGGCGCAGCTCGTGGTCCGCACATCTTCCAGATTACCGATATGTTGGGTCAGATGGAGACGTTGTGGCGCAGTCGTTCATCGGTGCGTCGCATCGAGGAGCTCCAGAAGGCGCAGGCATAACAAATAACGTTGGGCAGGGGGTGAGAGCCGTCTGCCCTCTTTGTGAGAATTTCTTATGTGAGATATTTCTATGTGAGGTATTTCTTGTGTGAGATATTAATTTGAATTGAATGAACATAATATATAATTGTGCAATAGCGGCGTATGTGGCCGGCATTAAGTTGGCTGCCGCCTGCGGACACCGCAAGGCGAAGCTGATGGAAAGCGGAAGGCGCGACGTGGAGCAGCTGCTCCGAGCCAAGCGTCAGCCGGGCGACCGCTATCTGTGGTTCCATGCTGCCTCGCTCGGTGAGTTTGAGCAGGGCAGACCCATGATGGAGAAGCTGCGTGCCGAGCATCCCGAGTATAAAATCTTGCTGACCTTCTTCTCGCCGTCGGGCTACGAGGTGCGCAAGAACTATGCCGGAGCCGACATCATCTGCTATCTGCCCTACGACTGCCCGCGTGCCGTGGCACGCTTCATCGACATCGTGCGCCCCGAGATGGCATTCTTTGTGAAATATGAGTTTTGGGGTAACTGCCTCGAAGAGCTGCACCGCCGCGGTGTGCCGGTCTACTTAATCTCGGGCATCTTCCGCAGTCGGCAAGCCTTCTTTAAGCCTTATGGCGGTGTGCTGCGTCCGGCGCTGAACTGTTTCACACACCTCTTTGTGCAAGATGACGAGTCGCAACGACTGCTTGCCGGCATAGGGGTGCAAAACGTCACCGTGTGTGGCGACACGCGCTTCGACCGTGTGCTCGACATCAATCGCGCAGCCAAGGTGTTGCCCTGGGCGGAGGCATTCGGCAAGGGTGCCAAGTGTGTGATGGTGGCAGGCAGCACCTGGCCCGGCGACGAAGATATCATCTTGCCGCACTTCAACCAACACCCCGAGATGAAGCTGATCATCGCCTCGCACGAGATTCACGAAGCGCGCATACAGCAAATCATAGCCAAACTAAAACGTCCCTATATGCGCTATTCGCAGCTCGATGAGTCGCGGTTGGGTGAGGTGGACTGCTTGATTGTCGATGCTATCGGCTTCCTTTCCTCCATCTACCGCTATGGTCAGGTGGCTTATGTGGGCGGTGGCTTCGGTGTAGGCATTCACAACACCCTCGAGGCTGCGGTCTACGGCATGCCGGTCATCTTCGGTCCCAACCACACGGCATTCCGTGAGGCATTAGGTCTGCTCGCTGCCGGTGGCGCTGCCACCATCAGTTCTGCTGCCGACTACGAAAAGGTGATGCAGCAATGGCTCACCGATGCTCGCGCCCTGACGCAGGCGGGCAAGCAGGCGGGCGATTACGTGCAGCAGAATGCCGGAGCCACGCCGGTCATCTACCGCGCGGTGTTCGGAAAATAAAGCTTTTTTAGAGATTTTGACCTTTTTTCTTGGAGGGTTGGTAAAAGGTGTTTACCTTTGCCGCGCTTTTAAGCAGAAGAGCTTCGAAAGCGAGCCTTGCCATATGGTGTAATGGTAGCACAGCAGATTCTGGTTCTGTTAGTCTGGGTTCGAATCCTGGTATGGCAACACACGAATAAAGGTACATTAATAATGGCGCATTGATCGCATCGCGGTCAGTGCGTCATTCTTTTTTGTGTTGGTGTGTGCGTTTGTGAGTTGGCGAGCGTGTGTGTCTGTTGGTGTGCCTGTGTGTGCGTTTGTGTGTCGGCGTGCGTGCAAAACCATTCTCTTTTCGCGTCTGCTGTACGCGCAATTCTATGAGTCGTGCGCGCAACACGGCAATGTTGCATGAATGTTGGAGAATAGCGTCTTAGTTGTAGAATAACATCTTAAAATGCTGTGATTTGTGCACATTGTGGCGAAAAAACAACAATAAAACGTAAAAAAGAGCACAAAACCATTGGATGATAAAATTTTAGACCTACCTTTGTAAAGATTTTTTCGCAGGTGGATGCCGTTTTGCTCGCAATCGGCGACCACAGATGGTGAACTTTAACTAAGTCCGAACGTATGAGTGTAGACATTAAAAGAAACATTGAAGATTTGCGCTCATTGATTCTTACATTAGAAGACCGCTGCACCAAGCAAGAGGCCGCCAACGAGGAACTTCGTCGGCAGGTGCAACAGAGAGATGTCCGGATTAATGCGCTCGAGACTGAGGTTCACATGCTCGAAACTAAATATCAGAACCTGCAGGCAGGCATGTCTAACGGCAGCTCCGCCGAAGAGGTAAATCGCCTCAAGGATAGGTTCTTGACGATGGTGCGTGAAATCGATAAGTGCATTGCGAAGCTGGAAGGGTAAATGATCCCGGCGGGATCGGGTGACACTTCCCCCTATCAACAACTCTAACAGACAACAGCAATGGATGATAGATTAAAGATTAGTATAAAGATAGCAGGCTTGCGACATCCTCTGCAGGTGAAGCCCGAAGAGGAGGAGCTCGTGCGAAAAGCCGGAGCCTTGGTCGACACGATGTATGAGACCTACCGAGCCAAATACAACCGCTCGGATTTGACTCCGGAATATCTGTTGACGTTTGTGGCAGTAGACCTCGCCAAGAAGTATCTACGCCTCGATGCCGATAGCAACACCGAGACCGTCAATGCCGAACTGGAGACCATGGCATCGCAGCTGCGCCAATATCTCAATCGATAATCGTATTATTAGTTTATTGGTAATACCATCGAACGCGCCAATCGTACCACCGGGTTTTGTTGACCAACGAAGCCGAGTGTGACGTGCGGCGCATTTTGCGTTTAATGGGCAGGTTCGCTCTATGCCTGCCAACCTAAGAGTGTGACAATATACTACGTACTACATAATACACATAATTAATTTTTTATTTACATGGATTCTATAATGATAGCAGTAGCCATAGGCGGCATCTTAGTAGGTGGCGTCTTGGTCTTTGCTGTGTGGAACTTCCTCTTGGGAAGATCGTATAAAAACGAAATGGCCAAGGCAGAGAAGGAAGGCAACGTCTTGAAAGAACAGAAGCTGCTCGAAGTGAAAGAGAAGCTCGTCAAGATGCAGGCTGACTTCGACCGTCAGGTGAACCAGCGCAACCAGAAGTTGCAGCAGAGCGAACAGCGTGCCAAGCAGCGCGAGCAGCAGTTGGCTCAGAAGCAGACTGAATTGGATCGCAAGATTGCCGACAACGACTCGCAGCGCGAGCAACTCGGCAAGCAGATAGAGCTCGCCGAGCAGCGTCGCCGCGAGGCAGAGCAGATCAAGCAAGAAAGCCGCACCATGCTCGAGCAGATTGCCGGTCTTTCTGCCGCCGATGCCAAAAACAAACTCGTCGAGTCACTCAAAGACGAGGCAAAGACCGAAGCTGCCTCCTACATCAACGAGATTATGGACGAGGCGCGCATGACCGCCAACAAAGAGGCTAAGTCAATCGTGATCAAGACCATACAGCGCGTAGCTTCAGAAACGGCAACCGAAAACGCCGTCACTGTCTTCCACATTGACAACGACGAGATTAAGGGTCGCATCATCGGTCGCGAAGGTCGCAACATTCGTGCCCTCGAAGCCGCCACCGGTGTGGAAATCATTGTGGACGACACGCCCGAAGCCATCGTCCTTTCATGCTTCGACCCTGTGCGTCGTGAAACGGCTCGTTTGGCACTCCACCAGTTGGTGCTCGACGGACGCATCCACCCCGCCCGCATCGAAGAGGTGGTGGCAAAGGTGCGCAAGCAGCTTGAAGAAGAAATCATCGAGACCGGTAAGCGCACCGCCATCGACATGGGTGTGCACGGCTTGCACCCCGAGTTGATCCGCCTCATCGGCAAGATGAAATATCGTTCTTCTTACGGTCAGAACCTTTTGCAGCACGCACGTGAGACGGCTAACCTCTGCGCCATCATGGCTGCCGAACTCGGCTTGAACGTCAAGAAAGCACGTCGCGCAGGTCTCTTGCACGACATCGGCAAGGTGCCGGACGACGAACCGGAGTTGCCGCACGCATTGCTCGGTGCCAAGTTGGCTGAAGAATATAAAGAGAAACCCGATATTTGCAATGCCATCGCTGCCCACCACGAAGAGTGTGAGATGACCTCTGTAATCGCTCCCATCGTGCAGATCTGCGATGCCATCTCAGGTGCCCGTCCGGGTGCCCGTCGTGAAATCGTCGAGGCTTACATCAAGCGTCTCAACGACTTAGAGCAGATGGCATTGTCATACCCCGGTGTGCAGAAGACCTACGCCATCCAGGCCGGTCGTGAGTTGCGCGTCATCGTTGGTGCCGACAAGATTGACGACGCTCAGGCAGAGCAGCTCTCGGCAGACATCGCTAAGAAGATTCAGACGGAGATGACCTATCCGGGTCAGGTGAAGATCACTGTGATTCGCGAGACGCGCGCCGTCAGCTACGCTAAATAATCGGAGGGTGAATGCTTATGGATGAAACAATCAAGAATCCGGCTTCACCCGTCACGCCCCCCACGCCCGACACACCGAGTCAGGCAGCATCTATTCCCGCCGACGACGTTGCCGTTACAAGTGGTAGCAACACTGCCGACAACATCGGCAGCAAAGCCGCTGCCACAGCAGATGCCAACACAACCGGCAACGCTGCCTGCAACACAGGCTGCAATAACGACTGTGCAGGCAACTGCGACAGCTGTGAAGGTTGCGACAACTGCTCCGGAGGTCTCTGCGAGGCATGTCGTGCCAACAAAAAGCAGATGGTGTTCGACTGGATGGGTGACGCTCCGGAGACGGTGGGCGAGTGTGACTATGTGGAAGTGCAATTCAAGAACACCCGCAAAGGCTATTACCTCAACTCGTCTCACTTAGAGCTGCACAAGGGCGACATGGTGGCGGTTGAAGGCAATCCGGGGCACGACATTGGCGAAGTGACACTCACCGGCTACCTGGTGCGCTTGCAAATGAAGAAGACCAACTTCCGCTTTGACGACCCGGCAGCCACCAAAAAGGTGTTCCGCTTGGCGAAACCCAACGACATGGAACGCTACCGCGAAGCCAAAGCCAAAGAGCACGACACGATGCTCCGCTCGCGCAAGATAGCCGAAGATCTCAACCTCGAGATGAAGATTGGCGACGTGGAATATCAAGGCGACGGCAACAAGGCCATCTTCTACTACATTGCCGATGGGCGAGTAGACTTCCGCCAGCTCATCAAGGTGTTGGCAGAAGCCTTCAAGGTGCGCATCGAGATGAAACAGATTGGCGCGCGCCAGGAGGCAGGTCGCATTGGCGGCATCGGACCCTGTGGTCGGGAACTCTGTTGCTCCGGCTGGATGACTAAGTTTATGAGTGTCGGCACGGCAGCCGCCCGCTTCCAAGACCTCTCACTCAACCCGCAGAAGTTGGCAGGGCAGTGCGCCAAGCTGAAATGCTGCTTGAACTACGAGGTGGACTGCTATATGGAGGCAGGTCACGAACTGCCGAGCAAAGACATCGTGTTGCAGACGGCTGACAGCGATTACTACTACTTCAAGGCAGACACCTTGGCTCGCACCATAGCTTACTCCACGAGCAAAGACGGTCCCTTCAACCTCGTCACCATCAGCGCCGACCGCGCCCGCGAGGTTATCGAGATGAATAAGCATGGACAGAAACCCGAGAGCCTTTCGGATGCCGACGACGAAGAAAAGGAGACAGCTCCCGAGTTCGCCGACGGTGTAGGCGACGAAGACTTGAACCGCTTCGACAATCGCCGCTCCAAAAAGAACAAAGGCAAGAACGGAGGTCAGCGCGACAAAAACAACCGAGACAACGG
>CAZBWT010000042.1:0-5801 GCA_964495625.1 uncultured Prevotellaceae bacterium | reverse complement strand
CGTCAGCGCAACAACGATCGCCCCGACCGCTCAGACCGTCAACCTCGCTCCGAACAACCGGAGCGTCAAGACCGTCCCGAGCGACCGGATCGTCAAGACCGTCAGGATCGTCCCGACCGTCAAGAGCGACCTGAGCGTCAAGACAGACAAGACCGCCCCGACCGCCCGAAGAACCAGCAGCGACCGCCCCGTCAGCAGCGACCGCCGCGGCAGAATAGGGCAGAAGCTCCGCGCAACAACCCTCCGGCACCCAACGAAAAAGCATGATGAGTAAACTCCCCACTCTGAGCCTTGGCTTGAGCCTGGTGGCGGTTGTCAGCCTCAGCGGCTGCGCTGCCCGTAGCGACACAAGCTCCCACTATACATCGGTCGACATCCCCACACGGTGGATGCCGACCGATACACTTTGCATCCCCATCGAGACCTCCGCTGAGCCGCAGGTTGGCGACCTCATCACGGGCATGCCCTACGATTGTGCCGTGGGTGTGCGCTATGAGTCCACCTTCCCCTACCGGGAGTTAGCCTTGTGCGTCGAGATGCGCTACACCGACGACCTTGGCTGTGAGCACCTCGTGCAGCGTGGCACCCTTGAAGTGCCGCTCACCGATGCCGCCGGAGCCTGGCAGGGCGGATCGTGGGGGTCGCTGATACAGCGCGAAAAGCCCGAGCGAGTGCCCATGACCTTCCCCTACGATGGTTCATATCGCCTTTTATTATCGCCCGCCTATGGAGATAGCGTCGCCCTTCAGGGCTTGACGAACCTCACATTAGAGTGGCGTGCAAAACAATAAAGAACGTTAACCGCCTGCGTGCAGAAAGCATTTGGGCGGTTAAAATTTATAATTAATTGCAAACTCGCAGTGTGAGGCATTAAACCTTTGAGTCACATACACATCATACCACTGTCAGTTTTTCAAGCCTCTGTGTAACAGGGCTCTTTCGGTCGTTACACCAAGAGTTGAGATGTAGCAATACGCGTTCATAATAGCAAAGACAATCATACAACAACAAATAATAATGAACCAACTGAAGATTTTCTCAAGCCTTTTACTGTTGTGTGGCGCAGCCATGTCGCCGTCGATGGCCCAACAAGTGTGGACCCTCGACGACTGCGTGAACTATGCCTTAGACAACAACCTACAGGTGAAGCAATCGCAGGTAACCGTCGAGCAGTCGGCTGTCGATGTTAAGTCGAGCCGTGCGGCACTCTTCCCCTCGCTCACCTTCAACACCAACCAGCAATTAGGCTTCCAGAAGGTGTCGTCGCAAGACGTAGCCACCAACGTGAAAGGGGCAAAGAACCCCACCTACACCGGCAGTTACCAACTGCAAGCCGGAGTCACCCTCTTCGACGGCGGAGCCAACTGGCGCACGGTGCAGAAGAACAAACTCTCTTATCGTGCCGCTCAGCTCGATGCCGAGAAGACGGCAAACAACATCGAAGAGCAGATCATCCAGGCCTACTATCAGGTACTCTATGCACACGAGTCAGTTTTGACCAACGAAGAGGTCGTCACCGCCGCCTCGCGCGAATTGGAGCGTACACAGGCTTACCTCAGTGTGGGCAAAGGCTCGAAAGTAGACGTGGCACAGATGGAGAGCCAATATCAGCAAAACGTCTACCAGCTCGTCACCGCACGCAACACCGAGGCAGCCAACCTGCTCCAGCTCAAGCAGCTCTTGCAGCTCGACACTGACACAGAGTTGAACATCGACCTCACCACCCCTTCGGCCGACGAAGTCATGGCACCCGTGCCCACTGTGGCAGAAGCGCAGCAGGCTGCCCTCAACAACTTGCCCGACATGAAAGCCGCCCAAGCGCAAGTCGATGTGGCAGACTATCAAGTCAAGATAGCCCGTGGCGGCTATTGGCCCACACTGTCGCTCAACGCAGGCATTGGCACCTCTAACGGCAACACCTACAGCGGCGACTTCAGCCAGCAGCTCGAAGACCACCTCAACGAGTCGATAGGCTTGTCGCTCAGTGTGCCCATCTACGACCGTCGCCAAACACGTTCGTCAGTTGATCGCGCCAAACTCAGCAGCATCAATGCCCGCTATGACTTAGAGAACACACGCCTTCAGGTCTGCAACACCATAGCATCGCTCCACCTCGACATCCTCTCAGCCCAGTCGCGCTACGAAAATGCCGTTGTGGGTGAGGCTGCCGCCAAAGAGAGCTTCGACCTGATGGAGCAGCGCTACACCCTCGGACTTGAGAGCGTCGTAGACCTCTTGACGCAGAAGAACAACTACCTCTCTGCCAAGCAAGAGACCCTTCAGAGCAAATACACCGCCCTGCTCAACCAGCGATTGATGAAGTTCTACACCAACCTCTGATATCCATCACAGACAACAATTAATTCGCAGCCGTCCGCCACAAAGGCTTACCGCCGGCGGGGTGGGAGGCTGCCCCAAACAATACAAAACGTTTACATGAAACATTCTCATTCCATCCAAGCGATGTCTTGCCTCCTCTTTGCAGCGGTGATGTCACTCATGACCTCGTGTGGCGGCAGAAAATATTCGGTCACCTATCAGACCGAGCAAGTCGCCAAGGGCAGCATCAGCACCAGTGTCACGGCAACGGGCACCATCGAGCCTGTCACCAAGGTAGAAGTGGGTACGCAGGTGTCAGGTCGCATCGACCACATCTACGTAGACTACAATAGCGTTGTCACCAAAGGTCAGGTCATTGCCGAACTCGACAAGACCAACCTCCAAAACGAGTTGACCTCGGCGCAGCGCACCCTCGCCTCGTCGAAGAGCGACTATGAATATCAGAAGAAGAACCTCGCCCGCATGAAAGAACTCCATGCCAAGCAGTTCATCAGCGACGACGAGATGGAGTCTGCCCAGCTCGCCTACGACAAGGCATACAACTCTTACGAAGCCGGCAAGGTGGCTGTCAGCAAAGCACAGACCAACTTGAGCTATGCCACCATCTATGCTCCCATCGACGGCGTAGTGCTCAGCCGCGAGGTTGAAGAAGGTCAAACCGTGGCTGCCTCAATGACCACCCCGACCCTCTTCTACATTGCGCAAGACTTGACCGACATGCGCGTTATTGCCGATGTTGATGAAGCCGACATAGGCGGTGTAGCCGAAGGTCAGCGTGTCACCTTCACCGTCGATGCTTACCCCAATGACAGCTTCGAAGGTCAGGTCACTCAGGTGCGCCAGGAAGCCACCGTTTCAAGCAACGTCGTCACCTACGAAGTTGTGATCTCTGCACCCAACCCCGACCTCAAGCTCAAGCCGGGTCTCACCGCCAGCGTCAACATCTACACCCTCGAGAAGAACGACGTGCTCTGCGTCTCGTCGAAGGCCTTGCGTTACACACCCAAAGAGACCACTGTGGGTCCTGACGACACCATCGAAGAGAGCGATGCCGCCAATAAGTTGTGGGTTAAGGAGGGCAACACCTTCCGTGCCTACCCCGTGGAAGTGGGTGCCACCAACGGCACACTCACCGAAATCCTCAGCGGTGTGAGCGAAGGCTTTGAGTGCATCACCGACGCTGTTGTGGCAGAGCCCTCACAGCCCGAAAGCTCAGACAACACCACCTCAAACCCCTTCATGCCAGGCCCTCCCGGTAGCAAGAAGAGCAGCAAGTAATTCGTGACGTTATACTAAAAGCCTCACAATTTCTAAAGATGCCGCTGATTGCAGAAGGCGGCATCTTTAGACAACGGTGACTAAAGAAAAAATGTCTAAAGAAAACAATGACAAAAGAAAATAATAAGAAAGTCGTCATCGAGTTGCAGAACGTCAAGCGCGAGTTTAAGGTCGGCGATGAAGTCGTCAAAGCCTTGCGCGGCGTTTCGTTCAAGATCTACGAAGGCGAGTTCGTCACCATCATGGGTACCTCCGGTTCGGGCAAGTCAACCTTGCTCAACCAGTTAGGATGTCTCGACACCCCCACCTCGGGCGAGTATTTGCTCGACGACGTGCCGGTGCGCAAGATGGGCAAGAACCAGCGCGCCAAGCTCCGCAACCGCAAGATCGGCTTCATCTTTCAAAACTACAACCTGCTCGCCAAGACCACGGCGGTCGAGAACGTAGAGTTGCCCCTCATGTACAACTCCAAGGTTTCTGCCACAGAGCGTCGCGAGCGCGCCATCAAGGCACTCCAGGCCGTCGGGCTTGGCGAACGCCTCTACCACAAGAGCAACCAGATGTCAGGTGGTCAGATGCAGCGTGTAGCCATTGCGCGTGCCTTGGTCAACGACCCCACGATTATCCTTGCCGACGAGGCGACGGGTAACCTCGACACTCGCACTTCATTTGAGGTGCTCGTCCTTTTCCAGCAACTCTTCCGCGAAGGACATACCATCATCTTCGTCACACACAACCCTGAGATTGCCCAGTACAGCAGCCGCAACATTGTGCTCCGCGACGGTCAGATCAAAGAAGATGTCTACAACGACAACATCCTCTCTGCTGCCGAGGCATTAGCAGCCCTGCCTGTGCCCAAGGATTAAGTAACTAAAACTCCCTTTCAGTTATGAATTTCATCAACCTATTCAAGGTTGCCCTCAAGGCGTTAGCCAACAACAAGTTTCGCTCGTTCCTCTCCATGTTGGGCATCATCATCGGTGTGGCTGCCGTCATTGTCATGATGGCCATCGGTCAAGGCTCAAAAGAGAGTGTCAAGGCAAACATCTCGCAGATGGGTACCAACATCATCATGATTCGCCCCGGTGCCGATATGCGTGGCGGTGTGCGTCAAGACCCCAGTGCGATGCAGACCCTCAAGATGGACGACTACAACTCCATCAAGAATGAGACGAAATACATCCTCTACGTCAGTCCGGAGGTCAGCGCCTCGGGGCAAGCCATCTATGGTGCCAACAACACCAACACCTCTGCCTATGGTGTGGACCCTGCCTATCTCGACATCAAGCAGTGGCAGGTTGAAGATGGTGCCGTCTTCACCGACGTAGACATCCAGTCATCTGCCAAGGTCTGCCTCATTGGCAAGACCGTTGCCGACGAGCTCTTCCCCGATGGTGGAGACCCTGTGGGCAAGACCATCCGTTTCAAGTCCATCCCCTTCCGCATTGTGGGTGTGCTCAAGTCGAAAGGCTACAACAGCTTCGGCATGGACCAAGACAACCTGATTTTGTGTCCCTACACCACGGTCATGAAGCGTATCTTGGCGCAGACTTACCTCAGCACCATCAACTGCTCTGCCCTCACCGAAGAGATGACCGACGATGCCATCGACGAGTTAACCACGTTGCTTCGCACCAACCACAAGCTTAAAGACGACGCTGATGATGATTTCACCATCCGCTCGCAGCAAGAAATGATGGAGACCATGACCTCCACCATGGATAGCATCACCATCATCTTGGTGGTTGCTGCCGGCTTCTCGCTTCTTGTGGCAGGCATCGGCATCATGAACATCATGCTCGTCTCCGTCACCGAGCGCACCAAAGAGATTGGTCTGCGCATGTCGGTCGGAGCGCGTGGCATAGACATCTCGAGTCAGTTCCTTATTGAGTCCATCATGATCAGCATCACCGGTGGCATCTTGGGTGTGATACTTGGCATCTTGCTCTCAAAGGGAGCCGTGCTTTTCGGCTTACCCACCTCGGTGCCCATGTGGAGCATCTTAGTCAGCTTCGCCATCTGCACCGTCATCGGCATCGTCTTTGGTTACTTCCCTGCCAAGAAGGCCTCTAACCTCGATCCGATTGAAGCTATCCGCTACGAATAATTTTTGGTAGAATAGTTTACATAGCATTTGCATTATTGCCCGTCTCGCTCTTTTCGGAGCGGGGCGGGCAATATTT
>CAZBWT010000041.1:5097-14550 GCA_964495625.1 uncultured Prevotellaceae bacterium | reverse complement strand
TCAGCTCGTTGAGGTCGTTGACGTGGCCGTTGTAAGCCACGAGGCAACGTCCGCGATAGGTCTGCTCTTTGAAGAGGAAGACACGTGACACGCTCAACGGAGCGATTTCAATCATCAAGTTGTGTAAGGTCTCGTTGTTTGTGCAATACAAACAATCTTTAGGATCGCTGTGCATAGTGGTAAAGTGTAACGAAAGGGTTTAAATGTATTTGGATTTGGGCGCACGCCTATGTGAGGCGCAGCCCGGTGTTGTTCAATATTCGTTGGCTTCTGCTTTTTGCAGACAGAGTTCGCGCTCGCCGGTTGCGATGATTTCGGCGGCGGGGGTGTGGCTCAGCTCGGCTTGCAGCGGGGCATAGACCTCGCTGACCATCTGGCGGGCTATACTGTCCCAGTTGTAGCGTTCCATGTCATATTGCACGTGTCCGCCTTCGGCTAACTTGGTGCGGATGCGTGTTGCCATGGCGGCTACGTCGCCCATGGGGAAGTAAGAGCCTTCAGGTAGCTCCAACTCTAAGTTGGCGGGGATGTCGCTTGCCACCACGGGCAGGTGGTAGCTCATTGCCTCGAGCAGGGCTATGGGGAGCCCTTCGTGTGACGACGGGAGCACGAAGCAGGCGGCATGGGTGAGCAGTGCGTGCAGGCGGCTGCCCTTGATGAAGCCGGTGAGCACCACGCCGTTGTCGGCGGCTTGCTGCTTGAGTCGGCGTGAATAGTCGTCTTCAAAGTCGGTGTCGCCCGCCAACACCAAGCGCACGTCGGGGGCGATGGCTCCGTCGTGCTTCAGTTGTGCGTAGGCAGCCACTAATTGGTGGAGGTTCTTTTCTTGCACAAAGCGACACATGGCGAAGATGTATTTGCCCTCGCTGATGCCTAACTGGCGGAAGTAGTCCGGCTCGTCGCAGAAGTTAGCCTCGGGCACACCGTTGTAGATGAGGTGGCAGTCGGTGCGACCATATTTGTCGCGCATCATTTGGTCAATGACTTTCGAGATGACGATGACCTCGTTGGCGCACTTGGCACCCAAGCGTTCGCCGAGGCGCAAGATGGCGCGGGCTATGGTGCCCCACTTGTCGCGGTTGTAGTCCGGTCCGTGGTGGGTGAAGACCACCTTCATGCCCAACAGACGAGCCAAGGGGCACAGCAGAGCCGGACCCACGGCGTGGATGTGTACCACGTCGGCATGCAGCGCCTTGGCTTTGAGTATTGCCAAGAACGTGTGGGTGAAGGCTTCGGAATACTTCTTGTTGGGGGTGTCAAGATCGACCAGGTGCACCCCTTTGTATTCGGTGAGTTGATCTTTGGGATAACCCTTGCGGCGCACTACGGTTACGTCATAGCCATAGCGTGCTATGCGGGGAAAGAGTTCCTCGCAATGGGTCTCGATGCCCCCCATGATGTTGGGGATGCCGCGTGTGCCGGTGACTACGATCTTCATATCTTATTTTTGACTGTTGTAGGTTATTGCTTCTTGTTGAGGTTGCCTTGGGCGGGGTCTTGCCCAACGTCGTGCCACGTCTTGTCGAGGCACGGTTTGAGTCCGCGCAACGAGCGCATCTTGTTTTGCAGTGCCCACTTGAGCGGGTATTTGATGTAGCGATGCATCACGGGGCTTGCGGTGCCTACCATCCAGCAGTTTTTGGGGCATTTGCGCACCAAGCTGCGCACGTGTTCGGCTTGTTCGCTGCGCCAAATGGTCATGAAGTCGGGCGTGGTGTGGATGTTGCCCATCGCCTCTTTCCAATAGCACTCCTCCAAGCCGTTGCAGGGGTAAACGTCGCCCCACGGGTCGATGAAGAAGTTGGCGCTGCCGGCTTCGCACGGCAACATGCGGCGACCGCCTTCGATGTAGTTAATCAGACCCATATTGAACCAGGCGCGGAACCAGCTCTTGGGGTGCTTCTCTTGCAGCTGCCACTCAATGAGTTGTTTGAAGTCGTTGCAAACCACCTCTTTGTTGGTCACCTCGTTGTCTGACTTGTGGAAGTAGTAGGAGTTGTGGAAGGTGGCTGTGGCAAACTCCAAGTTCAGCTCGCGGCTGAGTTGGTAGAGTGAGAGCATGTCTTTTGAGTTGTGGTTCGACACGGTGCAACCGAATCCGATGTCTTTCAGCCCCATGGCTTTGAGGCGCAGCAGGGTGCGAAGCCCCTTGTCGAAGCCTCCGGCATGACCGCGCAGCTCGTCGTTTTTGCAGCTGAGTCCTTCAATGGAGATGCGGATGCCGATGTTGGGGAAGCGTTGCGCCAAGGCAATGACGCGGTCTTCAAACCACCCCGAGGTGGAGATGACGATGCGCGGCGTGTGGCGGTAGCACTCCTCGACAATCTCTGCCAAGTCTTCGCGGATGAAGGGCTCGCCGCCGGTGAGGTTGATGAACTTCAGCTGCGGCAAAGACTTCAGGTCGGAGGCTTTGAGCTCTTCCTCGGGTCGGGTGGGGTTGGCCCAGATGTTACACATCTTGCACTTCATCGGGCAACGATAGGTCAAGATGATGCTGGCATCGGTGGGGAGTGGTAGTTTATGTTGGTTCATATATATGAGTCTATGCTGGCGATTTGCTTATCGCTGTAAATGTTTTTGTTCTCACTGTTATATTGAGAACGTTCGTAATAAATGTTTATTGTTTGTATTTCCACAAAAATGCGCGGCGCGGACGGAATGCCGCGCGCCGCGGTGGGGTTGTTTAGCGATGCAACACTTGGGTGTAGAGCTGCATGAGTTGGTCGTAGTAGCGCTGCTGACTGTAGTTTTGTCGCGCCACACGGGCTATCTCGGCATAGTCGTAGCTGCTTTGCCAGGCGGTGACGACGGCGCGTTGCAGTTCGTCAACATTGCCGGGGGTGAAGAGTATGCCGTTTTGGGGGGTGATGAGTTCGGGTATGCCGCCAATGCGCGCTCCGATGACGGGGGTGCCTAAGCAGTGGGCTTCCATGTTGACCAGACCGAACACTTCATACCACTCTGAGGGCACAACCACACAGCGGGCATTGCCCACGAGCTGCATGATTTGTTGCCAGGGCAGGAAGCCGGTGAACTCGATGGTGGGGCTGCCGTATTTTGCCTGGAGTGATTCGCGCAGCGGTCCGTCGCCTATCACCTTGAGCGGTTTGCCCAAGCGGGTGGCGGCTTGCAGCAGGGTTTCAACCCCTTTTTCGGGCGAGAGGCGACCCACAAAGCAGTAGTAGTCTTGACGGTGCAGTTCGGGCGCGGCGCAGCGTTCAACGTCCATGAAGTGGGCTATGTGGTGCACTTTCTCGGCAGGAATGCCGGCTGCCACTAATTGCTGCTGCATGAAGGCACTGGGAGCCACAAAGGCATCGACCCAGTTGGCTACGCGGCGACGTTGCCAGCGCACGGCTTCGGCGTAGGCTAAGATGCTGGCGGGGAGCGAGCCTTTCATGCATCGGTGGCGCAACACGGCGCGGCTGTCACGGCTGCACTCGGTGCAGGGCGTGGTGCCGCACTGCAGGCAGTCGTAGCGCGGGCAGAGCAGTTTGTAGTCGTGGGTGGTCCACACGGTGGCTATGCCGCGCTGATGTGCTACACGCACAATGGAGGGCGACAGCTGTGAGTGGATGTTGTTGAAGTGTATGATGTCGGGGTGGAACTCGTCAATCAGGCGGGCGAAGCGTTGCCCTACCGACGACAGTCCCAAGGGGCGGCACAGCGCTTTGAGCACGTGCCTGCGGTTGTGAAAGTCAACCTCGTCGGGGAAGTATGAAGCGTGGGCGGCGGGCAGGTTGTCAGGATGCTGCATGGCGAAGATCGCCACTTCGTGCCCCATCTTCTTGAGTAAGTCTTCGAGGGCTAACATATAGATACAGTCACCGCCTCGTCTATAATAGAACTTATTGCAAAGTATTATCCTCATCTTGTGTATTAGCCGGTATCTTCGGCTTGTGCATTCAAGCCGACTGATCACTGAATCGCTTTTTGTTAAGGATTATTCGTAATCGAGGCGCAAAAGTAGCGATAAAAACTGAATATGTGAAACAATCACTTCATTTTTAACGTTGTTGCAGCCTGCGTGATGCGCCACTGCCTTAGTGTTTGCCCCAAAAGTCGAGGTATTGTTGCGCCACCCGGTCGTGCCGATGATATTTGTTGACGAACTCGATGCTCTCGGCACTGAGGCGGCGCACCTCGGCGGGGTGCAGCGCTAAGTGACGCAGTTTTTGGTAGACATCTTCTTCGTCGGGCAGCACGTTGACGACGGGGCGCAGATGCTCTTCGCCGAGCAGGGTGTAGAGTTCTTCTTCGCCGCCGCCCACCACCACGATGCCTTTTGCCATGGCTAAGAGGGCGTTCATGGCGGGGGTGTAGCCGTAAAGCTGGTCGAGCAGCACGTCGCTGCTGTTCATCAGCTGTTCGTAGGTGGCATAGGGCACCCCTTCGGCTTTGACCATCTCACAGCGGTCGGGCAGTTCGGCAACGACTCGCTGCAGGGCGCGCAGCATCACGTCGGTGCCTTTATATTCGCTGCGCCCTTTCGACACGCCGATGAAGAAGCGCACCTTGTCACCGGGGTGGGGTTGGCGCGGTGTGATGCGCGAGAGGTCGATGGGCAGGGGGATGTATTGCTCTTTCGAGGCGAACCGGGCGGAGTAGACGTGGTGGTATTCATAGAGGCACGACACGATGCCGTTGCAGTCGGCGGCAATCATGCGGTTCAGCGGACCTTTGGTTCCATCCACCCAGTCGCGTTTTTCTTTGCGATAGAACTCGGTGTCGCGCAGGGTGGTGCCGATGTTGAAGTCGGAGTAGCGGAAGGTGTGGCAGTCGGCGCAGGCTTTGACCCAGTAGTAGTCCATGCCGAAGGCACCGAGGAAGACCTTCCGGTTGTGGCGGCGCAGGTAGCGGTAGAGCCACTCCATGCGCTCAGCCTTCAGCTCGAAAAACATGGGATTGATGAGCTGCACCACGTCGTAGCCGCGCAGGCGGGGCAGCGTGAGGGCTAACTGTGTGACGTATTTCAGCGTCTGCCACGGGGTGTAGCCGCGCGTGAGTAGTATGTCGGCGGGGATTTGCTTCCAGTAGTCGCCGTTAGAGACGACACACACGGTGTGACCTAACCGGCGGAGTCCTTGGGCGAGCGTCCAGTGGAGGTTGCTGTATTCACCTATGAGGAGTATCTTCATCTGTTTGTGTGGGGTTATGGGGTGCGTGCGGGGGCGGATCACAGCTTGGAGTGATGTTTCATGACGGCTTCGGCTGCATAGAGCAGGTAGCGACCCCAGCGGTGGTTGCCTAAAGTGGCGATGGTGCGGTATTTGAGTCCGCGGTCTGCCGCCGTGAAGGGGTAGAGCCTGAGTGGGCGGAGCTCCTGTAGTCGCTGCTCGATGCGCGCCTGAGGGTAGTAGATGCGCAGCATGGCGCGCAGGTAGTCGCCGGCTAAGAGGCGCAGTTTGCGCTCAAGGGCGGCTTGCTGCGTGGGGGTGGCATCGTGGCGGTGCTCTTCACGCAGTTGGTGCACCCCGGCGACGTAGCTCATGAAGTCGTCGAGGCGGCGCTCCACGTGGGCGGTAGTGCGGTTGTGCATGATGGAGCCCGGGCGCTGATAATAGAGGTAGGCGGGCACTTCGAGGTAGATGGTCGTGGCGGCATAGTAGTAGACCCGGGTGGTGAAGGGTCCGTCTTCGTGAAATACCCCCAAGGGGAAGGTCCACCCATGCCGTTGCCGGAGGTCGCGGCGGATGAGGTTGAGCCAGGCGGCTCCGGCTAAGTTGCGCGTAGCCATGAGCTCGGCGGCGGTGGGGGTGCGGGTGATGTGTCGCCCGAGGTTTGCCGCAGCCGTGGCTTGGGGCAGGGGGCGGCTGCTGAACTTCTGCGCGTCGTAGATTAAGAGGTCGGGCTGTTCTGTCTGCAAGAGGTCGAGGGCTTGGGGCACGTAGGTTGCCGAGAGGGCATCGTCGCCATCGACAAAGCCAAGGTATTCCCCCCGGGCTGCCTCCATGCCGGTGTTGCGCGCGGCACTGAGTCCGCCGTTGGGTTGACGGATGAGGCGGATGGGCGCGTCGGTGTATTGCCCGGTGACCTCGGCGGCATGGTGGCGTGTGGAGCCGTCATCGACCACGATGATTTCGTAGGTGTGACCCTGGCTCGCCGCAATGATGCTGCGCAGACAGCGGTGCAGGAGCCAGGGCTCTAAGTCGTAGAAGGGAACTATCCAGGTGACGAGCATGTGGGCTGTTCGGTGTGTGGGTTAAGATTTGCGGAGCCACCGGTGCAGGCGGTGGCAGAGGTTGCAATGGCGACGCGTGCCGAGGGTGGTCCAAAGTATCCCTTTCAGTCGTGCCGACAGGGGCATGGGCAGGCGCATCATTTCGCCGATCGAGGTGCGCCGGGCATCGATTTCGTGCCAAAGGGGTTGCAGCGTCGGGTCGGTGGCTGCCACACCGGTGTCGAGCAGGTCGATGAGGGTGTTGACCACGGTGCAGAGGTGCTCCATCTGATAGGGACGAAGCTCGGGGCGGGCAGACTGCATGGCGCGCTGCATGAGCAGGTTGCCTTGCAGGAAGTCGTTCACCTTGCGGGCATCAGAGCTTTGGCTGATGGCTCCCGGACGGTCGTAGTAGAGGTAGGCTCCGAGGGGGGCGAAGCGGTAGTGACGCACTTGTTGCAGCAGGGGGAGTATGGTTAGGGCATCTTCGTAGTAGCGCCCTTCGGGGTAACGCAGCGTGGCGAAGAGTTCGCGCCGATAGATTTTATTCCAGGCGTAGGCGTGCAGGTAGCCGCGGTGCGACAGCCAGTGCTCGAAGAGCGGTGTGCGCGCAAAGGGGAGGTCTGCATCGGGTTGCTCTATGTCAACCTCTTCGCCCAACCAGAGCGCCTCATCGGGGGTGCCGCATCGGCGACACACGGGGTACTCCAAAAGGTCGATGCTGCGGTCGTGTTGCAGCAGGGCTAAGAGGGGAGCATAGGTGCCGGGCGCTACGGCATCGTCAGAGTCCACAAAGGTGAGGTATTGACCTGTGGCTGCCTCGATGCCGGTGTTGCGGGCAGCACTGAGTCCGCCATTGGGTCGGTGCAGGGCGTGGATGCAGGGGTGTTGTTGTGCCAACTCGTCACACATGGCTCCGCATTCGTCGGGCGAACCGTCGTCAACGAGCAAGATCTCTGCGTCGGTCAGTTCTTGGCGAAGCAGGCTTTCAACGCAGGGACGCAGGTAGTCGCGCACCTTGTAGACGGGGACGATGATGCTGAGGGTCATGTTGTGTGAGCTGTGTCGTTTTTCGGCGGGTTTAGAGAGAGCCTTGCAGCGAGGTGCAGATGTCGTCGAAGGCATCGATGGTCTTGACGCGGAACTTGCCGCTGATGGGGAGCAGCTTGGTGCCTTTCTTGTTGAGCGATGCCTTGTCGGTGATCCACTCTTCTGCCACATATTTCTGCGGGGTGCGTTCCTCGTCGTAGTAGTAGGAGATGTTGTTCATCGTGACGGTGGCGGTGCTGTCAGAGCAACGGATGCCTAACGAGAAGATCATCTGGCTGCGGTCCAACACCAGTGCGGTGCTCTTAAACACGATGTATTCGTTGATGCCTACGGCAATGTAGTGGTTGGTGGAGTCGCGCTCTAAGGTCTTGCGTGTCAGCACTCCTTCTTTCTTGAAGTATTGTCCCAACCAGTGGAGGGTGGAGCGGTAGAGTGAGTCGACCCCTACGCTCGGGTTGGCGGCGAGTGTGCGGCTGAAGGTTACCACACCGTCAGTTTCAGTGACGGCTCCGACAAGGTATTTCGGGTCGGTGGGTTCTTTTTCTTTGATGAGCTGCGCGAACCCCGAGGAGGCACAGCACGAGAGCAAAAGCAGGGCAAATAGTTTTTTCATGACGTTATTGGATGCTTGAAGTTGTTTTGTCTGTTTGATTTTCTTCTTACGGTTGGTTTGATTGTTCGATTGTTTGATTGTTTGTTCGGTCAATCTGGAAAGGCATTCGCGGTCAGACCTCGCTCGGCGTGGAGCGATTGCCGCGCTGAAGAGCCTTATTGCAGCACGTAGCGCGTGCCGTTCCACCCGTAGCGCAGCGGCTCGGTGCGCAGGTAGGTCTTGATGCGGTCGTAGCGCTCTTGCGGCAGGTAGGTCTGCGGCTCGATGGTGGCAATGAGTTCGTCGCGCTCCACGTCGTAGCTGCACGCCACAAGCAGTGGGAAGAGACCTTTGCGCACCTCTTCGGTGGCTTCGGCATCAGCCCCGGGGAGCACGAAGTCGCGCCACGTGGGCTGCGTGAAGTAGTTTGCCGCGGGCAGCGGTTTCCATTGGGTGGAGAAGCATGCCACGTGTGTGTCTTTTGCCGGACCTGCCACGGTGTGGAGGTAGAACAGCACGGTGTCGGTGCCCGCCACTTTCACCAACAGTTCTTGTCGGCTCACCTCTGAAGCTTGCAGGCAGAGGTATCCCTCGGTGAGCGTGTCCGGCTTCACGTCGGGCGCGATGGGTGATTGTATGGCGGCGGGCATCTGGTTGTAGTAATGCAGGACGTTCTCGCCTTTAGCCGTGGCTGTGCTGCCAATCCACAGCAGCACCATGGCTAAGATGACGAGCAGAAGGTCGACGGACTTGCTGAGGATGTTCTTCTCTTTGAAGAAGAGCCAGCCGCTGACGAAGCCGACGACCACGCCGCTGCGGCGCACCAACGACACCACCGAGATGAGGGCATCGGGGTAGCTGAGGGCATAGAAGTAGCAGAAGTCTGCCACGCTCAAGAAGATGGAGATGAGCGGGATGCTCCACTTCCAGCGGAAGGGTGTGGTCTTGCGACGGTTGGGCCACCACACTAAGGCGAAGACTGCGCCCATCATGAGCACTTGATAGAAGTTGTACCACGACTGCACGGTCATCTTATCCATGTGACGATATTGCATCAGGTATTTGTCGTAGAGACCGCTGATGGCTCCGAGCACAGTGCCTAAGACGACGAGCCAGATCCACCGGTCGTGCTTGAAGTTGATGCCTTCTTTCTTGCCGGATACCGACAGCATGCCAAAGGCACTGATGGAGAGCACCACGCCGAGCCATTGCCACAGGTTGAGTCGTTCACCAAAGACGAAGATGGCTCCGATGAGCACCAAGATGGGACGCGACGCGTTGATGGGCGAGGCGATGGTGATGGGCAGGTGCTTTAAGCCGAAGTAGGCACAGATCCATGAACTCAGCACAATGGCGGACTTCAAGATGATGAAGAGGTGGTCGCCCGCCTGGGGTAGCGGTATGTAGAAGGTGGAGCCTGCCCACTCGGGGTGCGCCTGCGACAGCAGCACTAAGGGCAGAAAGATGATGGAACAAAACACCGTGTTGAGCAGCAGCACCGGTATCACGGCATTGTGCGCCAATGACACTTTCTTAAACACGTCATAGAAGCCTAACAGCAGGGCTGAGGCAAAAGCTAAGATTAGCCACATGGTTTTATATAAGTGTATGTTTGTTTTTTATAAGAGTCTGTTTGTATGGATGCTCTATC
>CAZBWT010000041.1:0-4997 GCA_964495625.1 uncultured Prevotellaceae bacterium | reverse complement strand
TTCTTGAATGCTAAGAGAGGCTTGTGCGCCACAAAGATAGCAGAAAAGAAGTCTCGCAGGGTAAGGACGGCGTAAAAACGTTGCTGACGGGGTCGAAATGGGCACTACTGCAAGCAGTTGTCGTAGTAATTCGTTTCGGTGGGAGCGGAGTCGCCGGGCAGGTCGAGCGCCATGATGTAGTCGTTCATGAAGTAGCCGTTGCCGATGTCAAAGTCGCCGGTGCGTACTTCACGCATGCCCATGCGTTTATAGAAGTCGCGCGCCGAGTTGTGGCGGTTGACGTTCAGCTCCATGCGGCAAGCCTTGGGGTGTATGGCACGTATCTCTGCCACAGCGTGGGCAAAGAGGCGCGTGCCCACACCGCGTCCGTGCCATTCGGGCAAGACGTAGATCTTTTGCAGGTGGTAGAGGTCGCTCTCTTCTTGCTGTATGGAGACGTAGCCTACAGCCTCGTCGGCAACGTAGGCGATGTAATAGAGGTGTCCTTCGTCGGTCATCTGTCGGCGCAGGTTGGGCAGCGAATACATCCACTCCATCATGTAAGCAATCTGGTCGGGGGTGAGAATATCTTTGTAGGTGGCGGGGAATGCCACGGCAGCTAATGAGTGTATCAGCGGAGCATCGCTAACCGATGCCGGTCGAATGGTTAATGAGGATGATGTGTACATAGTGCATTTAAAGTTGCGGCAATGTTGTTATGCTTTGTTGGAGGGAATGTTTTTGGTCCTTAATAAAAGATGATGTTATTCCCTATTTAGATGTCTTTATTCTCTAATTAAGGATATCTATTTCCTAATTAAGATTGACTTTATTCCTTAATTGAGGTTGTCCTTATTTCTTAATAAGGAAGTCTTTATTCCCTTTGTTGTAGCCGTGTTGTTATACCTTGTTGTCTTGCCTTGTTGTGGGGATGGTTGTTCGCCCTTACTCCTCCGCTCGGCAAGGTGCCACCGGGCAACGCAGCGATGCCAACCACAGACCGAGGGCTGTGAGACCGCCATTGATGAGTAGCAACTCGTAGCCGATTTTATAGCCGCCGAAGAGTGCCTCAGAGTTCAGGCTGAGCACGTAGCAGACGATGGGGGAGAGGATGCATATCAGTGGTATCCAGCGGTCGCGCACACGGCGGCGGGTGTAGAGTCCGAAGAAGTAGAGTCCGAGCAGCGGACCGTAGGTGTAGCCTGCCACCACGTAGACGGCATCAATGACGCTGTGATTGCCCACCACGCGGAAGAGGTAGATGAGCACCCCCATGACCGCTGCATTAATCTGGTGCACACGGCTGCGCACGCGCTTCAGCTCTTGCTCGTTGCAGCGACGGTCGGCGCGAAGGATGTCGATGGTGAAGGTGGTGGTCAGGGCTGTCACCGCCGACCCCGCACTGCTGAAGGCGGCGGCAATGAGTCCGACCACAAAGAGCACTCCCACCACGGTGGGCAGGTAGCTGATGCCCGCCTCGTTGCTGCCGGTGGCAAGCAGGGGGAAGAGCTCGTCGCCCTTGAGGTTGATGAGTGTGCCGTCGGCATTGCACAGCCCGGCCGAGGCGGCGAACTGATAGAGCAAGATGCCCAAGGCGAGGAAGAGCAGGTTGACCGGCAGGAAGCCGAACCCGTAGCTGATGACGTTCTTTTGTGCGTCGCGCAGGGTGCGGCACGAGAGGTTCTTCTGCATCATGTCTTGGTCCAGTCCGGTCATGGCTATGGTGGTGAAGGCTCCCGCCAAGAATTGCTTCCAGAAGAAGCGTTTGTCATTGACATCGTCGAAGTACCAGATGCGCGACATGGGACTTTCGCTCACCGTGTGCCACAGCCCGCGGGCATCAAGCCCCATGGCTTGGCAGGTGTAGTAGATGCAAAACACCACCGCCGCAATGAGCGAGAGGGTTTGTATCATGTCAGCCCACACCAACGTCTTGACTCCGCCCCTGAAGGTGTAGAGCCACACGATGAGCATGGTGAGCGTCACGTTGACACCAAAGGGGATGCCTAAGCCGTCGAAGAGCACTAATTGCAACACCAAGGCGGTGAGGTACATGCGCACACCACAGCCTAAGAACTTTGAAATCAAGAAGAAGATTGCCCCGAGTTTGTAGCCGCACGCGCCGTAGCGCTGTTCTAAGTAGCCGTAGATGCTGCATAGCCCCAAACGGTAATAGAGGGGTAGCAGGATGTATGCCACGGCAAAGTAACCCGCCACGAAGCCGAGCACCATTTGCATGTAAGAGCATTGTGCGCCCGCCACCATGCCCGGCACGGAGATGAACGTCACACCCGAGATGGAGGTGCCTATCATGGCTATTGCCACCACATACCAGGGTGATTTGCGTTCGCCGATAAAGAATGCTTTGTTGCCTGCCGCTTGTCGTCGCGTGGTCAAATAACTGATCAAAAAGATGAGTCCGAAGTAGATGGCTATGATAAAAAGAATAAGGGCAGATGACATATATCCTAAAGAATTTGGCGCAAATGTAACAATAAAACAGCGATATTCATTGCTGCGGGCTGAAAAATGCGCTATCTTCGCCCGCGAAACGGACCTAAGATTTAATATTAGTAATGAAAGAAGAGCCCCAAGTATCCGTCATCATCCTTAATTGGAACGGTCGAGACCTTTTGCGTCGTTATCTCCCCTCGGTTATAGCATACTCCCCCGCCCCGGTGGCGGAGGTCATCGTGGCAGACAATGGTTCTACCGACGACTCGTTGGCGGTGCTCCGCGATGAGTTCCCCACGGTGCGTTGCTTGCCGTTTGCCGATAACTTAGGGTTCGCCGGCGGCTATAACAAGGCATTGCAAGAGGTGCACACCCCCTACACGGTGTTGCTCAACTCCGATGTTGCGGTCACCGAAGGGTGGTTGCAGCCCTTGATAGACTTCGCCGAGGCGCACCCTGAGGTGGCTGCCCTCCAGCCCAAACTGCTCTCTGACCGCAATCACTCGAGCTTTGAATATGCCGGCGCTTCGGGCGGGTATCTCGATGCCTTGGGCTACCCCTATTGCCGCGGACGCATCTTCACCACGGTCGAGACGGACCATGGGCAGTATGACACGCCGCAGCGCGTCATGTGGGCTACGGGGGCTTGCCTCTTTATCCGCACCGACCGCTATCGTGAGGCGGGCGGACTCGATGAGCACTTCTTTGCCCACATGGAGGAGATTGACCTCTGCTGGCGCTTGCGTCGCCGGGGCTTCGACCTCTATTGCATCCCCGCCTCGGTGGTCTATCACTTGGGGGGAGCCTCGTTAGCCATGGGACACCCGCGCAAGACCTACCTTAACTTCCGCAACTCTCTCTTGATGCTTTGGAAGAACCTCCCCGCCGACCGTCGCAGTCGTGTGCTCACGCTGCGCAAGGTGCTCGACGGAGTGGCTGCGTTGCGCTTCTTGCTCTGCGGTCAGTGGTCGCACGTGCGTGCCATACGCAATGCACATCGCGATGCCATGCAGATGATTCGCGACCTTTATAGCAACGACCTCACCGCCGACACCGCGACGCTTGTGCAGCAAGCCCCCTTCCGTGAGGAGTGCTTCAGCATTTTGTGGAATTATTACGTGATGCGCAAGAAGTATTACAGCGACCTTTAGTCTATCCGTGCTACTCGGTTTTCTCCGTAGTAATCTCAATACACTCCGAACTTCACCGGATCGGCGGCATTCGTCGGCTCGGACGGAAGCGTGTCGCCCGCCACTGTTACGTCGTTCAGCGTGACGCGATCCGTGCAGCGGAAGTAGGATGCCTGCCCGACGCTGTCAACGTGAAAGTCGCTGATGGTGATGTCGCGTATGGGTTGCTCCTCATATCCGTCCATAAAGAGCGCGTAGTTGTCAGACTTGTTGGCATGTACGCCACTAATTTCAAAGTCCTCGTAGATGGTGGTGTTCTGACCGCCGCGATAGCCGAAGTAGTTTGTCTCGAAGCGGAGGATGGCTCCGTAGGTGCGTTGCACCGTGATGTCACGCACACGCACGTGGCGAATGTATCCGCCGCGGTCGCGGTTCGACTTGAAGTAGATGGCATTCTTCACCGTGCCGATTTCTATGTCGTGCATATACACACCGGACACGCCGCCCGACATCTCGCTGCCGATGCAGAGACCGTTACACTCCGAGTAGAACTTACAGTTCCTAATCACGATGTTGCCCGAAGGTCTGCCCACGCGTCTGCCGTCGGCATCTCTGCCCGCCTTGATGGCGATGGCATCGTCGCCGGTGCGGAAGGTGCAGTTCTCAATCAGCACGTTGGTGGTAGACTCCGGGTCGCAGCCGTCGTTGTTGGGGAAGTGGCTGTCGATGGTCACGCCGCGCACCACCACATTGTCGCAATACACGGGGTGGATGGTCCAGAAGGGCGAGTTAAGCACCGTCACGTCTTGCACCAACACACGCGAGCAGCCCCAGAACTGTATGCACGACGGACGCAGTCCCGTGCCGGCACCGAAGATGCGTTCGCGCACCGGTGTCGAGTCGTTGCCCATGGCGCGCAGACGATCCACATCCGCCGCCTCCTTCGGTCCCCATTCGCCAAACTCCAAGCCTGCCTGAGCATTGATGGCACCCTGACCGGTGATTGCCACGTTCACGGCTTGGTAGGCATAGATCATGGGCGAACGTCCATAAAGCTCCGTGCCCTCCCAGCGGGTCAACACCACAGGCAGGAAGTCGTCGGGGCGACCGCTGAAGAGCAGCGTGGCTCCTTCGTCGAGGTGCAGATCTACGTTGCTGCGCAAGTGGAGTGTGCCGTTCAGCGGGTACTCGCCGGGCAACACTTCCACGTGTCCGCCGCCGAGCTGCGAGCAGCTGTCTAACAAGGCTTGCAGCGAGGTGAGCGCCGAGACTGAGTCGGAGGGCTGAAGCGTCAACGTGCGGTCGGGGAAGCTCGTCAAGGCGATGTGCTCGATGATGGTTTGTGCCTCGGCGAACACATCTGCGTCGTCCGGGGCGGGAGCCTCTGCCTGCTGTGGCGCGCACGCTGTGGCTGCGAGCAGCAGAGGTAATAAG
>CAZBWT010000040.1:10005-14666 GCA_964495625.1 uncultured Prevotellaceae bacterium | reverse complement strand
GACGGGCGAACGGGTCGGCCGCTGTCCGACCCCTACTCCACCCACACTACTTTTTATTATCCTTTTTCGGAAAGTTCCAGCCAGCGCATTTCTTTTTCTTCCAACTCGGCGATGAGGGCCATCATGCGCCGGCCTTTCTCCATGAGGTCTTGGGAGGAAAGCGTGCCGCTGCTCATGGCCTCTTCGAGCTGTTTCTTCTCGGCTTCCAAGGCGGGGAGTTGCTGCTCCAAGGCCTCAAACTCGCGGCGCTCGGCGAAGGTCATCTTCGGGGGCTTCTCCGTCTTGGGCTTGACGTTGGCGGGAGCGGCGGAGGGGGCTGATTTTGCGGAGCTGCCGGCGCCGGACGTGGCGGCCGCTTGCTCGCGCGCCTCGGCGGCTTTCAGCTCGCGCCATTCGCGATAGTCGGAGTAGTTGCCGGGGTAGTCCTGGAGGTCGCCGTCGCCGTGGAAGACGAGGAGGTGGTCGACGACTTTGTCCATGAAGTAGCGGTCGTGGCTGACGACGATGACGCAACCGCCGAAGTCCTGGAGGTATTCTTCGAGGACGTTGAGCGTCACGATGTCGAGGTCGTTGGTCGGCTCGTCGAGGATGAGGAAGTTGGGGCTGCGCATCAACACCGTGCAGAGGTAGAGGCGACGACGTTCTCCACCCGACAGCTTGCGCACATAGCTGAACTGCTTCTCGGGGGTGAAGAGGAAGTTTTGCAGGAACTGCGCGGCGGTGAGCTTCGAGCCGTCGCTCATCAGCACGACATCGGCTATGTCTCGCACGATGTCGATGACCTTCTTGTCTTCGTCGAACTGCAAGCCGTCCTGGCTGTAGTAGCCGAAGCGAACCGTCTCGCCAATGTCGAAGTGCCCGCGGTCGGGTTGCACCTGCCCCAAGAGCATCTTGAGGAAGGTGCTCTTGCCGGTGCCGTTGTTGCCGATGATGCCCATCTTTTCATAGCGGGCGAAGGTGTAGTTGTAGTCGCGGAGAATGACCTTGTCGGGTGCTCCCGGGGTGTGCGAGGGGAAGGACTTGTAGATGCCCTTGGCATCGAAGATCTTCGAGCCGATGTAGCTGCTCTTCATCGACAGCTTCACCTCCATCTGCTCACGGTGGCGACGGGCGCGCTCCTCGAGTTCGTAGAATGCCTCTTTGCGGCTGCGGCTTTTGTGTCCACGTGCCTGCGGTTGGCGACGCATCCAGTCGAGCTCTTTGCGCAGCAGGTTGTTGGCGCGGTCGATGTTGGCATTGGTGACGGCGATGCGCTCCTGACGCTTCTCGAGGTAATAGCCATAGTTGCCGCGGTAGGTGTAGAGGGTGCGGTCCGCCAACTCGACGATGCGGTTGCAGACGCGGTCCAGGAAGTATCGGTCGTGGGTCACCATGAGGAGGGTGACGCGCATGTGGTTGAGGTAGTCTTCGAGCCACTCCACCATCTCGAGGTCGAGGTGGTTGGTGGGTTCGTCGAGGATGAGCATCTGAGGTGCCTCGACCAACACATGCGCCAAGGCAAGACGCTTGCGCTGTCCGCCGCTGAGCTGCGACACGGGTTGACGCAGGTCGGTGATCTTGAGTTTGGTGAGGATGCGGGTCAGCTCGGAGGCATTGTCGAGAAAGGCATCGTCGGACTTGCTCTCGTCGATTTGCCAGACGTTGCCTTCGCGCTTGCAGCGGCACACCTCCCCCACCGTGATGTCGCCGGGGAAGGTGGGTTCCTGACTCAGGTAAGACACGCGCAGGTCGCTGCGAAAGGCGAGCGTGCCGCTGTCTTTGCCTTCGATGCCGGCTATGATGTTGAGCAGGGTGGTCTTGCCACTGCCGTTTTTGGCGATGAGCCCGATGCGGTCGCCTTCGTTGATGCCCAACGAGATGTTCTCAAAGAGCACTAAGTCGCCAAACGACTTGGTGAGGTTGTCTATCTGTAAAAAGCTTTGCGCCACAGGGATGGTAAGTTTATGGGGATTTATAATGTATGTTTCGCGTAGAACGTGTTATGTTTCGGATGCGTTAATAAGAGTCTCTACGTTGCTCAAAGAGGTTGATTAGCTGCTAAAAGAGGTCAATAAACCGCTAAAAGAGCTCGATGAGCCGCGCTACCGGCTCGATGAGCAACGGCACGGCTCCCAACAGCAGCAAGAAGATGAGGTAGAGCAGATGCCACCATTCGTTGGCTGCGCTCTGCAACATGCCTTGACGGATGGAGAGCTGCAAGGTGAGCATCACGGCGAGAAGCGCCACATAGACGGGCAGCAAGGCTCCGTCGAAGAGGGCTAAGATGAGGAAGAAGATGCTGAAGGTGCTGATGAGCGAAAGGCTGTCGCGCGTGCGGATGCTGTCGCCCACACCGGGCAGAAAGCCGGTGAGGCTGAGTATCATGACGGGCACCGAGAAGCCTGCCATGTAGATGAGCGGCCACAGTGTGTAGTGGGTCACCTCTAAGTTGTGGAAGCTGATGAGCTCACCGGGGAGGGCGAACAAGAGGGCATCCGCCTCATCGCCCTGCACCAGGAAGGTGAGGAAGTAGACCACCCACAACCCCAAGACGATGCCGGTGAGGGCGCTCCATAGGTTGCGGAGCGAGAAGCTGCGCGAGTGGTAGAGCACTGCGGGTATCAGCAATGCCCAATAGAGGAAGTGGGCATGCAGCATCGTGAGGGCACCGATGAGCGCACCGAGCACCAGGTAGAGCACCGAGGCAGAACGCTGCTGCCACGCCCCAAAGGCGAGGAAGAGCAGCAGCACCAAGGCGGCAACCGCCACAATCATCATCCACGAGGGGAGCAACGACTGCGGTCCGCCGTCGAGCGACGCACTCACCATGTCGGTGAGGTGCAGCAACGGCAGGTTCATGGCTGCCGGCAGCAGCACCATGCCCGTCATGAAGGCATAGTTGCCGTGGCTGCCGATGAAGTGGTAGCGACTGTTCATATCCCACAGACAGGCGGCAATGAGTGCCGAGGCTCCCACATTGCTCCAAATGGCTCCGAAGTTGACCGACGCGCCAAGGAAGGTCTGTAGCAGGGCTACAATAAGACTGCTCACCACTAAGGTGGGCGCAATGGAATGGTTGCGGGTGATGGGATAGAATGTCATGGCAGTTATGGATAATTATTAAATGGCATTGCCCGGGCAACGGCTTCCCCCGCTTGGCGGAGGGAGCTGCACCCGGGCAAGTTGTGTTGCGGGAAGCGTGACTCCGATGGGGTCACATCAATCCGTTAGCGGCAGGTGCTGCGCGATTGTTCAATCTTGTTGAGGTCGGCACCGATGTCGTGTCGGTAGTATTTGCCTTCGAAAGCAATCTGCTCAGCCACCTTCATGCTGCGGTTGCAGGCTTCGCTGCGGCTGTCGCCTAACGAGGTGATGCAGAGCACACGACCGCCGGAGGTTACCACTTCACCCTTGTCGTTGAGCGCTGTGCCGGCATGGAAGATGGTGCTGCCCTGCACCGAGTCGAGACCCGTGATAACTTTGCCCTTTTCATAAGGACCGGGGTAACCGCCCGAGGTAAGCACTACGGTGACGGCATGGCTGCTCGAGATGCTGAGTTCGCCCTTGTCAAGCTGACCGCGAGCTGCCTGCATCAAGAGCTCGGGGAAGTTGCAAATCATGCGCGGCAGGATAACCTCGGTCTCGGGGTCGCCCAAGCGCACGTTATACTCAATGACCATCGGTTCACCCTCTACGTTAATCAGACCGAAGAAGATGAAGCCTTTATAGACAATGCCTTCGGAGCGCAGACCTTCCACAGTGGGGATGATGATGCGCTGCTCAACCTTCTGCATGAAGGTCTCGTCGGCGAACGGTACGGGCGAACAGTTGCCCATGCCGCCGGTGTTGGGTCCGGTGTCGCCGTCGCCCACACGCTTATAGTCTTTGGCTACTGGCAAGATCTTGTAGTGCTCGCCATCAGTCAAGATGAAGACCGAGCATTCAACTCCGCTGAGGAATTCCTCGATGACAACCTTGGCACTCGACGCACCAAACATGCCGCCCAACATCTCTTTGAGTTCCTGCTTGGCCTCTTCGAGGGTGGGCACGATGAGCACACCCTTGCCTGCTGCCAAACCGTCTGCCTTCAAGACGTAAGGAGCCTTGAGGGTTTCGAGGAAAGCATAGGCTTGGTCAATGGTGTCGGCGGTGAATGTCTGATAGCGTGCCGTGGGGATGTTGTGACGCATCATGAAAGCCTTGGCGAAGTCTTTGCTGCCCTCGAGCTGTGCGCCTGCCTTGCAGGGACCCACCACAGCTATCTTCTGCAGCTGTTCGTCGGCGGCGAAATAGTCCACGATGCCGTGCACCAACGGGTCTTCAGGACCTACTACCACCATCTCTACGCCGTGTGTGAGGACGAAGTCGCGGATGGCATCGAAGTCGCCTGCGCTGATGTTGACGTTAGTGCCATACAAGCGCGTGCCCGCATTGCCCGGAGCAATGAAAAGCTCGTCGTACATGTCGGAGTGCTGTGCTAATTTCCACGCGATGGCGCATTCACGGCCGCCACTGCCGAGTAATAGGATGTTCATGACGTGTCTTGTTTTTACAGTTATGTAATTTAGGGAAGGTTTCTTAGGAATGTTTCTTTTTCGAGGGAAGTTACTCCGGGGAAAGATTCTTTTGAGGGAAGCATCTTCGGGAATACGTCTTCGGGAAAAGATTCTTTATTGGGGAAG
>CAZBWT010000040.1:7788-9905 GCA_964495625.1 uncultured Prevotellaceae bacterium | reverse complement strand
TGAGGGAAGCATCTTCGGGAATACGTCTTCGGGAAAAGATTCTTTATTGGGGAAGTTACTTCGGGAGAAGTTGGGGAAGTTACTTCAGATAGTCGTTGAAATAACGGGCTATCTTTTCGTGCAAGTGCACGCGATCCACACCACGCACGTTGTGCTCGTGACCGGGATACATGAAGTAGTCCGGGAATGTGCCGACGTTGATGGCATTGCGGAGGAACTGCATGGAGTGCTGCGGCACAACGGTGGCATCTTGGTCATCGTGTATCAGCAGGAGGTGCCCCTTGAGGCGATCGGCTTGCTCCACCAAGCAGTTTGCCTTATAGCCCTCGGGGTTGGTCTGCGGAGTGCCCATATAGCGTTCGCCGTACATCACCTCGTAGCGACTCCAATCCAACACCGGACCGCCTGCCACACCCACCTTAAAGGTCTCGGGGTAGTTGAGCATCATGTAGGTGGTCATAAAGCCTCCGTAGCTCCAGCCATGAATGCCGACGCGAGTGCTGTCCACATAGGGTTGACTCAGCAGGAAGCGGATGCCGCACATCTGGTCGCGACCTTCCTCCTGACCCAAGTGATGCCAAATAGCTTGCTCAAAGTCTAAGCCGCGACGTTCAGAGCCGCGACCGTCGATTGAGAAGACCACATAGCCAAGGTTCGCCATGTAGATATCCCACCCGCGGGCACCGTAGTGCTGTCCGTCAATGATGAGCTGCGCGTGCGGTCCGTTGTAGAGATACACGATGGCGGGATAGCTGCGCGTGGGGTCGAAATCCGTAGGCTTCACCAAGCGGTAGTAGAGGTCGGTGGTACCGTCGGCTGCCTTGATGGTGCCCACGGTAATCTCTGGCACGCGGCACCCCGCGAAGGGATCCGGAGCCTCGAGCAACACCGACTTGTGGAGGTCGCTGAGACGTACCAACTGGCTGCGACGCGGTATGGCGTGGCTGCGGCACACATCATAAAAAGCGGTGTAGTCCGGCTTCATGATGATGCTGTGCATGCCCGCCTCGGCAGTGAGGCGCTTCTTGCCTTTGCCGTTGAGGGCTACGCTATAGAGGTTATCCTCGAGCGGCGAAGCCTCGGTGCTGATGTAGTAGAGGCGTTGCACCTTGGGGTCGGCACCGATAAGGTCGGTGACCTCCCACTCGCCGCGCGTCACCTGCACGGGGGCAGCCTTCGGCTTGGCGAGGTCGTAGAGATAGCAATGGTTCCAGCCATCGCGACGACTCTGCCAAATGAAGCGGTCGTTGCTGCCGGGCAAGAAGTAGAGCGGATGCTCCGGCTCGACATATTTATCATTCTTCTCAACGAAGACGGTGCGCAGATAGTCGCCCGTAGCGGCATCGTAGGCATTGAGGTGCATCTCGTTTTGCGCGCGGTTGAGTTCGGCAATGAAGACCTCTTTGCCGTCGGGTCGCCACGTGATGCATGCTAAATAATGGTCAGGAGCCGTCATCGCGCTGTCAGCATCGGTGCGACCATCGCCCCGAGTCTTCATATAGACGGTCTCACCCGTGGCGGTGTCATAGATGCCTAATGTGACCTGATGGCTCGTCATGCCTGCCATGGGGTATTTCGTCCACACCACCTCAGCCTCGCGGGCATCGGTGTTGACCAGCGGATAAGCCTGCACCATCGTCTCGTCCATGCGATAGAAGGCGAGTTTGTCTCCTTTTGGCGACCAGAACACGCCCTCAGTGATGCCGAACTCATTGCGGTGCACCACTTGTCCCCACACGATGTCACCCTCATCGGCAACCGACACCTCGCGACGCTCTCCGTCGGATACACGCTCCACAAAGAGGCGATTGCCCTCGTTCACGGCGAGCCATGCGCCGTCAGTGCTCAACTTGCCCGGACGCGACGGCTTGCGACCTTCGCGCTCGGCGAGACTATCGGCTTCGGCACGCGACATCGAACTCTGCACCCGCCCGTTGATATCGACGGTGTAGAGGCTGTCAATAGTGCCATACGACAGCAAATCGCCGCGCCACTCCACGTTGTAGAGTGCCTGCGGATAAATGTAGTTCTTAGCGCCGGGTGTCAGCTCTTCGAGCGTCAACAAACGGTCTTGTGCAGAAAGCGTGGTCATGCCCGCCATGAGCAACGTTACAAGG
>CAZBWT010000040.1:0-7688 GCA_964495625.1 uncultured Prevotellaceae bacterium | reverse complement strand
GGGTTCGATAGTTGTTTCCACACGATTGTGGAGAGAGCGTTATGGGGTTATTCCTTTGTCTTATCGTCGTTCTGTGAGAAGTCTAAGACATTGGCGCTGACATCGAAGTCTTTGTGGAACATGGGGCGGTTAGGGTTGAACTTACGTTCACCACGCGCCTTGAAATTGCCCTGACGCTCTTCGATTTTGCCATCTTCAGTACGGCGGAAGTTGCCACGCGGCTCGTAGTTAGCGATGCGCTCTGTGCCTTCACCCTGCTGCGCTACGCGCGGACGACGTTCGCGATCCTTGTCATAAGGTTTGCGGTCGCGGCTAAAGGGCTTCTTCTCGCCATCAAAAGGCTTGCGGTCTTTGTCAAAGGGCTTACGGTCGAAACGCTTGCGCTCACCTCTGACCTCTTCGCCCTCCTTATCAAAAGGCTTACGGTCAAAGCGCTTACGCTCGCCTCTACCCTCTTCGCCCTCTTTGTCAAAGGGCTTGCGGTCGCGGCTAAAGGGCTTCTTCTCGCCGTCGAACGGCTTGCGGTCATGAGCGAACTTCTTGCGCTCCTGGTGGATGTGGGTGAACTTGCTGTTCTCCTCGCGCTCGCTCTTGTCGAGCTGCTTACCTTCGGCGCGGAACTCGTTGAAGCGACCCTTAAACATCTCATACTTACGCAACTCGCAATCCAAACCGCCGTTGTTCAAGCTGAAACGGAGCGAAGGTTTCAAACCGATGTGAGCAAAAGGCTCCTCCTCGGTTGAGATGATCCATGCCTCGCAGTCCTGGAAGGCGCGCTTCAAGACGCTGCCCATCATCTTATAGAACGTAGGCACGTCGGTAAAGAGGCGGCGACCATACGGTGGGTTGCACACCATCATGCAGCCCTTCGAGGGGGCAGCTTCATACGTCTCGAAGTCTTTCACCTCGAGGGTAATATATTTGCTCAAGCCTGCCGACTTCACATTCTCGGTCGTAGCGTCAATGGCAGGCTTCGAGATGTCGCTACCATAGATATGGTGCTCAAAAGTACGCTCCTGTGAGTCGTCGTTATAAATACTGTGCCACAACTCCTCGTCAAAAGCCATGTCGCCGATGCGCCAATGCTCAAAACCGAAGTCTTTGCGGCAGATACCTGCGGGAATGTTGCAAGCGATGAGGGCAGCTTCAATCAAGAAAGTGCCCGAACCGCACATGGGGTCCACCAAGTCGCGGTCGCCGTTCCAGCCTGCTTTCAGCAAGATGCCTGCGGCGAGCACCTCGCTGATGGGGGCATCAGTCTGCTGCTCTTTATAGCCACGCTTATAGAGGGGTTCGCCCGACGAGTCGAGCGACAAGGTGCAATCTTCGTCCGAGATGTGCAGGTTCAGCTGAATGTCGGCACCCGACACACTCACCGTGGGACGCTTCTCGCCACGTTCGGTGAAGTAGTCGCAAATGGCATCTTTGGCGCGATAGACGGCGAACTTCGAATGGCGGAAAGCATCGCTGTTGACCGTAGCGTCGATCGAGATAGACTGACCCGGAGCAATAATGTCGTGCCAATTAATTTGCTTCATAGCCTCATACAGCTCGTCGGGGTTGCCGGCGTGAAATGAGGTCACGGGCTTCAACACGCGCAGAGCGGTGCGGAGCCACAAGTTTGCTTTATAGAGCAATGCCTTGTCGCCCAAGAACGACACCATGCGGGTGCCGATGGCGATATTAATGCCGCCTAAGGCCTCAATTTCGGTTGCCAGCTGCTCTTCGAGGCCCTGCAGTGTCTTGGCAACAATCTTAAACTTATCCACGTTAAGAAATAGTTATTTAAGAGTGATGGTAGAATAATTTAGTTCCGGCAGGCACGTCGTTGGTGACCCAGAGGTTACCGCCGATGACGCAGTCGTTGCCGATGTGGATGCGTCCCAAGATGGTCGCATTGGCGTAGACAATCACATTGTCGCCGAGGATGGGGTGACGGGCAATGCCCTTCACCAGTGAGCCGTCTTCCTCTTGCGGGAAGTTCTTGGCACCAAGCGTCACACCCTGATAGATGGTGACGTTGTTGCCCAAGATAGCTGTAGCACCAATCACGACACCAGTGCCGTGATCGATGGTGAAAGAGTGTCCGATGGTGGCAGCCGGGTGAATATCTATGCTCGTCTCAGAGTGTGCCATCTCCGTGATCATGCGCGGAATGAGCGGCACCTCCAACTCCACCAATCGGTGAGCAATGCGGTAATAGGTCACGGCACGCAGACCTGGGTAGCACAGCAGCACCTCGCCCGTATTGTGAGCGGCAGGGTCGTTGCGGTAGTGAGCCACCACATCGGTGCCGAGCAGGTCGCGCAGCTCGGGCAGCGTCTCCACAAAAGCGCGTGCCTTTTGGTGCGCCACGTCCCACAGCTGAGCGGGCTCTTGCTCATCGTCGTCACTCAGCGTGAACGACATACCCGCCAAAATCTGCTTGCTCAGTTTTTCATAGAGCCGCTCGGTCTTCACACCTATATAATAGCTCAGGGTCTCAGCCTTCACCAGTCCGCGACCGTAATAGCCGGGGAAGAGCAAGTCACGACTGAGATCAACGATGTCGCGCAGCTCATCAGCCGACGGGAAGGGTGTTGCCTCCTTGCCGTAATGATAGAGCCATGCGTCCGACACGTCAGAGAGCTTATCAACTATTTCCGCAAAGTTCATTGTTAACTTCTAATGTTGTATCTAATCTAATTACGCGCCATCCGAATGATGCTGTTTACACACCATCCAAATGGCGCTGTCTTATGCTCGCAATTACTTAATGCCGTACTTCTTACGCAAATCCTTCGGCACAGCGTTCTTGTTCACCAAGATGTTCATCGTCTTATAGCGGCAGAACTCGGGTGTAGCATACCAGATGCCGTCATACTTACCGGTCTTACCCCAAGAGTTCTTCACCATAAAATAGCGATTGCCCTGCTGGTCGGTAGCGGTACCGAAGATGAGCATACCGTGGTCGTCGGTCGTCTCATAGTTATCATAAGCACGCTGACGCTCCTCTGGGGTACACACCTTCTGCTTCAACGGCTCCTTCGTCAACTCCGAGCGACGCTCCGAGCGCGACAACTTCAACCAGCGAGCCTGGTCAGAACCGAGTTGTTCGGGAGCAGCCTCCACGTCGGGGCACACAGCCAAACCGTCGCGCGTGAAGCCATCCTCGCTCACGTCAGCACCCCAGGCAATGGTATAACCCTCTTTGATAGCGTTGTCGAAGACAGCCATCATGTCGTCCAACTCGAAGTTGAGTGACTTAGCCCAACGCCAGTTATCCTGCACCTCAATGACGAAGCCCTCGCCGATGTTTTCGCCCTCAGAATAAGGGTGGTGCATAAATGAAGTGATTGACACATAGTCCTCAGCCTTCAAGCCTGTGCTCTCGGCAAAAGACTTTGGGGTGTACTTCTTGCCCTCATACGTAAACGACTCGGGCAACTTGCCGAGATACGTATCATAGATGCCTGCCAAAGCCTTGCGCCACAGCGGAGTGCCGTCCGGCGAGAACTGCAACGAGCGGAGGTCGCCCTTGGCGATAGCAGCCACGAGGGGTTCAGTCACAGCCGAAAGCTCGTCGTGATTAGACAGCGTGTCGCCATACATCACACCGGCGGGCATCTCGCTGTCGGGCACCAAACCGTAGTGCTTCATTGCGTAGATCACGTCATAAAAAGAACCGCCCTGCGAGAACGAAGCGTCGCCGTGCATGCGTATCGCCTTGTCGGCGCGATCCATATAAGTATTGTAGACCACAAACATCTCGCTGAAGTCGTAAACCTTACCGGTCTTGCGCAGGGCTTCTGACTCCAAGAAGCCGATGGTAGAATAGCTCCAGCAAGTGCCGGCATTCTTCTGGTTCTTCACCGGGGTGATTGCCACCGAGTCTACGGTTGTAAACACAAAACCTTCGGGCTTCACACTGTCCGTTGCGGCTGTTTCCTGAGCCATAGCGACTGCTCCCATAGCGAGCAATGCGCTGCCTAAAATCAATTTCTTCATCCTTATTAGAATCCTTGTTAATGAATTGTTCTGTCTATATATTATATTCTTAACTGTATATTCTTATTATTGTCTATAAATCTTATTAGTCTATAAAAATCTTATTTCGATATACTCTTACGTCTATCTACTCTTATTCTATATATCTCTCTTCACTTTTTACTTCTTTTTCGACTTCTTGCCGGTCTTGACCGCTTTGGCGGCTTTAGCTGTTTTCGCATCCTTGGCGGCTGTCGTCTTGGGGGCGGTGAGCAGCGAGTCATAACGAGCTGCGTCGCCCAACAGAGCCACCGCCTCGAGTGCCAATGAGTCGCTCTTCAGCTGCTGTGCCTCACCACCGCGCTCATAATAATAACGCATCGCCACCTCCTGATTAATCAGACCCACAATCTCGGGCTTGAACGTTTGGAGTTCCGCCTCGAGGTTGTTGCCCAAGCGAGCATCGAGCGTGTCGAGTTCGGCATGCACAGCGTCGGCATAACCCTCCACACGGGCAGCCTCGCGCAGCTCTGTCAACTTCTTGCGGCTCAGGCGGGCATACGAGAAACCTTGGCGCACCACCTCGGCGCAGAAATCTGCATAGTCATCATCGGTGATGCTGAAATCCTCGAGCGCAGCTATCGTATCGTGCTCGGCGCGATAGCGCGTCGCGTAGTCAAAGATGCGGTTACCGGCGCGCAAATAATAGGCAAGCGTCGAGAGCTGTTGCGGCTTGCGCTCCACGTCGGGCATAATGCCGCCGCCGTCGCGCACCTCCCTGCCGCCTGCGGTGTGAAACACCTGCGTCAGCGAGTCAGCCACGCGCACACCCATCCCCTCTTCGCCCTGGCGATAGTCGATGGCTTGAATGCAACGACCGCTGGGGATGTAATATTTTGCCGAAGTGAACTTCAGAAGTGTGTTATAAGGCAACGAGTGAGTAGACTGCACCAAGCCCTTGCCGAAAGTGCGTTCACCAAGCACCACGGCGCGATCTAAGTCTTGCAGAGCGCCGCTCACAATCTCGGCAGCCGAAGCCGTACCACGATCCACCAACACAGCCACGCGCAGCAGCGTGTCGAGCGGCTCGCCCTGAGTCTTATAAGTGCTGTTCCACTGCGACATGCGGGCACGCGTCTGCACCACGGTGGTACTCTTAGGCAAGAACAGCCCCAAAATCTTCACCGCCTCGTCGAGCAGCCCGCCGCCATTGCCGCGCAGGTCAATCACCAAGCCGCCCAATCGGCGTTCAGAGCGCAGTTGCAGCAAGGCGGCATGCACCTCGGCGGCAGCCTTGTCGGTGAAGCTCTCGAGATGCAGATAGGCAATGCTGTCATTCAGCCAGCCGTAATAAGGCACCGGGGGCAGCAGCACCTTGCGGCGTGTCACGTCATAAAAGCGTGAGGCAGCCTCGCCCGGGCGGAGCACCTCCAAGCGGAACGTCGTTCCTTGCTGACCGCGCAAGCGCTCGCTCACATCGCTCGTCGTGTGCCCCGTCATACGGTCGCCGTCGATGCTGATGATGGCATCACCGGCGCGCAGCCCCACCTCGGCGGCGGGGAAACCCGCATAGGGGGCGGAAATATACACGGTGTCGCCACGCTGCATAATCAACGAACCGATGCCGCCATATTCGCCGGTGGTCATCGTCTTGAAGTCAGCCTGGTCGGTCTCGTCATAAAACTCTGTGTAGGGGTCAAGCTCTGCCAAAGCCGCGTCGATGCCGGCGCGCAAAGCTCGGGTATAATCTATGCTGTCTACATAATAGGTCTGTAACTCTTTGAGGGCGGCACCGAGCAAGTCTAAATACTGCTTTGCATCGAACTTTCTGCGGTCGGCATCAGCCCCACCGGCGGCACCGGTGGCGGTCACTTGCGGATGCGTCTCAGCCATGGGCAGAAGGTTCTGCTCCTGCCGCTGTGCAAATGCTGACACGGTGATCATCCACGAGGTCATACCGAGACCCGCACACCGCACCCATCTCAAAACTTGATTGATAATCATGATTATACCATATAGTAGGGTCTGCAAAGGTAGCAATAATATCCGACATAGCGGGCTGTGCCGCCTCTTTTTTTAATTTCGCACTCAGTGTTACCCCTTTTCCGGGCTTATTTTTGCTCGAAAAGGGCGGGATTTTCCACCTTGCCGACAAACAGCACCGTGCCGCTCTTCTTCTCGGCGAGGCAGAACAAGAAAGGACGGTCCACGCGCATCACCTTCACCTTGGGGGCTTGCATGGCGGTGGCGCGCATCATGGCTATGGCGGTGACGGCAGCCGCCTCGGCACCCGTCTCAGTCACGTCGAGATAGGTCTTTTGCAGCACCACGTCTATCGCCAAAGGCTTCTGGCTGATGCCGCTGAAGTCGGCCTCGGCACCAAAGGCGCGCTTAATGCCTAAAGCCTGCAGTGTGGTGTTGAGCTGTGCGGCATACTCCATGCGGAACTTCGGCAGCGACAGATTCACCTCCTGACTGCGCAGAGCGTCGATCCACTGCTGCCACTTTGTGCCGCTCAGCGAGTCGAGCACAGCGTCGGCGGTGGTACCCTCGGCGGGCAACAGCACGTAGAAGGAATATTGCTGCTCACCCACGCACACAAACGGCATCTCCACGAGCTGCCCCTCCGGCTGCTCGGCATACTCGAAGTAGCTCTGCTGGTGCATCATCCGCACCGACACGCCTCCGTCATGCGCCGTGTTGAAGAGGTCCGAGCGCGTCACCGCCTCGTTGAAACGGTTCAGCCACGTGCCCTTAAAATAGAGCGCGTTGATCAGATACATCTGCACCGCTGCGTCCACCTGCTCCACGATGTTCGTAATCTTATCCTGCGTGTGGGCGGCGCACCAACGGTTGATGCGCTCGGTGGCGGAGGCATTAAACGGCAAGCGGGTCACCTCAGCATTGAAATAACTCTTGTTAGCCTTCACAAACGAGCGTTTCACGCTGCCCGCCTGCTTGTTAATCCACACCGAGTTAGCCAACTCCACGGTGATGTCTTCGCCCGACTGCAACTGCTGCAAAAGCTGCTGCTGTCGGTGGTCGAATTGCGACATTGACATCGAGCCCCATCCCATCGCCTCTTTAATCTCGCGGCGCGTGCTGCCTGCGGCACCATTCGCCGCCATACCCATCGCCATCTCGAGGCTCAAAGGCGAAAGACACAGATTGCTGCCCGGCTGCTCCAGGCGATGCTGCCGCAGCAGACGCAAGGCAAAGTCGAAACCACTCGTCGAGGTCTGAGCCCCGGCAACACAAAAGGCACAGCTGCAAAGCAGCGCAACAAACAAACGACGCACGTTCAGCCTCATAGTGAAATTGCTATTAGTGAAACATCTACGACCTGCCGACAAGCAGCAGATAGCACCCACAAAGATAGTTTTTAAAACCGATTTACCGGCAAACACGCTCAAAAAGATGGTTTTTCGACAAAAAGTCATGCCAAAAAAAACCTCTTTTTCCTAAAACCTCTATATTTGCTCAACCGAAACAACGATAACAGTACGATTGATAGACCGATAAGAGTCAAATCGAACGGCAAATCGAGCGATAAAATGAAGACCAAAACAAGATACGAAATGTATTTTGACAACAACATATTTTTAACTAACCCCACTCATAAATCTTATTGTATATGGATTTAATGGAACAACTTGTTGCGCGTGCAAAAGCCAATAAGCAGCGCATCGTTCTTGCCGAAGGTACCGAAGAGCGTACCCTCA
>CAZBWT010000039.1:4551-14734 GCA_964495625.1 uncultured Prevotellaceae bacterium | reverse complement strand
CGCGGGTGGTCGGTGCGGAAAGCCCGGCGGGGTGGGCGGGTGTTGTGTCTGCCGTTTGCTTACTTTTTTGCCCCACGTTCGGGCACACGCTTCAACACGAGCACCGATCTGGCGGGAATGTAGAGCTTGAGCCAACCCTTATCGTCAGCCTCATAGAGCGGGTCGGGCTGAGTGACGTAGAGGGCATTGTCGTCAACCGAACCGAAGCCGCTGTACTTCTTGTCGTCGCTGTTGAGCTGCATGACGTAGCGACCTTGGCGCACCAGGAAGCCGTAGTCGGTGAACGAGCGTGTGGCATCGAAGTTGAAGACGAACAGCAGGCGGCGACGCTCGAAGGCTAAGATGTGGTCACCGCGGTTATCCCAGATGGGGATGATGGGTGCCTCATTGAAGCGGAGCACAGACTGCACCAAGTTAATCATGTCGTGGTCGAAGGCGTTGAGGAAGCGATATTTCAAATCCTGACGGTCCACCAAGTCCCACTGGCGACGAGCGTATTTATAGCTCCAGCCATTGCCTTCGCGCGGGAAGTCAATCCACTCGGGGTGACCGAACTCATTGCCCATAAAGTTGAGGTAGCCGCCGTTGATGGTGGCAAGGGTGATGAGGCGTATCATTTTGTGAAGCGCCAAGCCGCGGTTCACGGTCATGTTCTCGTCGCCCACCATCATGTGCCAATACATCTCGGAGTCGATGAGGCGGAAGATGACGGTCTTGTCGCCCACCAAAGCCTGGTCGTGGCTCTCGACGTATGAGATGGTCTTCTCGTCGGCGCGTCGGTTGGTGAGGGTCCACATGATGTCGGTGACGTTCCAGTCTTCGTCTTTCTTCTCTTTGAGCAGCTTGATCCAATAGTCGGGAATGCCCATGGCGAGGCGGTAGTCGAAGCCCATGCCGCCCTGGTCCACCGGGGCAGCCAAGCCGGGCATGCCGCTCATCTCTTCGGCAATGGTGATGGCGTTGGGGTTCACCTCGTGGATGAGTTTGTTCGCCAGCGTGAGGTAGCAGATGGCATCGCCGTCTTGACCGCCGTCGAAGTAGTCGGCATAGCCGCTGAAGTCGTGACCCAAGCCGTGGTTGAGGTAGAGCATGGAGGTGACACCGTCGAAGCGGAAGCCGTCGAAGCGGTATTCCTCGAGCCAGTATTTGCAGTTGCTGAGCAGGAAGTGGAGCACCTCGCCGCGGGCATAGTTAAAGCAGAGTGAGTCCCAGGCGGGGTGTTCGCGTCTGCCGTCGTTGTGGAAGTATTGGTCGTAGGAGCCGTCGAACCTGCCCAAGCCCTCCACCTCGTTCTTGACGGCATGACTGTGCACGAGGTCCATGATAACCGCTATGCCGCGACGGTGAGCATCGTCGATGAGGCGCTTCAGGTCGTCAGGGGTGCCGAAGCGTGACGAGGCTGCAAAGAAACTGCTGACGTGGTAGCCAAACGAGCCGTAGTAGGGGTGCTCTTGTATTGCCATAATCTGGATGGCGTTGTAGCCTAAGCCTGCCACACGGGGCAGCACGTTTTTGCGGAACTCTTCGTAGGTGCCGACTTTCTCTTCGGAGGTAGCCATGCCGATGTGGCATTCATAGATGAGCAGCGGGTCTACCTTGGGCTGAAACTTGGCCACTTTGAAGCGGTAGGGCTTCTCGGGTGCCCACACCTGGGCAGAGAAGATTTTGGTCTCTTCGTCTTGCACCACGCGCGTGGCCCATGCCGGGATGCGTTCGCCTTCGCCGCCCTCCCAATGCACTTTGAGCTTGAAGAGGTCGAGGTGATGCATGGCTTCGCGCGGCAGGTCAATCTGCCACGTGCCGCTGTCGGAGATGCGCGTCATGGCATACAGCTCTTGCTCTTGCCAGTTGTTGAAGGTGCCTATCAGGTAGATGGCTGTGGCGTTGGGTGCCCACTCGCGGAAGGTCCACCCCTCACGCGTAGCGTGCAAACCGTAGTAGAGATAGCCGGTCGCCATCTGGCTGAGCGACCCGTTGGTGTCGCGCGTCAGTTCGTGCTCCTTCCATCTCATAAACTTATATCGACCGGCTATGGCATCGGCATAAGGTTGCAACCAGGTGTCTCGTTTGATTACACCGAGCGATTTAGGCTTCAGAGCGCGCAGCTTCTTGTCTAATTCCTCATCGGTGTAGACTTTAGGTTTTTGGCAAGTTATCATGGAGATTAGTTTTGTTGTTGTGTTATAGCTGTTTAAATAGTCGTAGCCGTGGGCGTGTGCCTACGGCTACGCTATCTTTAGTGGTTGTTGGCAAGGGCGGCAATCAGAGCTTCACCTTCACGATGACCTTGCGCCAGGTGCCTTCGCCAATGCCGGGCTGGTGACCGTCTTCGGGGAAGAAGATGGCAAATTCACCCTTCTTGACGTTGAGCATGGTTTCTGCCTTGTCGAAGTAGAAGGTTACGTCTTTCACTTCGTTGTAGGCATCGCGCGGCTGTGTGAGGTGTGCGGTGGGGGTGTAGCCCATCTGCTCATCTTGGTTGATGGCAATCTGGATGTCGATGTAGTTCTGGTGTGTTTCCATCTTGGCTGTGTCGGCATCTTTGCCGGTCACCTCTGCAAAGTTAACGAAGAGGTCTTTGCCGTTGAGCTCAATCTTGCCGGGCTCTAACTTAGAGAAGTCGGTGTTCTTTACGAATTCGAATGCCTGCTTAAAGGCGGGGTGCAATGCTTCATACTTCTGAGCATTTGCCAATGAATCAAGTACCATGTGTGCTTTATGTTTGTGATTAAACGGAATAAGTCGGTGTTAGTGTGTGTGAAAAATAACTCAGCCCACCCAATCGCCAGACGAAGCTGCGTGTGGGTGGGCTGTCTGTTTGACGGCTCAAAGATACTGATTAATTTATAGATACGTTCAAAAGCCGTCAAAAAACCGTTAATTATTAGACCATTTCGCGTGTGCCGTGCCCTGTGGTTGGCTCTTTTCTTGTCTTATCGGCGCGGGGCGGGCTGCTCGGGTTCTTTGCCGTCGTGCGGACGCGGGCGACCCGGTCCGTTCATGAACGACTGGCGGAAACGCTTCTCGGCGCGGCTGTATGCCATGAGTTGCGTGGGGGTGAGGATTTGCTCAAAGCGCCCCAAGTAGTGCAGCTCGAGGGTGGCATCTTCCACACCCAAGCGATATTCGGCGCGCACAATGGCGAGCTTCACCGAGTCGGGCCACTGCTCTTGGGGCACGTCGCGATAGGTTTTGCGTGCTTGGCGCGCCACCTCCATGTTGGCACGCATCAAGCCTGCCTTCTCAAGTTGCAGCTGCTGATAGACGGGGGCAAAGCGGGCGGAGTCGGCTGCCGAGAGTTTCATTTCGCGCAAGATGAACCTCATCTTGTCTTGCACAAATTGTTGGAAGTCGGGGCGCTTTAAGCCTTTCACGCCGCCGGGACGGTCGCCGTGCTTCTTGCCGTCGGCAGGTTTGGTGGCAGATTTCGAGGTGGTGACGGCGGTCTTGACCTGCTTGCCTGTGGCTGCGGTCTGCGCAGTGGCGGGCACTGCGGCGCAGAGCATGAGGCAGAGGGTGAGGAGCGTATGTATTTTTTTGATCATCATGGGTGATTTTTGTGATATTCTGTTGGGGTGGCGGTTGCCTCGGCGGGCGGGGCAACGGGGGCGGGGGTGTTAGTCTTCGTCGCTCTCGTAGTAGTATTCAAAGATGTCGTAGTCGCTGAGCGATGCCAACATCACGTCTTGCTCTAACTGCTCTTGCGTTTCGATGCCGTCAGCCTCGGCATATTCGTCGGCGGCGGGGGTGTCGATGGAAAGAGTAGCGGCATCATAGAGTTTAGGCAGGGCTAAGCCCACGAGCAGACCTAAGCAAGCTGCGGCAGAAACCCACAGCACAAACTTCAGGCGCAGTGTGCGGTGCACCTTGGGGCGGCGCGCAGCCTCGTAGGCATCAATCTGTTGCTCCATCGCTTGCTGGAAGTTGTCGAAAAAACCTTCGGGCACCGTCATGCCGGTGGGGCGGCGGTGGGCAGGCGAGAAGTCGTCGTTAAATAGTTTCATAAATTGTTTGTTTTATATCTTTATGACAAGCGCGGGGCATGAAAGTTTAAGCCGAGGCTCATCTTTTTGTGTCATTCTAATTCGCCGCGTTTCATGAAGGCTTCAACTTTTTCGGCGGCGAAGTGATAGGAGGCTTTGAGCGCTCCGACCGACGTGCCCAATAGGCGCGACATTTCGTCGTAGGGCATCTCGTCGTAGTAGCGCAGGTTGAACACCTGGCGCTGTTTGTCGGGCAGCGAGGCTATGGCTTGCAGCAAGCGTCGTTGCAGGGCATCGCCGTCGAAGTGCGGGTCGTCAGCCACCTGCATTTGCAGGTAGCCCGTGGCATCGTCGGCGCGCCACTCGTGTTCGAGTGCCAAGCGTTTCAGGAAGCTGAGGCTCTCGTTTTGGGCTATCATGTAGAGCCAGGTGCTGACCTTCGACTCGCCGCGGAAGCTGTCGAGGCTTTGCCAAGCCTTCATGAAGGTGTTTTGCAAAAGGTCTTTGGCATCGTCGTGGTTGAACACCATGCGGCGTATCTGCCAGTAGATGCGCTCTTGGTAGAGCGACATCAGCTGCGAGAAGGCGGCACGGCGACGTGCGGGGTCGCGCAGTGCTGCTTGCAGGTCTGCCTCTTGTGTGGTGCTGACCGTGGGCTTTGGGTCGGCTGTCGGGTCACTCTTTTCCTTCATTGTTAGTGATGCTGAGTTTGTTAGTGTGACGTTGGGTGGGCGTGAAGGTTTAAACCGCACTGCCGTTTATTTGCCGCACAGAGGTTTGAAGGGGCAGTAGCGGCACTCGTTGATGTCGGTGCACTGGGTGAAGGGAAGCTGCGGGTTGAAGATGCGCTCAAGCACCTCGCCCAACTCAGCCTCGAAGGCGGCGGCAAAGGGTCGGTAGTCTTCGAGCACACCGGCGGGCAGCGACAGTTCGTCGGCGGGTGTCGCCTTGGCGGGCTGGAAGGCAAGGCAGGTTTGCACGTTGTCGCGGTGGAAGTCGCGCACGGAGTAGAGGTGGGGGGTGATGAGTTTGTCGTGGGGTGAGAACTCGCCGGTGAGGCGCAGCTTTTTGAGGTCGTCAGCCCCGGCACGGCGCAGCATGGCGCAATACATCAGCACCTGCATTGCCTCGTCAGAGCACCCCTTGTTGTCTGAGTCGAAGAGCCCCGCCACGCTGTTGAACTGCGTCTTGCGCTGTGCGGCGGTGAGCCCGGGCGAGCTGGTCTTGTAGTCGATGATGCGGATGGTGCCGCTGCGGTCTATGTCGATGCGGTCGTAGATGCAGGTGAGGCGCACGGCTTGGTTGCCCATGTGGCAGGTGGTGGTTTGCTGATATTCGGAGGCGATGTAGGTGAAGGGTGCCACCGCGATGTCGTGGCGCAGCACCTGGATGACGAATTCTTGTATGATTTCTGACACGAGTCCGAGGTAGCCTTCGGGGTGCGGCACGCGCATCACGGCGGTGAATGCCGCCTCGACGGCGGTGCGGATGTCGGTGCGCTGTTCGACCAAGGCGCGCAGGTAGTCTGCCGTGACCATGCGTCCGCAGAGGGGGGCGTAGAGGCGGCTCATGGCATCGTGAAAGACGGAGCCGAACTGACTGCCGTCAATGCCCTCGGTGACTTCGTCGTCTTCGCGCAGGTCTTCAACATAGGTCAGGTAGAACTTCACGGGGCAGCTGCAATAGGCTTTGAGCGCACTGGCGGAGAGGGCTTTCTTGCCGCCGTCTAAGTAGCGCGCCAGGCGGCTCATGACGTGTTCATCTTTGGTCACGCTGAAGGTCTCGGCATTGGTGACCCCAATGGTGTAGTGCACGGGGCGCACGGTGGGCTTCACCCCATAGAGGTGTTGCAGCTGCAAGAGGTAGCGACTCTCTTCGCCGGTTTGCATGCCGTCGGCGCGGGTGTCGTAGATGTAGGTGAGACGCTTGGCGCGCGAGCAGAGGCGATAGAAGTTGTAGGCGTAGATGGCATCGCGGTGGCGGAAGGTGGGCATGCCGAAGGCTGCACGCAGCGACATGGGGATGAAGGTGTTGCTGACGTTTTTGGCGGGGAAGACCCCTTCGTTCATCGACAGGATGATGACGTTGTCGAAGTCGATGGAGCGCGTCTCTAACACACCCATCACCTGCAAGCCCGACAGGGGCTCGCCGCTGAAGGGCACCATCTCGCCCTGAGTGAGTCGTTGCAAGAGGTGGAAGAAGGTGCTCACCTTAAACTTATAGTCGTATTGTTCGATGAGTGCGGCGAGGCGGTCCACCGCCCCGGCATAGCATGCCACAAACTCACGTTCTACGGCACCGAACAAGGGCTCTTCTGTCGGGAAGTCGAGGGTGGGCTCGTCGCTGTCTTCGTCGGCGGGCATCTCGCTCTCAGCCAACTGCAACAGCTGTCGGAGCACATCTTGCAGATATTTGGCGGCATCGCGAGCGTCGCGTGCGCGGCGGAAGATGGTGCTGAGCAGGGGGATGTCGGCAAACATCGAGGCGGGCACTCTGAAGAGGCTCTCGCGCGAGATGCGGTCGTTGAGCTCCGTGGCGGCGTTGCCGCAAATGGCGCAGATGTAGTTGTGGGCAAGCAGTGCCTGCACGGGTTTGTAATAGAAGGTGTCTTGCGGTCGGCGGTTGTCGCGCCAGGTGTCGGTTTGCAGGTGTATGATGTCGTCAATCAGTGCCGCCACGGGGGTGGCGTGCAGGCTGTAGCCCATGGTGACGTTGAAGGGTTCCAATGCCTCGGGCACGGCATAGAGCATGGGCATCAGCAGTTTCTGGTCGGGCAGCACCACAGCGGTGTGGATGGCGTTGCCGGGTGCGTCTTTGTCGCTCTGGGTGGGGTCGATGACTTTTTCGTCTATCCACTGCTGCAAGACGTGACCTGCTTGCACGGCTTGCCCCACGCCCGAGGGTACGGCAATCAGCTCCACCTGTTTCTGCGCGTCGGGCACCAAGCCTTGGCGCAGTTCGTCGTCGGTGAGGATATTGGGGAAGTCGGCAAGGTTGTCGGCGGTGAAGTAGGCGGCTCGTGAGGCGGGGTCGCACAGACGTGGGTCGGCATAGTCCCAACAGAACTCTGCCATGCCTCTCATCTTGAGGCGGAGCATGAAGTGGCGTTCGGCTTTGCTGATGGCGTTCAGCCCCACAAAGACGACCTTCTTATAGGGCATCAGCTGCGCAAAGCGTGTCTCGTCGAAGTTGTCGCGCGCCATGTCTTCAACCACGCTGCGCATCAGCATGCCCGGGTAGGCTAAGCCGTCGGCTGCCAACTCGCGGCGGAAGGTGTCGTAGAGGTCGTAGAGGATGCACCACATCTTGTCGAACACCTCTTTCTTGTGGTCGTTGTCGTTGGGGAAGAAGTTCGACCAGAAGGAGCGAATCACGGCTATCGTCTCGGGGTCGTAGTCGGCATAGAGCAGGTCGATTTCTTTGATGTCGCGCACGTTATAAAAGAGCTCGCGCGCGTTGACTTCATATTTGTCGATGTCGTCGAAGTCAGAGAGCAGGAGGTCGCCCCAGAAGACAAAGTTGTCAAACTCTTCGGCTGAGCCGCTCATCTTGCAATAGAGTCCGTAGAGGCGAAAGAGCAGCGACATGCGGTCCGCCACTTGCAGCTTTCGGCTAATCTTGACGAAGAGGTCGCTGAGGGTGGTGGTGGCGGGTGCCAACACGGGCTTGCTCGCCGTTTCGCCTAAGTAGTAGGCAAAGAACAGGCACGAACGACGGTTGGGGAAGACAAAGAGGTAGTCTGACAGAGCCGTGGGGTTGCCACCGGGTGTGGCTTCGACAACTTGGTTGTAATAATGCTCGGCTACGGAGCGCAGAAATTCTTTCATGTGCATGCAGGTTTGGGGGGAGTGGAGGGGGAGGGGGTGCCCCGGCTTAGCGCAGCTTCAGCACTTCGCCGGCAGAGAGGCGCAGGTTGTCGCCCATCTTGTTGCGGCGGCGCAGCGACTTGGTGGTGACTCCGTAGCGCTGGGCTATGGAGTGGAGCGATTCGCCGGCTTGCACGGTGTGGGTCTTGTGACCTTTGGGGGCTTTGCTGTTCTTTTCTTGCAGGTAGATGATGTCGCCCGTCTTGAGTTGGTAGTCTTTGGTCAGCTCGTTGTATTTGCGCAGCTTGCGCACCTTCACCCCAAACTCTTCGGCGATGCTGCTGAGGTCGTCGCCGGTGGTGGCTACCACATAGAGCAGCTTGCCCATGCGATAGAGTGTGTGCGTGCCGGTGAGGTAGTCTTTGCTCGAGCCGGAGAGCACTTGTCGGTCGTAGCGCGTCAGGTCGTATGACTCGATGATGCGTATCAGTTTTGAGGCATAGGCGGGGTCGGTGGCGTAGCCGCAACGTTTCAAGCCCTGAGCCCACCCTTTGTAGTCGGTGATGGCGAGTCGGAAGAGCGATGAGTAACGGTCGCGCAGCAGAAACTTGGAGTGGTCTTCGTAGCTTTCTTCGGCGGAGCGGTAGGTGCGGAAGCATTCGTTTTTCACATCGTCGTCTTTGTAGGTGCGTCCACCCGTCCATCCGCCGGCACACTTGATGCCGAAGTGGTTGTTGCCCGAACGCGCCAAGGTTTGCTGCCCCGCCCCGGACTCTAAGAGCCCTTGCGCTAAGGTGATGCTGGCGGGGATGCGATAGCGCCTCATTTGACGCATGGCTATGTTGCTGTAGGTGGTAATGTATTTTTCACCGGCTGCGGTGCGCTGCGCTTTGACCGTGGCGGGCAGCAGCATGAGGGTCAACCCAACGATTGCGACAAATCGGGGCAGAAAGCTTGGTTTATTCATTATTCGACTATAATTTTGCGGCAAAATCACCAATCACTAATCTAACATCCCTATGGAACAATTAGAAATTGTCGCAAAGATAAAGATTTACACCTACACCGAGTTGACCGAAGCGCAAAAAAGTGTTGTCGATGCCGCCAAAGAAGCCACATTACGCTCATATTCTCCTTATTCACACTATGCTGTGGGCGCTGCCGTGTTGCTCGACAATGGTGAGGTGGTGAGCGGGAGCAACCAAGAGAATGCCGCCTATCCCTCGGGGCTGTGTGCCGAACGTACCACCTTGTTTTATGCCGGCAGTCGTTACCCCGATGCCAAGCCGCTGAAGTTGGCAATCATAGCCCGCACCAATGGAGAGATTACCACCGACTTGTGCGCCCCCTGCGGTGCCTGCCGACAGGTGATATTGGAGTCGGAGGAACGTGGCGGAAGCCCCATAGAAATATTGATGTGCAGCCGCGATAAGATCTATGCCGCCGACGGCGTGCGCGCCCTCTTGCCGTTCGCCTTTGGCAGTGACAACTTGAAGGGGTGATGCCCAAAAGTGCCGCCAAACGTTTGGAAGATTGGGCGCGTAGCGTTACCTTTGCGGCTGTTTATGGCAGTGTTTCACTTATTTAAGTGGCTGCCCGATGTTATTTACCCTACATTTCTGTTTAGAATATGGCCAATATTTTGATGATAGAGACTTCGACGCGCGCTTGTTCCGCCGCCTTGAGCAATGACTTCTCGATTGTTTGCCATCGTGAGTCGCCCGACGGACCTAACCACGCGTCTCTGCTCGGTGTTTATGTGGAAGAACTGATGACTTACGCGCGCGAACATGAGCTTACGGTCGATGCCGTAGCCGTTAGCAGCGGACCGGGTTCCTACACAGGGCTGCGCATCGGTGTCTCTGAGGCTAAAGGCTTGTGCTTCGGCATGAGCAAACCCCTGATAGCCGTGAGCACGTTAGAGGCTATGTGCTGCCACGTGATGTTTGCCGACGCAGAATTGCCTGACGACGCTCTCTTCTGCCCCATGATTGACGCTCGCCGCATGGAGGTCTACACAGCCCTCTACGACCGCGCCCTGCATAAAGTTTCCCCCATAGCCCCCAAGGTGATTGATGCCGACAGCTTCAGCGAGGAGCTCGACAAGCAGCCTATCATCTTCTTCGGCGACGGCGCAGATAAGTGTGCCGACGTGATTAAACACCCCAACGCTCGTTTCATTAAGGGCATCTACCCCTTGGCAACTGACATGTTGGCTCCGGCTGTCAAGGCTTTCAATGCCGGCCAGTTTGAAGACGTTGCCTATTTCGTGCCGTTCTATCTGAAGGAGTTTGTGGCTTCCAAGCCGAAAGATCTGCTCAAGGAGCTTCAATGAAACTTCATGCAGCTTCATGAAACCTTCTAATGAGCTTTATGAAACCTCATGCAGCTTTA
>CAZBWT010000039.1:0-4451 GCA_964495625.1 uncultured Prevotellaceae bacterium | reverse complement strand
TCATGCAGCTTCATGAAACCTTCTAATGAGCTTTATGAAACCTCATGCAGCTTTAATGATATAAAAAACACACCCGCACCTCATGCAAGAATATAACACTTCACTCCCCCCGGTTAAGTTGCCGGAGTATGGGCGTAACGTACAAAAGCTCATCGAATATTGCTTGAGCATTGAAGACCGCGAGAAGCGCACGCTTTGCGCTCAGCAAGTGGTGGGCATCATGGCGGATCTCTATCCCGAGGTCAAGAACGTCGAGGGCTATCAGCGCATCTTGTGGGACCATCTGTTCATCTTGTCAGACTTTAAGCTGGACGTGGACTGCCCCTTCGAGATCATCCCGACCGAGCATTTGACCAGCAAACCCGAGCCGCTGAGCTATACCAGCCACTCCATCCGTTATCGTATGTACGGACGTGTGGTGGAGGATTTGCTGACGCGCGCCATGCAGATGACCGACCCGCAGCAACGCATCCGCCTTTTTGAGCTTTGTGCCAACCACATGAAGCGTCGCTTCCACGAAACGAACAAGGAGGCAGAGGAGTTCGACGATAAGATCATCCAAGACATCTTGGAGTACACCGGCGGCGAGTTTAAAGACGAAGTCTACCAGGTGTTCCTCTATAATGTCGATGACCTGATGAAGAACGAACAATATAATCCCAACTCGCTGGTTCCCGCCACGACGAAGAAGAAAAAGAAGAAAAAGAAGTAACACGGGCGACGTGCAGACCGCGTCTGCCCCCAAGAATAATCCCTATATGCAGCATTTCAACACCACATCACTGCGCCTGCCTGCCGCCATTATGGGGCTGCTCGCCGTTGGCACAGTTTCCACTCAACTTACTGCCGCACCTCGCACTGCTCAAGAGGCTGCCTCCGTGGCGCAAGAGTTCTTAGCCGCCCGCTCGGGTCGCCGTGCCGCTCAGGTGCGTCTCACCCCGGCTTTGGCTGCCACCCGTGCCGACGAGGGTGCCACTGCGCCCTATTATGTCTTTAACGACAGCGAGGGCGGTTTCGTCGTCGTGAGCGGCAGCGACCTGATGCGCCCTGTGGTGGCATACAGTGCCGAGGCTACGTTCACCACCGCCGATATGCCCGCCAACTTGAGCCAATGGCTCGAGCAGTTGGCTGCTGCCGCAGCCTATGTGGAGCAGCACCCCGAGGCTGCCATCTCGACTGCCGATTTGAACTCGCTTGCCGACTATGCTCCCATTCAGCCATTGCTCGGCAAGATAGCGTGGGATCAGAACTTCCCCTACAGCAACCTCTGCCCGCGCACTTATCCCACCGGTTGCATGGCCACTGCTTTGGCGCAGGTGATGCGTTATCACCGCTACCCCGAGCACGGCACGGGCAGCAACAGCTACACCACCGCCAGCCAGACCGTTAGCGTGAACTTTGCCGAGCAGACCTATAACTGGGACCTGATGACCGAGGAGTATAACGACGCTTCGACCGACGAACAGCGCGCCGAAGTGGCAAAGCTGATGTTTCATTGCGGTGTGGCTCTCAATATGAGCTACGCTGCCGACAACAGCGGTTCCACCGCTCCGTGCTATTTGGCTGCTACGGTCGATTACTTCGGCTATAACCCGCTCACCACGTTGCAGTGTCGCAATGTCTACCCCTATGATGAGTGGAACAACATGATTTATACCGAGCTGCAAGAGGGCAGACCGGTGCTCTATTCGGGCATCGCCTCGAGTGGCGGTCACGCCTTCGTGGTCGATGGCTACAGCAGCAACGGCTTCTATCACGTCAACTGGGGATGGTCCGGTCAGTACAATGGCTATTACGACATCTGTGTGCTCAATCCCACCGGTGTGGGCGCGGGTGCCGCCGTTTCTACTAATGGCTACAGCACCGAGCAGAGTGCCGTGTTGCAGCTCACCCCCACAGCCAACACGGGACGCTATTATAGCCCGGTGGCTTGCGAGGGCGGCATCTCGTCAACCACCAAGAAGACGACTCCCGGCGGCACGATGCGTTTGGTGTTGAAGAACCTCACCAACTACTCGCCTTGGGCTATCGACGGTGAGGTCTTTGCGCTCATCTCCGGCAACGGCACCTCGTTGCGCTGCCCTGTGGGTAGCCTCTCGATTGCAGCGTCGGGCGTGAACATCTTGACCAACAACATCAGCGCCAACATCACCCTGCCCACCGATTTGACCGATGGCACATACCGCCTCTATCCCTACTATCAGGCTTCGGGCAGCGACAGCACCGCCTTGATACGTTGTCGCCTCAACGGCGAGGGGTATCTGAACCTCGAGGTGTCGAACGGCTCGGTTGCCGTGTCGAAGCCTACGGTAGATATGTCGATGACGGCTGCCAACTGGAGCTTCGCCACCGAACGCTATGTGGTCAACACCGAGAGCACTGTCTCTGTCGATGTCACCAATGGCAAAGACGAGACTTTCGTAGGCTCGTTCTATTTGGATATGACCGACCCGAACGACATGGTGCGCTCTGTGAAGTCCGACACCCTCTATAAGATTGCTCCGGGCGAGACGCAGCACGTGACGTTCACCTATAACTTCGCCACCGAAGGCACGTGGACCACCGACCTCTCCGCCTCGCTTCAGAACATCACCGACAACCCCAAGTTCACGCTGAAGGGAGCCGGCACAGAGTTCGAGGTCGTCTCCACATCTTCTGCCTTGACCGCCGTTGCAGCCGATGAGGCATCGACTCCCGTCGAGGTTTACAACCTGATGGGTCAGCGCGTTGCCACCCTCGCCGCCGGCATCGAGCCTGCCGCACAGTTGCCCGCCGGCATCTACATCGTGCGCGGCAAGAAGATTGTAATCCGATAACCCGCACCCCTTAAGCGACAGGTGCGCTTTACGATGCCACTCAGAACGGTGGCGGGTAAAGCGCATCTGTCGCTCCCTTTTTGTAGATAAATTTCACAGTGAGCGAAAAAAGCTATATCTTTGCGCGGCAATTAGATAAATATATGAACGCAACACACTTGCGCGGATAAACGAAATGGCAAAACAAGACTATTACGAAGTGCTCGGCGTCGCCAAAGATGCCTCAGACAGCGAAATTAAGAAAGCCTACCGTCGGTTGGCTATGAAATATCATCCCGACAAAAATCCCGGCGATAAAGAGGCGGAAGAAAAGTTCAAACAAGTGGCCGAGGCATACGAGTGCCTCAGCGATCCGCAACGTCGCAGCCGCTACGATCAGTTCGGCTTTGAAGAGCCCGGTCAGGGTGGCTTCGGTGGCGGCGGCTTCCACGGCAATCCCTTCGACATCTTTAACCAGTTCTTTGGTGGCGGCTTCGGCGGCGGTTTTGAAGAAGAGTCGCCCATGGCACGCGGCTCGAACATCCGTGTGCGCGTCAAGGTGTCGCTCCTCGACGTGCTCAATGGTGTAGAGAAACACCTCAAGGTGAAGAAATATGTGCGCTGTGAGCACTGCCACGGCACCGGTGCCAAAGACGGCTCGGAGTTTGAGACGTGCACCACGTGCCACGGTCAGGGTCGTGTGCGCAAAGTGATGCGCACCATACTCGGGCAGATGCAGACCGAGACGGTTTGCCCCGACTGCCAGGGCACGGGGCGCAAGATCAAGACCAAATGCCCCCATTGCAGCGGTCAAGGCATCGTCATGGGCGAAGAGGTGGTAGACGTAAAGATACCCGCCGGTGTAGCCGGAGGCATGCAGCTCAACATGCAAGGTCACGGCAATGCTGCCATGCATGGCGGCGAGAACGGCGACCTCTACATCTTGATTGAAGAAGAAGCTCAGACCGACTTCATCCGCCAGGACAACCAGCTCATCTACAACCTCCTGCTCGACTTCCCCACGGCAGCCCTCGGCGGCGAGGTTGAGATACCCCTCGTGGACGGCACCATGAAGATTAAGATACCTGCCGGCACGCAGCCCAACACCATGCAGCACTACCCCGGCAAGGGCCTCCCCACGGTGAACCGCTATGGTCGTGGCGAGTTGACCGTCAACATCTCGGTCTATGTGCCCGAGGCACTCGATGCCGACGAACGCAAGACCATCGAAGCCTTGCGCGACAAGCCGCACTTCTGCACCTCGCCCTCGGCACTGCAGCGCTTCCGTCAGAAGCTGAAGCAGATGTTTGGCTAAAACCTTCGGTTATGCGCGCTGATTGCGGTGTCAACCGCGCGTTAAAGTGAAAAAGACGACACATTGTGCCGAACTAATAACAAAAAACAGTAAGTTTGCAGCACACTTCATCCTGCCCGTAGAGCGGCGAGTGGAGTGTGCTGCTTCTATTTAGCCATGGTGCGGGGCGGCGAGCCTTGGCATTGCGGCATGTTTCACACTCTAAAACCATTCAGTCATCCATGGGAGATCAAGCACTCTATATTCGCAACATCGACATCCGGTCTATGTGGGGCAACACCACCTTGGCCTGGCACAACCTCGACCCCAAGATCAACATCGTGGTGGGTCAGAACGGTTTC